>JAIXTA010000189.1 GCA_027484405.1 Burkholderiales bacterium
CCGCGTGCCGGCCCTGCTGGCCGACCTGCAGTCCCTGACCGAGCTGCCCATCCGCCTGCGCCTGAGCGACGCCGACGCGCCGGAGGCCGAACAGCTGCTGGGCGACACTGCCACCGATGACAACGGCTATTCCCCGGCTGCAGCACGCCGCGCCTGCGGCGACAGCGGCTTCTGCAACGTCAACCTGAACTTTGGCGGCCGGCGCTGGGTGCTGGACATGCAGCCCAGCCAGGCCTGGGCCGGCGCAAGCACCTCCGCCGGCCGGGCCCTGCCCTGGGTCATTCTCCTGGGCGGCACCCTGCTCACCGCGCTGGGCGCCCTGCACATGCGCAGCCGCCAGCAGGCGCTCGAGCGGACCCAGGCCCTGGCCTACGAGCTGGCGCACTACCGCGACAAGCTCGAAGACGAGGTCCGCGCACGCACCGCAGAGCTCGAGGCCGCGCGCGACCAGGCCGAGGCCGCGAACCGCGCCAAGAGCCGCTTCGTGGCGAACATGAGCCACGAGCTGCGCACCCCCATGAACGGCGTGCTCGGCAGCCTGCAATTGCTGCCCGTGAACGCGCT
Source organism: Burkholderiales bacterium (assembly GCA_027484405.1). GTDB lineage: Bacteria > Pseudomonadota > Gammaproteobacteria > Burkholderiales > Burkholderiaceae_C > Piscinibacterium. The sequence continues at coordinate 565 of JAIXTA010000189.1, forward strand.
GCCCGCCCCCTCGCGCAAGCTGGTGGAGACTGCGCAGCACTCCGGCGAGCTGCTCATGGGCATTCTCAATGATGTGCTCGATCTCTCGCAGATCGAGGCGGGCAAGCTCAAGATCGTGCAGACCGTCGTGCTGCCCCAGCGCCTGCTGGATGACACGCTCGCGCTGATGCAGCGCCCCGCCCAAGCCAAGGGCCTGAAGCTGATTGGCACGGTGGCGCGCGCCGTACCTGCCGCCATCGAGGTCGATGCCCTGCGCCTGCGCCAGGTGCTGATGAACCTCGTGTCCAACGCGATCAAGTTCACTGACGTCGGCGAGGTGCAGGTGCACCTGAACTTTGCCCTGGCCAATGGCGAGCCGGCGCTGGTGATCGAGGTGATTGATACCGGCCCCGGCATCGATCCGATCGCCCAGGCCGAGATCTTCAAGCCCTTTGTGCAGGGCGACAGCTCCACCACCCGGCGCCATGGCGGTGTGGGGCTGGGCCTGGCCATCAGCCAGCAGCTCGTGCAGCTCATGGCCGGCCGCCTGAGTGTGCGCAGCACGCCGGGCAAGGGCTCGACCTTCCGGATGGAGCTGCCCGTCAGGATTGCCGAGGCCTCGGCCGCCGAGCCGCCGCCCGCACAGACCGGCGCGACGCCGCACACTGAGCTGCCCGGCGATGCGGACGCCACCGCCACACCGCCCGCCCACCACCCGGCAGCGGAGGCCGATGCCGCAGCCTCCCAATCCGCCGCCGAATCAGGCGCCACCTCAGCCGCAACACCGCAGACCGTGCTGCCGCATGTGCTGGTGGCCGACGACAACGCCATCAACCGCACCCTGATCGAAGCCATGCTGGCCGATGCGGCACGCATCGATCTGGCCACCGATGGCGCCGATGCGCTGGAGCACTGTGCGCGGGCCCGCTATGACCTCGTGCTCATGGACTGCCACATGCCCGTCATGGATGGCTTTGCCGCGCTGGCTGCATTGCGCAGCGGGCAATGGCAGGGCGGCGCACTGACGACCCCGCCGACCACCCCGGTGGTGGCCGTGACGGCCGATGCACTGGAAGGCGATGAGCAGCGCTGCCTGGCCGCCGGCTTTGACGCCTACATCACCAAGCCCCTGCAGCGCGAGCGCCTGCGCGAGCTGGTGCAGACCCTCGCCGCCCCACCGGCCGAAGCGCTTCAGTAGGCCCCGGGCCGGGCGGCCGCAGGGGGAAGGGCCAAGCGGACCATCTGCTTCAAATTCTGGCCGATTTTGCGCTATTTTGTGCATTTCTTCATCGAAGTATGCCCTGGAAGCCGCATGAGACAAGCGACAAGCCCCACGAAGCGCATTCAAGTATTTTTGGCTGAATATGACGTATTTCAGCCTGAGTCTTGGGGCGGCAGCGGGTATCAGTCCGGCTTGATGCCCAGACGCGCGATCACGGGGCCCCAGAGCCTGCTTTCTGCCGCCAGCTCGGCGGCCCAGGCACGGCGGTGCGCGGCAGCTTCGCTCGCCACCGGGCGCGGCTCCGGCTCCGGCTCCAGGCCAGCGGCCCGCATGCGCTGGCGCAGCTCCGGCTGGGCCAGCGCCGCCAGCACGCTGCGGCCCAGGCGGTCCGTGGCTGCCGCCGGCAGGCCGGCTGGGGCAAACACACCGTTCCAGAGGCTGGCCTGCACCCGTGGTTGACCCTGCGCCGAGGCCGGCGCCACACCCGGCACGAGCTCGCTGGGCTGCGGGTCGCTCAGGGCCAGGGCGCGCAGTCGCCCCGCCGCCACCTGCGCCTGCACGTTCGACCAGGCCGTGAACAGCGCCTGCACCTCGCCTTGCAGCAGTGCCTGCACGGCGGTGGGCGCGCCGTTGAAGGGAATGTGCACGATGTACAGGCCCGCGTCGGCCTTGAGCAGCTCCATGCTCAGGTGCGACATGGAGCCATTGCCCACCGAGGCGTAGTTCCACCGCGCCGGGGCCTTGCGTACGGCCGCCACGAACTCCGGCAGGCTGCGCACATTCAGGCTGGCCGGCACCACCAGCACATTGGGCAGGCTGCTCACCCGCGCCACCGGTTGCAGGTCCTTGAGGGGCTGGTACTGCAGGCCCGGGCGCAAGTGCTGCAGGGCCGTGATCGGCCCGTTGAAGCCCATGAGCAGGGTATGGCCGTCAGTGGCACGCAGCACCTCGGCCACGGCAATCGCCCCACCGGCGCCGGCCCGGTTCTCCACGATGATCGGCTGGCCCAGCCCGGGCCGCAGCGCATTGGCCAGCAGGCGCGCCGTGAGGTCGGGCGAGCTGCCGGGCGGCGCCGGCACCAGGATGCGCACGGTCTGGGTGGGCCAGGCCGCCCCGGTCTGCGCTCGACTGTTGCCGACACCGGCAGCGCCCAGCGGCGCCATCAGCAGCGCGCCCAGCAGGCGACGCCTGCCGACGCCAGGCGTGCGGCTCACGTCGCCCCGTGGCAGTTCTTGTACTTCTTGCCGCTGCCGCAGAAGCAGGGGGCGTTGCGGCCGGGCGTGGCGGCCTTGCGCACGGGCGGGCGCGTCAGCGGCGGGGCCTCGTTGCGATAGAAGTCATAGGTGTCGTACACGGCCCAGAGGGCCTGGGCCAGCCAGTCGTCGCGCGTCTCGCCGGCGATCGCCATGCCCTCGGGCCACTCGGCCTTGGGGGTGGACAGGGCGATGAAGGGCCGCAGGATCTCGTCCATCGGCTCCTCGATCTCCTCGTGCTCCAGGCGCCAGTCTTCCGGCCAGGTCTCGCTGGCTTCCAGGAAGCCGGCAGCCCAGAGCTCACCGCGCTGCGGCAACTCCTCCTCGGGCGCGGCGCCGTCTGCAGCCGGGGCGTCCTCGTCCTCGAAGTCGAGCAGGATGGGGCTCAGCGCGCGCGGGTCCGACAGATCCTTCAGATCGTCCTGCGCCAGCGCAAAGGCGATGTTGTTGGCCCGGAAGCGGATCAGCTCCAGAAAGCGCTGCTCCTCGCGCTCGTCCGGAAACACCGGCGCGTCCTCCAGACTGTCGGTGCCGAGGATGACGGGCAGGTACTCGTCAAAGGCAATCGAGCGCGGGCCGGCCAGCACGCCGGCCAGGAAGCCGTCGAGCATCTCCAGCGGCATGACGTCGGCACCGAGTTCATCCAGCCTGGCCAGCGCATCGGCCAGCTCGCCGCACATCTCGTCGGTGAAGGGGGCGTCCACATTGGAGCCGTAGCCCTCCAGCGGGCCGGGGCGTTTGTTGGGCTTGTTGGGGTGCGAGGGTCCGGGCATGGTGGGCTTTCCGTGGGCCCGGCCGCAGGACACAGTGCACGGCGCGGGCAAAGGCTGCATCGTAGAGCCTTCGCCTGCACCGGGCTGCTGCGTTCAGAGCTTGGCGATCACGGCCTTGGCCACCTCGGTCACCTTCGCCTGCGTCTTGCCGAGCTCCTTGGGCGCGCCGAACACGCGCACCATCTGGTCGCCCTTGAGCGCGTTGAGGATGTCGTTGCCGAAGCAGGCCGCCTCGCCCACACCATCGACCTTGCTCATGCCGCTGGCCGAAGGGCCGCAGTAGTTGTCGAAGCTCGCCTTGCCCATGGACCAGTACACCTCCACGCGTACCGTGTAGCCCATGGCGGTGTCGTTGGCGAAATAGCGGCAGTTGGACGACAGGTACGTGGTATCCACTTCCTTGGCCACCGTCACCGGCGCACCGACGAGCTTGCCCAGTTCCTCGGCCGAGAGCAGCGGGCAAGCCGCCTTGGCGGCCGGTGCAGGGGTCGGGGCCGGAGCCGGTGCTGGGGCGGGCGCTGGAGCCGGCGCAGCGGCGGCCGGAGCGGGCGCCGGGGCAGCCTCCTTCTTGCCACAGGCCGCAAGGGCACAGGAGGCCGCCAGGGCCAGGGCGAGCAGACGGGTGGTATTCATTGCGGGGTTCCTGATGAGTGGGTTCTTGTCTTGCATGCGGCATGCCGGATTCGGCACTGCAGTGCGCCCCGAATTTCAGCCGCCCGGCCGCCAAACCGCTTCCCCCGGACAGGGGCTTGCACCCGTGGCCGACCTCTGGCCTGCGGCGCTGCCGGCGCGGTGGATCAGCGCGAGGCGGCGCCCGCCACGGCGTAGCTCACCGACACCGCACTGGCCGGTACGCGAACCGCCAGCCAGGCCTCCAGACGCCGGCGCTCCGGGGCGGACAGCGTCGGCCGCGCGTGGATCTGCGCCAGCAGCCCGGGCGGCCTGGGTTCGGTGTCGCCCGCGGTGGACCAGCCCAGTTGCGCGGCATGCACCGCCGGGAACGCGGCGCGCATTTCCCGCGTGATCGATTCAAGCTCCGCCCGTTGGTGCTGCGCGGCGGCCTGCTGCTCGCGCAATGCCAGCAGCTCCTCGCGCAGCTGTGCGTTCTGATCGGCCGCCAGGCGCGCCAGGTCTGCACCCAGCGCAGCACGGATACTGCCCAGATCGATCTGGGGGCCGGTCACGGTGCGGACGATGAAGCTCGTGCCGCGCAGCTCGGGCTCGCGCCGCGCCGCCTCGCGCAGCAATGCCTCCACATCACTCACACGCGGCGAACCCGCAATCGTGAGCTCCACCCGACGCGCATCCTGGCGGACCCGGCGCTCGATCACGACCACGTCGGCCAGGCGCTGGGTCGCGTCGATCACGGTGTCCAGCGTGTGCGCATAGCGCTGGGCGGCAATGACTTCGCGCGCCAGATACAGGCTCGGCAGGATCACCGCCACCACGGTCAGCGCCGTGGCCAGGTGGGTGAGCCCTCGGGCGCGCTCGGCCGGCGCTGCCGTGCGCGGCAGACGCAGCAGCTTGGCAAACAGCAGGGTCGCCAGGGCGATGAACACACCATTGATCGTGAACAGGTAGAACGCCCCAAGCGCCCAGCTCCACTGGGCATTGGCCAGCGAATAGCCCACGGTACAGAGCGGCGGCATCAGCGCCGTGGCGATCGCCACGCCAGGCAGCACGTTGCTGAAACTCTTGCGCGTAAGGGCAATGATGCCGGCCGAGCCGCCCACGAAGGCGATCAGCACGTCCCAGAGCGAGGGCTGCGTGCGTGCCAGCAGCTCCGAGCCCGGCACGGCCAGCGGGCTGAGCGCGAAGTACAGCGTCGATGCGCCCAGGCTGAGCAGCACGAAGATCAGCAGCGTCAGCGCGGCCTTGCGCATCAGCGCAAAGTCCAGCGCGGCCAGCCCGTAGCCCAGGCCCACGATCGGCCCCATCAGCGGCGAGATCAGCATCGCGCCGATGATCACCGCCGTCGAGTTCACATCCAGCCCGATCGAGGCCACCAGCATGGCCAGAATGAGTACCCAGAGATTGATGCCGAAGGTCTCGACCCCCTCGCGGATGGTGGCATCGATCGCCGCAGGCTCATCCATGCCGCTGCGAAGGTTGAACATCCGGTTCAGGCGCTGCCTGAGGCTGCTTGACGTACTGGCCATGTCGGTCTCCCCTTGGGCGCGCAGCATGGCATGCGCCGCAGCCGCATGAAAGCCCCTTCGTGCCGGGCCGATGCGCGCCCTGCCCCCGGCTGTAGCGATGGGCGGGCGGGATGGACTGGATTGCCGGGCGGCGGGTGATGAAGGAAGTGTGAGGCCGCCCCGAGGCCCCGCAGGCTCGCCCAGGGTGTCCAACACAGCCCCCCGCGCTGGCCGCCTGCGCATGGCCGCGCCTAGGGCCTGTTAACACGACTTGTGCAAGTGCGTACCGGGCGCCGGGGCTGGTACGCAAGGCGTGCTGCGCAGCGCATATGTCGATACGCGCATGCAGCGCAACGCAGCATGCCGGCCCCGCCGACCGGTTCCCGCAGGGTTGCGGCCAAAAGGACCGTGCGCTGCGTTGCCCCTGCTCGGCAGGGGCGTACCCTGCCTGCGCAGCGCGCCTTGCGCACGGCCCTTTTGGTCCGCAACGCATCTCGCAGAAGTCGTGTTAACAGGCCCTAGACTCGCGCCATGGCATGCACGCCCGCCCCCGCCCTGCCGCAGCCGGCATCAGCCCACAGCGCCGCGCCGGCGGCTGCAATCGCCATGGCGGGTGTACCGGAGGCCTTTGACGAGCCCACCGACCGCGCCCGCTTCAAGCGGGTGGCGCACCGCGGCGGCATTGAGCTGTACCGCGCGCACATCGTCCACCACGCCTTCAGGCCCCACTGCCATGACGCCTATGGGCTGGGCGCTGTTGAGCGGGGTATCGAGCGCTTCCGCTACCGCGGCAGCGAGCATCTCGCCGGGCCGGGGTCGCTCGTACTCATGGACGACGACGAACTGCACACCGGCCGCGCCGAGACGGACGAGGGTTGGCGCTACCGGATGATCTACATCGAGCGGCCGCTGCTCAATGAACTGACGGGCCAGCCCGAACACGCCAGCCCGCACTTCAGAAACGCCGCCATCGACGCACCCGCCCGCGGTCTGCAAGCCACGGCGCTGCTGGATGCGCTCTGGATGGCGAGCGATGACCCGCTGCGCTTCGATGGTCTGCTGGCCGAGTATGTGCAGCAGATCGTGGCGCCGCACTTGCAGGCAGCCGCTTCAGCGCCGGCGAACCGCACGCTGCACGAGCCCGCGTGGCTGCCAAGGGTGCGTGACTACATCGAAGCCCACCTCACCCACCCGCTGGACCTGGACAGCCTTGCGCGCGAAGCGGGGCTGTCCCCCTTCCACTTCCTGCGCAGCTTCAAGGCCGCGCTGCGCGTCACGCCCCACACCTATGTGCAGGCCCGCCGCGTATTCCGCGCCAAGCAGCTGCTGGCCCGCGGCATCAAGCCCGCCGATGCCGCCACGGCTGTGGGGCTGGTCGATCAGGCGCATCTGTCGAAGTGGATGAAGCTGATGTTTGGGGTGACGCCGGGGGCGTACAGGTCGCAAACAATCCAGCAATCACGCTTCAGTCAACCTACAGAAAACGCACCAGTCGAATGCAGAACTTGAATTCATTGACACCACAAGATGTGACTGCGATTGCAACCTTGGTGATCGCGCTTCTGGCGTTCGGTGTCACGATCTGGCAAACAGCCGTGGGTCGAAAACACAATCGGTTGAGTGTTCGACCCAAACTTGACTGGACTGTGCATCGCACCCTCGATCCCGAACGGATTTCTCTTGAAATCTGGCTGCTTAATAAGGGTATCGGCCCAGCCCTCATAACTGACGCAACATTCCTGGTTGACGGAGAGACCTTCTCGCCCAACATCTATGGCGATGCACCCGTCGAGATCATGAACGCACTCGGGCTAGCAGATCGCAGAGTCTGGGCGAGTCAGCACGGCATGCCTGGGTCTGAGTCGGTGCTGAGCGCAGGTGAAAGGATGCTGATCGCCACGTTTCAATTCATCGACCGTGACCCGCACGTCAGGCTCTACGAAATTGCGCAGCTCGAGCGGGCCGACATGAAGATCCTTTACCAGGATCTGTACGGGTGCCGATTCGAGTTCTTCACTCGAAACGCTCCTCATACGGTCGGAGGCTAGTTAGCACGACTTCGCCGTGCTGTTAGCTGGTCTGTGAGCGCCGGCAATTTCATACAAGCCCCCGACCTAAGCCGCCAACGACAATCGCGGCATGCAAGTCACCTACGTGGATCGTGAAACCGCCGCCCTCCCCCGCGGCATCGCCTATGCCCTCGCCGCTGGCCTCATGTGGGGCTTGGTATTTGTGGCGCCGGCCATGCTGCCGCAGTACCCGCCGGCGGCGCTGGCCTTCGGGCGCTATCTGGCCTTCGGGCTGATTGCCCTGCTGCTGGTGCTGCCGGATCGCGCGGCACTGTCCCGCCTCACGCGGGCAGATTGGCTGGAGGCGCTCAAGCTCGCGCTGGTGGGCAACATCATCTATTACCTGTTTCTGGCCGCCGGCATCCAGGCGGCGGGCGTGCCGCTGGGCAGCGTGATCATCGGCACCCTGCCGGTGGTGATTGCGGTGTGCGCCAACTGGACCGACCGGCACCTGCCCTGGGCGCGGCTCGCACCCTCGCTGGTCCTCATGGCGGCGGGCATTGCGCTGGTGAATCACACCGAGTTTGCGCGCATCGACACGAGCGACCCCGAGCGCGTGCGGGCCTATTGGATCGGCGGCCTGCTGACCGTGGTGGCCGTGGCCTGCTGGACCTGGTACCCCATCCGCAACGCGCGCTGGCTGCAGCGCCACCCGCATCTGGCCAGCCGCGCCTGGGCCACGGCGCAGGGGCTCATGACCCTGCCGCTGGCGGCGGTGGGCTGGGTGGGCTTCATGCTCTGGCTGGCTGTCCACCCCCAGCCCGGCTTTGACACAGGACGACTTGATGCGGCGCTCGGCCCCGAGCCGCTGAAGTTCGTGGGCCTGATGTTCGCCATCGGCCTGTTTGCCAGCTGGCTCGGCACGCTGGCCTGGAACCGCGCCAGCCAGCTGCTGCCCACCTCGCTGCCCGGCCAACTGATCGCTTTCGAGACCCACGCCGCCCTGCCCTACGGCTTCATGCACCCCGGCCA
>JAIXTA010000165.1 GCA_027484405.1 Burkholderiales bacterium
AAGGCATTGTGGGCAAGGTCCTTCGAACACGCAGCCGCATTGCGATGAGCTGCCGAAACGACGACGCGAGCCGCAAGAAGCGCGGGGTTTGCGGTGGCCGTGGGGCGGGCGAGGGCTGGCCCTGAGAAAGCCCTTTGAGCCACAGATGCACACAGATGAACACCGATAGGGGTGCCGCCGCGCGGCGTGCAGCGCCAGCTCAGCCACTCCAGCAGCTCGACGATGCGTGACGCAAGCCTCAAGCTCGTCTGTGTTCATCTGTGGCCATCTGTGGCTCAGAACGCTTTTCGCTTGTCTGATGCGGGTTTCCAGCCACTTTGGCCTGAAGAGGCGCATGAATGTTGGATCTAGCACGTCCGAGACGATCAGATCCAGCATTCATGCGCCTTTCCAAGGCAAATCGCCTGAAAAGCCGCGCCAGACAAGCGAAAAGCTCAGCCGGTGGCGCAACGGAGTTCGCGCTGGCAGGCGCGAATGGAGCCTCGGGCTTGCAAGCGCTCGTCGTTTCGCCGGGGTCAAGCAGTGCTTGACTCAGCCCGGCTCCACCTTCGCCCTACGCGAAGCAGTGCTTCGCGACACTCCGGGCTCCGCGCCAGACAAGCGGGAAGCCCTATGCAGTGAAGCCTGCGCCAAAGGCAATCAGGCCCCGCGAGCGGGGCCTGAGGCGCTGTGGAGCAGCTGGGTGGGGCTCACGCGACGCCGAGCGAGCGGCTGCCGGTGTTGCGCTGGACGTTGCCGCCGGCGTCGTAGCTGGGCGGCGTCGGCGCCACGTTGGCGGCCTGGACGAGGGCGTCCACGCGGCGTGTGGCGCCGGCAGCCAGGCGGGTGGCGAGATCGCGGTTTTGCTCGAGTTGCTGGCGCAGCTCGGGCGGCATGCTGATCTGAACCTTGGTCGGGGAGGTGCCGATGGTGTTGCCGGCCTCACGGATGGTGCGCGAGATGGCTGCGTTGACGGATTCGATGGCGCGCATGTCGCCCGAGGCCAGGGCCTTGGACTGCTGCGCCGCAAGCACAGCAAGCTGCGACCAGAGCGCAGCTTGTGTGTTGGGTGGTGTCTCCGAGGCGGCCTTGCTGGCCACCGCCGAGGCAGTCTGGTTGGACAAGTTGATGTTCATCTTGCGTCCCCCGCCTGCGAGTGTTCAGGGTGCACTCAGGGAAAGCTGCTTGGTTTCAACGTGGTTCTGAGAAAGAAGGTGGTGATTCGAGAGCCTTGGCTGCCGCTTACTTGTTGACGGCGCTGCCTGCACCCATCAGGTCCATGGCGTTGGCAATCAGCTTGTCGGCCACCTTGGCGCTGTCCACCTTGAAGCTGCCGTCTGCGATCTGGGCCTTGATGGCCTCGACCTTCTTGGCGTCAAAGGGGCCTTCTGCGCCGCCGGCCTGGCTCAGGCCTGCAACGCTGCTTTCATACTTGACGCCTTCGGAGCCGGCGACCTTGTCGACCGGCTGGTTGTTGGCGATGGCACGCGTGCTGGAAGGAGCGCGCGCATCAGTGGCCCCGCTGGTCGCGCGGCTGGCGACATCGCCGACCCGTACGTCCTGACCGTTCTTGATTTGCATTTCTTGCTCCTACTTTCGCCCGCTTTTTTCGGGATGGTGGGCCGACAGTTCGACCTGCTTAAGCCCATTGTCGGTGTCTGTGCCGAAAACTTTAGTGTCCATGAAGGACGGATTCGAAGGCCTGCTTGATCGATTGCTATGTTTCCAATCGAAAAGCAGCCAATTCGCTGCATTCATCCTGACATCGGCCGCGATCCGGCCGGCTTGAGCGCCACGGCTGCTCATAGGCGGATGTCCACGCTGCGATCGGCCCGGGCCGTGCCCATGATGATGCGACCGCTGTCCACCCGCACCCGCACCGGCTGGCCGGCAGCGGCATTGTTCAGGGCCTGGCCTTCACCGTTCACGGTGAATCCGGCGCTGGCCACGCGCAGGCGGACCGGGTCTCCGGCGGCGATCACCTGGGCTGCACGAAACATTTCCGCACGCAGGCTCTGGCCGGGGGCCAGCGGGCGGGTGAGCGCCTGATTGGCGACCTGTGCCAGATCGATCACGGGGCTGCCGGGCTCGCGTGTCAGTTCGATCTCTTCCATGCGTACATCGGCCGGGCCGGGCACGCTGCCAATGGCCAGCGGCACCGTGGTCACCAGTGCCGGGCCGAAGACCTTCACCGTGATCGGCAGGCTCACGCTCCAGCTGGCACCCGCCGTGCAGCGGATGCCGATGGTGCCGCGGCCCCACAAGCGGGCGCCTGGAGGAATGAAGGGCTCCATCTGGGTGCAGGGGGCAAGACGCAGGCGCGGGTCGAGCTGGCCGACGGAGACGTCCACCCGGCCGGCATTGACCCGCTGTGCCTGGGCAAGGATGTATTGCGTGATGGCATCGGCATTGACTACGGCGCCGCTGTCTGCCGCGCCTGCCTGCGCCAGCGCGGTGCCGGTGCCCATCAGTGCCAGTACGGCGGCTGCAGCAGCGCGATGAGCCGCCGCGAGTAAACGGAAGAGGTACGTGTGCATCGGTTCAGGGCTGAAGGCGCGTCGATGCGCTCTCAGCCCGATGCACAGTAGCCCGGCAGCCGGGCGCGCACAGACGCGAAAAGCTGCCCCAAGGCAGCGCTTTTCCTTCGATGGGCCGCGCTGGGCCGATCGAATAATTCCTGAACAGGTTGTCGGCAGCGCAGCCGCAGGCTTGAGGGCCTCATGTTCCGCAAGTGCCGAAATCCTGAACCGATTTGCCGCACGTACCCGTGCGGCGCACCAGGAGCACGCCATGTTCGACCGACTGACCCAGGGCCTGGACTACCACGCCACCGCACTGACGCTGCGCAGCCAGCGCCAGCAGGTCATCGCCTCGAACATCGCCAACGCAGACACGCCCGGCTTCAAGGCGCGCGACTTCCGCTTCACCGAGGCCATGCGCGCCGCCGTCGGCGCCCAGCCGGCAGGGTCGGCCGCAGGTGGGCAGGTGCTGGCCACCAACGCAAGGCACATGAACGCACAGGGCGAGACCGGTGCCCCCGGCAATCCGCAGCTGCTCTATCGCACCGCCGAGCAGCCCTCGGCCGACAACAACTCCGTGGACATGAACCGCGAGCGGGCCAACTTCATGGACAACGCCATGCGCTACGAGGCCACGCTGCGCTTCATCAACGGCAATGTGCGCACCATGAACCTGGCCATCCAGGGTCAGTAAGGAGAACTGAGCCATGTCCCTGTTCCGCATTCTTGATGTGTCGTCCTCGGCCGTCTCGGCGCAGAGCCAGCGCCTGAACGTGACGGCCTCCAACCTGGCCAATGCCGATTCCGTGGCCGGCCCGGATGGCAAGCCCTACAAGGCGCGCCAGGTGGTGTTCCAGAGCGCACTGACGCAGGCGCAGGACGCATCCAGCGTGGGCGTGCGTGTCACGGCCGTCAACGAGAGCGAGGCCGAGCACAAGAAGGTCTACGACCCCAAGAACGCCCTGGCCGACGAGGCCGGCTACGTGACAGGCAGCAATGTCAACGTGATCGAGGAGATGGTCAACATGATCTCCGCGGCGCGCAGCTACGAGAACAACATCGAGGTGATGAACACCGCCCGTTCATTGCTCAACAAGACCCTGCAGATGGGTCAGTAAGGATCATGACCATGCTCAGCTCCGTTTCCTCGGGCAGCAACACCCAGAGCCTGCAGGCTGCACTGAATACCGGTGGCAAGGCGCAGGAGTCCAGCCAGGATCGCTTCCTGACCCTGCTGGTGGCGCAGATGCAGAACCAGGATCCCCTGAATCCGATGGATAACGCGCAGATGACCAGCCAGCTCGCGCAGATCAATACGGTGCAGGGCATCAATTCACTGAATGACACCGTCAAGGGCCTGGGTGCACAGTTTGCGGCCCTGCAGTCCCTGCAGAGCGCCGCGCTCGTGGGCAAGAACGTGCTCGTGGCCGGCGACACCGCCACCCTGGCCGGCGGCAACATGAACTTCGGCTACGAGCTGCCGATGGATGTGGACGCCGTGAAGATCGAGGTGCTCGACGCCCGCGGCAACGTGGTGCGCAGCTTCACGCCGCAGGAGCGCGCCATGACTAGTGCCGGCGTGCACGGCATGAGCTGGGACGGCAAGACCGCCGACGGCCGCGATGCGCCCGAAGGCGAGTACCGCCTGCGTGTCTCCAGCATCACCGCCGGCCGCGAGGCCAGCAATACCGCCCTCACGGGCCAGCGGGTGGCCGGTGTCACGGCCGACGCAAACGGCGTGCAGCTGCTGCTCGCCAACGGCAATCGCGCGCCCTACACCGGCGTGAAGGCCGTGTTCTGAGCCACGCCACTCCACACCTATTCACAAGAGAGGTCTGAATCATGGGTTTCCAGCAGGGTCTGTCCGGTCTGAACGCTGCATCGCGCAATCTCGATGTCATCGGAACCAACGTCGCCAACTCCGGCACCGTGGGCTTCAAGGCCTCACGCACCGAGTTTGCCGACATGTTCGCCAATTCCATGAGCGGGGCGGGCGGCCTGTCGGCCGGCATCGGCGTCAATGTGGCGGCCATTGCCCAGCAGTTCACGCAGGGCGGCATCACCACCACCAACAATCCGCTGGACATTGCCATCAACGGCCAGGGCTTCTTCCGGATGTCGACCAATGGCGCGGTGACCTACAGCCGCAATGGCCAGTTCAAGATGGACAACCAGGGCTACATCGTCAACAACCAGGGCGCACGTCTGACCGGCTTTCCGGCCGACGCCACCGGCCAGATCAACACGGGCGGCGCCCGCGACCTGCGCCTGGACACCTCGGATGTGGCGCCGCGCGCCTCCACAGAGATCGGCGTGGCGGCCAACCTGGACTCGCGCAACACGCCGCCCGTCGGGGCCTTCAACGTCAATGACCCCACCACCTACAACAGCGCCACATCGCTGACGGTCTATGACTCGCTGGGCAACGCGCAGACCCTGTCGCTCTACTACCGCAAGACCGGCAACAACGCCTGGGACGTCTATGCCGCAGCCAACGGCACCATGATCGGCACAGGTCGCGCCGGCAATATCGCCTTCAACAGCGACGGCAGCTTCAATGCCGCCGGCTCGAGCAACCCGATGTCCGTCGCGATCCCGGTGACCGGTGGTGCAGCCACGCCGCTGACCGTGTCGGTCGATCAGGACCGGCTGACCCAATTCGGCAACAACTTCTCGGTGGCGCAGCTCAGCCAGGACGGCTATGCCGCCGGCCGGATTGCCGGCTTCACCATTGACGGCAATGGCGTGATCCTGGGCCGCTACACCAATGGCCAGACGCTGGCACAGGGTCAGATCGTGCTTTCCAACTTCACCAACGCGCAGGGTCTGGTGCCCGTGGGCGGCAATGCCTGGGTGGAAACCACGGCCTCGGGCCAGCCGCTGACCGGTGCGCCCAACTCCGGCGCCTTGGGCGGCCTGCAGGCTGGCGCACTGGAAGACAGCAACGTGGACCTCACGGGTGAACTGGTCAACATGATCACCGCGCAGCGCATGTACCAGGCCAATGCCCAGACCGTGCGTACGCAGGACCAGGTGCTGCAGACCCTCGTCAACCTCCGTTAAGACCTGAGCCCCTTGGCCTGAGCTAGCAAGGACGCAGCATGGACCGCATGATCTATTCCGCCATGAGCGGCGCCAAGGCGACCATGGCGCGGCAGGATTCGCTGGCCAACAACCTGGCCAATGCGAACACCACCGGCTTTCGCGCGGAGATGGTGCGGCATCGCGCCGTGCCGATCCAGGGCGAGGGTGCGTCCACACGCGTGTTCGCGCTCGACACCACGCTGGGCTACTCGGACAAGCAGGGCGAGATCAACATCACCAACCGCGAGCTCGATGTCGCGGTGAGCGGCCCGGGCTGGATTGCCGTGCAGGGTCTGGACGGCAACGAGGCCTACACCCGCAACGGCAGCCTCGATGTGGATGCCAACGGCCAGCTCGTTACGCGCAACGGCCTGCCCGTGCTCGGTGACGGTGGCCCGATCAACGTGCCGGCCAACGCGCGCATCAAGATCGGCCAGGACGGCACGGTCACGGCCACGGTAGGCAACGGCGCGCCCCAGCAGGTCGGCCGCATCAAGCTCACCAATCCCGAGACCGTCTCGCGCGGGCCGGACGGGCTGTTCCGCACGCCGGACGGCGAGGCCGCCCCGCTGGATGAGAACGTCCGAGTGACGCCGGCCGCACTCGAGGGCAGCAACGTGAACGTGATCGAGCAGATGGTCGGCATGATCTCTGCAGCGCGCCAGTACGAGCTGCAGATGAAGATGATGACCACCGCCGACACCAGCACCCAGCGCGCCACGCGCCTGCTGTCGCCGACGGGTTGATGTGCGAGCGCTGCGGCGCCAAACACCCTTGGGCCACAGATGGCCACAGATGAACACCGATGAAATCTGTGGACCAACGCGGCCAGATCCCTGCGCCACGCATCCAAGGGGTTTCATCTGTGTCCGTCTGTGGCCATCTGTGGCCCCTTCCTGCCCGAATCTCAATGGCCTTCTCGCTTGTCTGGCGGGCTTCTTCAGGCATTTTGGTCTGGAAAGCCGCATCCAGAGCCGATCTTGCTTTTCTTTTCGGGGCATAGAGCGGCGTCTTCAGGGCAGCAATTGAGCGGCAAGAGCACTGCTTATTGCGGCATGTGCAGGGGCACGTCTGCTTCAGACTGCATGTCAATCAGCCGATATTCACGCCCGCGCCAGCGCCGCTTCTCAAGACTGCGCATCCGGCCGGGCCAGGAGCCCCGCCATGATGCGTTCACTGTCGATTGCCAAGACCGGGATGGAAAGCCAGCAGCTGCAGCTGGACAACATCTCCAACAACCTCGCCAACGTCGGCACCAACGGCTTCAAGCGCTCGCAGGTGGTCTTCGAAGACCTGCTCTACCAGAACATGCGCCAGGCAGGCAGCCAGAACACGCAGCAGAACACCCTGCCCACCGGCCTGCAGATCGGCACGGGTGTGCGCGCCGTGGGCAGCTCACGCAACTTCGGCCAGGGCAACCTGCAGAAGACGGATGGCGCCTATGACGTGGCCGTCAACGGCCTGGGCTTCTTCCAGGTGCAGATGCCTGACGGCACCAATGCCTACACACGCGATGGCAGCTTCAAGATCGATGCCAACGGCCAGCTCGTCACCAACAATGGCTTTCCGGTGAACCCGGCCATCACCATCCCGGCCAATGCGCAGAAAGTGACGATCGGCCAGGACGGCACCGTGACCGTGATCGTGCCCGGCAGCGCCACGCCAAACACGGTGGGGCAGATCCAGCTGGCCACCTTTACCAATCCGGCGGGCCTCAATCCGCTGGGTGGCAATGTGTATGGCGAGACGGCCGCCTCCGGTGCGCCCACGCCGGGCCAGCCAGGCACCAACGGTCTGGGCACCCTGGCCCAGGGCTTCATCGAGACCAGCAACGTCAACGTGGTCGAGGAGCTGGTGGCCATGATCGCCACGCAGCGCGCCTACGAAATCAACTCCAAGGCCGTGTCCACCGTGGACCAGATGCTGCAGCGTCTGTCGCAGCTCTAAGCCCGTTCCATTGCCGCCATGCTTCGAATCGAGTCATCCATGACCAAGCGTCTTGCCCTGATCTCCCTGCTCGCGGTGTCTGTGCTGAGCGGCTGCGCCATCGTCGGCCGGCCCGAGGTGGGTGTGGTCGACACCACGCCGGTGCGGCCGAACCAGAGTGCCGTCGACCCGCTCGTGCACCAGGCAGCCACCGGCAGCATCTACAACGCGCGAGTGTCCACACCGCTGTTCGAGGATCGCCGTGCGCGCCGCGTCGGCGACATCATCACGGTGCAGATCAACGAACGCTCCACGGCCAGCCAGAGCGCCAACAGCAAGGTCGACAAGAAGACCGACCTGAACGCCGGCATCAGTGCACTGCCCTTCATTGCCGGCAACAGCTTCGGCCGTGCAGGGGCCCGGGCCAACAGCGAGAACGGCTTTGAAGGCAAGGGTGCCACCGACTCCTCGGGCCTGATCACGGGCACCATCACTGTCACGGTGGTGGAGGTGCTGCCCAACGGCAACCTGCTGGTGGCCGGAGAAAAGCAGATCGGCGTGAACCACAACGTGGAGCGCATGCGTCTGAGCGGCGTGGTGAACCCCGTGAACATCCAGCCGGGTAACACGGTGAGCTCCACCACCATTGCCGATGCGCGCATCGAGCTGCGCGGCATGGGCCAGCAGGATCAGGCGCAGGCCATGGGTTGGTTGTCCCGCGTGTTTTTGACCGTCTGGCCGCTTTGAGGATGAGCCATGCGTAATCGTGTAATCGGCCGAATGCTTTCGATCTTGAGCGCCAGCCTGCTGGCGCTTGCAGCGCTTCATGCACCGGCCGCCCATGCCGAGCGCCTCAAGGACCTCGCGAGCTGGCAGGGCGTGCGCGGCAACCAGCTGATCGGCTACGGCCTGATCGTGGGTCTGGATGGCACGGGCGATCAGACCAGCCAGGCGCCCTTCACCGGGCAGAGCCTGCAGTCCATGCTTGGCCAGATGGGCATTCAGCTGCCGCAAGGTACCAACCTGCAGCTCAAGAATGTGGCTGCGGTGATGGTGACGGCACAGCTGCCCGCCTTCTCGCAGCCGGGCCAGCAGATCGATGTGACCGTGTCCAGCCTGGGCAACGCCAAGAGTTTGCGCGGCGGCACACTGCTGCTCACGCCGCTCAAGGGCGCCGACGGCGAGATCTATGCCGTGGCCCAGGGCAACGTGATCGTGGGCGGTGCAGGCGCATCGGCCAATGGCTCCAGGGTGCAGATCAACCACCTGTCTGCCGGCCGCGTGCCGGGTGGTGCCACGGTGGAGCGCGCCGTGCCCACGCCGCTGCTGTCCGGCGAGTTCATGCAACTGGAGCTGAACCAGAGCGACTTTTCCACCGCGCGCACGGTGGCCGAACGGATCAACCAGGTGTTTGGCGAAGGCACGGCCACGGCGCTGGACGGCCGCGTGCTGCGCGTGAAGGCGCCGCGCGAGCCGAATGCCCGCATCGGCTTTCTCGCCGATCTCGAAAGCCTGGACATCACGCGTGGTACGCCTGCAGCCAAGGTCATCATCAATGCGCGGACCGGCTCGGTGGTCATGAATCAGAGCGTCACCCTCGGCCCGGCCGCCGTGGCGCACGGCAATCTGAGCGTGACGATCACCACAACGCCGCTTGTCAGCCAGCCCGGCGCCTTTTCCAACGGCCAGACCGTTCAGGCCGAGCGCTCGGACATCGCCATTCGCCAGGAACCCGGTCAGCTCAACATCGTCGGCCCGGCGGCCAAGCTCGAGGACGTGGTCAAGGCGCTGAATGCGCTTGGTGCCACCGCGCAGGACCTCATCATCATCCTGCAGGCCATGAAGGCTGCCGGTGCGCTCAAGGCCGAGCTGGAGGTGATCTGAGATGGCCATCGGACACCAGGGCAGCGTCGCTGTCGATCTCAACAGCCTGAACGCGCTGCGCGATCAGGCCGGGCGTGACCCCAAGGCCGCCACACGCGCGGCGGCGGTGCAGTTCGAGACCATGTTCAACCAGATGCTCCTGAAGAGCATGCGCGAGAGCCTGCCCAAGAGCGATCTGATGGGCTCAGGTGCCGAAGACACCTACCGCGGCATGCTGGACGGCCAGATGGCCACGGCCATGGCCGGCCGGCCCGGCGGCCTGGCGGACATGATCGAGAAGGCCTTGGCGCGGCAGATGGGTACCGCCATCGAGGGCACCAGCGTGGGCAGCATCCGGCCGCCGCAGGCCCAGGCCTTGCGCGGCGCGGTTCCAGGCGTGCCCGCCGATCCATCGAGCCGACTGAACCCAACGCAGGCCAGCGGCAGTGACGCACGCGACAACTTCATTGCGCGTCTGGCACCCGAGGCACAGCGCGCCGCGCAGGTTGCCGGCATTCCGGCGGACTTCATGCTGGCGCAGGCCGGCCTGGAAAGCGGTTGGGGCCGGCGCGAGATCATCGGCGCGGATGGCCGCAACAGCTTCAACCTGTTTGGCATCAAGGCCACGCCGAACTGGAAGGGCGCCACGGTCGATGTGATGACCACTGAGTACGTGGGCGGCAAGCCGGTCAAGCGGGTGGAGACCTTCCGTGCCTACAACAACTACGCCGAGGCCTTTGCCGACTACGGCCGCTTGATCTCGCAGAACCAGCGTTACGACCAGGCGATGCGCAACACGCACAGCGCCGAGAAGTTCGCCGCGAGCATTCAGCAGGCGGGCTACGCCACCGATCCGAACTACGGCCGCAAGCTGCTGGCCACCATCCAGTCCACCCGCCGCAGCATCGGCGGTTTGACCAACACGACAGCCTGAAGGGAGCGTTGCCATGGCCGGTCTCTTCACCATCGGCACCACGGGTCTGCAGGCCGCCTACGCGGGCCTGCAGACGACCAGCCACAACATCGCCAACCTCAATACGCCCGGCTTCTCGCGCCAGCAGACGATCCAGTCCACCGGACCAGCGAGCAGCGGCGGGGGAAGCTTCTTCGGTACCGGCGTTCGCCTGGAGACGATCACGCGCAGCTACGACCAGTTCCTGACCTCTGAAGTGCAGCGTGCCAGTGCGGGACAGGCTGGCGCGGAGGCGCGAAACGCGCTGATGACCCGTATGGATTCAGTGTTTCCGACCGGCGGCCAGAGCATCGGCCAGGGGGTCGACGACTTCTTCTCGGTGGCGCGCGATCTTTCCGTCCGCCCGGGCGATACCGCGGTGCGCATGGCCTTCCTGGCGCGTGCCAATGATTTGAGCGCCAAGCTGTCGAACACCGATCAGCAGCTCGAGTCGCTCGGCCGCGCAGTCGAGCAGCAGCTGTCGGACAGTGCCAAGAGCATCAATGAAACCGTAGCCCGGATCGCCGATCTGAACGAACGCATCCGCGCCACGCGCGGCATGACCGGCCAGCCCAACGACCTGCTCGATGCGCGCGACAAGCTCATTGCAGATCTGAACGCGCAGATCCGTGTCAGCGTGGTGCCGCAGGAAGATGGCACGTTCAACCTGTTTGTGGCCGGCGGGCAGACCCTGCTGGTGGGCAGCAACCGTGCGCAGATCGACATGGTGCGCGACACCGCCGATCCCCAGAAGACGGTGGCGCAGTTGCTCGCACCCGGAGGTGCCCGCCTGACGCTGGACGGCCCCTCTCTGGGCGGCAAGCTGGGCGGCACCCTGCAGTTCCGCGACCAGGATCTCGGGACGGCGCGCGCGCGGCTCGGACAGATCGCCACGGTCATCACTCAGACGATCAATGACCAGCAGGCGCTGGGCCTGGATGCGCGGGGGCAGGCCGGCGCGCCGGTCTTCAGCGTGCCGGCGCCTGCGGCCAACCCGCGCAGCACCAATACCGGCAGTCTGGCGATGAACATCGCCATCAGCGATGTGACGGCATTGTCCGGCACCGACTATGAAGCCACCTTTGACGGTACGCAGTGGACGCTGCGGCGCTTGAACGACGGGCAGGTCAACACTTTCGCCGCGCTGCCAATCAACTTCGAGGGCATCACCCTGAGCGCGGGCAGCGGCACGCCGCAGGCCGGCGACCGCTTCGCGGTTCGTGCGGTCACAGGCGCTGCCTCGAACATGAAGACCATCCTGAACGACCCATTGCGCGTCGCGACGGGCGCGGCGGTGGCCGTGACCTCGGGCAGCAGCAATCTGGGTGCGACCGCAGGCGGGCTCACCGTGCTGGGCCCCAACGCCAACCTGGCGTCCTCCGTCACCATCACGTTCACGGCCGCCGGTACCTACAACGTCACCGGCACGGGGACGGGAAACCCGACGGGTCTGACCTACACCGCGGGCGCGACGATCAACTTCAACGGCTGGTCACTGAGCCTGAACGGCCAGCCTCGCGCTGGCGATACCTTCACCATCGGACCGAATACGCAGCCGGCGGCAGACAATCGCAATGCCCTGTCGCTGGCGGCGCTGCAGACCACGGCGCTGGCCAACGGGCAGACCCTGACCGCCAGTTACGCAAGCTTGTCTGCAGAAGTGGGCATTCGCGCCAACGGCGCGCGTTCCGAGGCCGAGGCATCCAAGCAGGTGCTCGAGGACGCCACGCGCGCGCAGCAGTCTGTTGCGGGCGTCAATCTCGATGAAGAGCTTTCGAAAATGATGAGCTATCAGCAGGCTTATCAAGCGAGCGCCAAGATCATCCAAGCCGCACAATCGGTCTTCGATGAACTGCTCTCGATGGGCCGTTGAGCCTGCACGCTGAGGGCGAACCACCATGCGACTGTCCACCAGCTTCCAGATCCAGAAGTCGATTGCCGCCATCACCGAGCGGCAAAGCCAGATCGTGGGTCTGCAGAACCAGCTCGCCAGCGGCAAGCGCGTCAACACGCCCGGCGACGATCCGGCCGCTGCCAGCCAGATCGAGCTGGCGCGCGCGCGCACGGCGCAGCTCGACTCGCGCATCCGCGTCCTGTCCAACGCACAAGGCCAGAACCAGCAGATCGAGCAAGGTCTGGCCGACGCCACCAGTGCCATGCAGGACGCCCGGGATGCACTCGTGGCTGCAGGCAATGGCGCCTACTCCGACGCCGAGCGCCGCGCTCAGGCTGAGGCGATCCGCGGTGCATTCAATCGCCTGCTGGCGATTGCCAACAGCGAGGACGGTGCAGGCGGCCGTCTGTTCGGTGGCGTGGGCAGCCAGGGCGCGCCCTTCGTGCCCACCGCGGGCGGCGTGAGCTATGTCGGCAACTTTGGCGACCAGATGCTCGATCCCGCAACCAACACCCTGGGCAGCCTCGATGGATCGGCCATCTTCATGCAACTGCCTTCAGGCAACGGCACCTTCTCGGCCACGGCAGCGGCAAGCAATACCGGCCGTGCCTGGGCAGATACCGGCAGCGTGACCAACATGGCCCTGCTCACCGGTGACAGTTACGAGATCCGCTTCAACGCGGCCGGGACAGCCTATGACCTGGTGAACACCACCACAGGCAATACCCTGGCTGCCGCGCAGCCGTACACCAGCGGCCAGAGCATCGGCATCGATGGCTGGCAGGTGACCGTCAGCGGTGCGCCCGGTGCGAATGACCGCTTCGTGATTGCGCCCTCGACCCGCAAGAGCATCTTTGCCACGCTTCAGGATGCGGTGACCCAGCTCAGCGCGCCTGGACAGATGAATGCCGGCAAGCTGCAGCAATTGCTCGCGGAGATCGACACCGGGATGTCGCGCGCCAGCGTGGCGCGAGCCAAGGTGGGTGAGCAGATGCGCACCGGCGAGTCGATCGCCATGGCGGCCGGCCGCGAGGCGGACACCGTCCAGGGTTTCAGAAGCAAGCTCGAAGATGTCGACGTGGCCGACGCGATCAGCAAGATCACCGCACAACAAACCTCTCTTGAAGCAGCGATGAAGACCTACGCCTCGGTGGCGAAGATGTCGCTGATGAACTACATCTGACCGGAGCCATTCATGGGTGCATTTGATTCCCAGCTGAGTCTTGCCGACGCTCTCAGCCGCAGCGTGCTTGCGCAGGCCACAGTGAGCTATGCCCCGATGATCGACCGGCACCGCAAGGTGATCGGCATGCGTCTGGTGGTGACGGGGACGGACGGCACCTGCCCCTCGATGAGCGACGTTGTGCGCGCCTTGCGCGATGTGGTCCCCGAGGAGGAAATCCGACTCTCGGTGCAGATCACTGGAGCCGACGTCGATCCGCAGTTGTTCACTGTGCCAGGATCACGCGCCATTGCCGTGGAGATCCCGGCGGCCTACACCGTGAACCCGGAGTGCTTCGAGTACCTGCCTGCGTTCAATGCGGTCGGCCATCCGCTGGTGCTTTACGGCGTGCCACCCTCTGCCCTCGACCCCAAGCTCTTTGATTGCTTCAAGCACTCGGTGGTCGATCTTTCGGAGGATCGTCGGATCGGTGAGGAGAATCGCGTCATCACCGCGTCTGCAACGCGCCGCATTCCTTTTGTGCAAAGTGGCATTCGTACCGTGGCTGCGCTTGAGGCCAGCTTCGCGCGCAACTGCTATGCCGTCATTGGCTGGCCGTTTGATGACGTCTTGCGCACGAGTTCGGTGGCCAGCTCGAACCCCGATTTCGTGACCATCACCAAGCTCATGCAGATGGTGGACCAGCAAGTGCCGGTCGAACAGATTGAGCCCGTGATGAAGCGGGATCCCGCACTTGGCTACCGTCTGCTGCGCTACATCAACTCGCCGGCCTTCGGCCTGTCGGTCGTGATCCAGAGCTTCAAGCACGCCGTCATGATGCTGGGCTACAACCGCCTGAAGCGCTGGCTCGCGCTGCTGCTCGCAACCTCGAGCAAGGACGTGATGCTGCGTCCGGTCATGTACAGCTCAATGCGCCGCGGCATGTTCATGGAGCGCGTGGTTGGCCGGAACGTGGATCAGGAGCTGCGCGACGAAATGTTCATCTGCGGCGTGTTCTCGCAGCTCGACCGCCTGTTCCACACGAGCTTCGAGCAGCTCTTTGCGATGCTCAACGTCCCCGAGAACGTGCGCAATGCGCTGGTGCACCGCACCGGCCCGCACATGCCCTATCTGCAGCTTGCCGAGGCGGTCGAGGCCGGAGACAGCGCCCTGATCGACAAGCTCGTGACGGACAACCTGATGTCTCTTGCGGCTGTGAATGCTGCCTTGATCGATACCTTGATCGAAGCCAGCAAGGAAGAGTAGCGGTCGCCTGCGCCTCAGCGCAGCGGCGCGCAGACGGCACAGCCTGGGTCGCGCGGCACGGCGATCTCGGTGAAGCGCATCGATTTCCCCTCGATCAGCAGCAAGCGGCTGGCCAACGAGCTGCCGACGCCGGCGGCCAGCTTCAGTGCCTCTGCGGCCTGGATCGTGCCGACGATGCCCGTCATCGGCGCAAACACGCCCATGACTGCACAGCGCACTTCCTCCACGTCTTCGCCCTCTGGAAAGAGGCAGTGGTAGCAGGGCGCCTGTTCGGAGCGCGTGTCGAACACGGAGACCTGCCCATCGAACCGGATGGCAGCGCCGGAAACGAGGGGCTTGCTCGCAACGACGCAGGCGCGATTGACTGCATGCCGGGTGGCGAAGTTGTCGCAGCAGTCAAGGACCATGTCGTGCGCCGCGACCAGCTCCGCCAGACGCGCAGTGTCCAGACGTTCGATCAGGGGTAGTACAGCCACCTGCGGGTTCAGGGCATGTAGCGCTGCAGCGCCCGACACTGCCTTGGCCTGCCCGATACGCTGCGTCGTGTGCAGGATCTGACGCTGCAGGTTGGTCAGATCCACGTCATCGGGATCCGCCAGGGTGATCTGCCCGACGCCTGCACTGGCCAGATACATCGCGACCGGTGAGCCGAGGCCGCCCGCACCCACCACCAACATGCGTGAGGCGCGGATCCGCGCCTGTCCTTCGATGCCGATCTCTTCGAGCAGGATGTGGCGCGAATAGCGCAGCAGTTCGTCGTCGGTCATGGGCCGGGAGGATACGGCGGCAGGCGTCGGGCCAATGAAAAGGCCCGGCAGAACCGGGCCTGATCAGCGCAAGGGCGCTCTACTTCTTGGTCTTTTCGCCGGTGGCGGCAGACGCAACCGACTCCTTGGGCTTGGCCGTGACGACTGGCTGACCCTTGAGCAGGTTCAAGGCCTGGGCCAGCTGGAAGTCTTCGGCGCTGCCGAACTCGATCGGACGGCGCCCTTCGGCACGGAGCTTCTCGATGCGCTCGGCACGCTCGACCAGTTCGCGGGCGCGTTGTTCTGCGCTCTTGGCGTCCGACTGCCTCTCGTCGCGGCCAACGAGATGCTTCTCCATGTCGGCCTCACGCATGAACAGGTCGGCGTAGACGTCGCCCTGTGCCGTCTCGTTCACCACGAAATCGGGCTCGATGCCCTTGGCCTGGATCGCGCGCCCCTTGGGCGTGTAGTAGCGCGCCGTGGTGAGCTTCACGCCGGTGGTGGGCGACAGGGGGATGATCGTCTGCACGGAGCCCTTGCCGAAGGTGGCCTGGCCGATCACCTTGGCACGGCCATGATCCTGCAGGGCGCCCGCAACGATCTCGGAAGCCGAAGCGGTGCCCGCGTTCACAAGCACCACAATGGGCACGGTCTTGAACATCGGGTTGAGCTTGCGAAGCGGATCGTCCCGCAGACCCCGGTAGTCCTCTGGGGAAGCAAAGAACTTGCGACGGTTTTCTTCAGTGCGGCCCTCGGTGTAGACAACGAGTTTGTCCTGGGGCAGGAAGGCAGCGGACACGCCAATCGCACCATGCAGCAGGCCGCCCGGGTCGTTGCGCAGGTCGAGCACCAGCCCCTTGAGGTTCGGCTGCTTGGCAGCGATTTCATTGAGCTTGGTGACCAGGTTGTCGACCGTGCGCTCCTGGAACTGCGAGATGCGCACATAGCCGAAGCCCGGCTCGATGTCGCGTGCACGTACCGACTGGATCTTGATCACGTCGCGCGTGAGCGTGAACACCATCGGCACCGGATTGTCCTTGCGGCTCACGGTCAGCGTGAGCTTGGTGCCCGGCTTGCCGCGCATGAGCTTGACGGCATCCTGCAGGTTCAAGCCCTTGGTGGACTTGTCGTCAATGCGCACGATCAGGTCGCCGGATTTGATGCCGGCACGTGCCGCAGGCGTGTCCTCGATGGGCGTCTGCACCTTGATGAAGCCGTCTTCGGTCCCGACCTCGATGCCCAGACCGCCAAACTCGCCCTGCGTGCTGTCGCGCAAATCCTTGAATGCATCTGCATCCAGGTACTGCGAGTGCGGATCGAGATCCTGCAGCATCCCCTGGATGGCGCCATTGAGCAGCTTCTTGTCGTCCACCGGCTCGACGTAGTTGCGCTTGACGGCGTCAAACACATCGGTGATGGCGCGAATGTCTTCGATGGGCAGCGGCCCCGAGGGTCCGCGCTGTGCCAGGGCGGTCAACCCGAGGCTGATGCACACGCCACCCACCACACCGGCGGCGACCAAACCGACCTTGCCACTGAACTTCATCCGGCAACCTTCCTCGCGCGCAAGGCGCACTTCGCAACTGCAGGGTCTGACGACGATTGCGCCAGAACGTTCAGTCGAGTGTACGGTGCCCCGCGCTGCCCGGACAGGCGGGAGAAAGCGTGCCGCCAGCGGGGCCCTGCGGCGCGCGGACGCATTCCTTGTTGCAATGCAGCAAAGGCTTGGTTACTTCGCCTTGCCTTGTGCTGCGACGCTGCCGAGCTTGCGTGCCACCTCGTCAGGATCGCCGAGGTAGTAGTGCTGGATCGGGCGCAGCTGCGCGTCCAGTTCGTACACCAGCGGCTGTGCAGTGGGGATGTTCAGGGCCACGATCTCGTCATCACCCATGCCGTCCAGGTGCTTGATAAGGGCACGCAGCGAGTTGCCGTGGGCCGTGATCAGCACGGAATTGCCGGCCTTCACGGCGGGTGCGATTTCTGCATTCCAGTAGGGCACCACGCGGGCGACGGTGTCCTTGAGACACTCTGTCAGCGGCAGCTCGCTCTTGTTGACGCCCTGATAACGGCGGTCGTGCCACGGGGCATCCGTGGAATCTTTCTTCAACGCGGGCGGCGGCGTGTCATAGCTGCGGCGCCAGACGTGAACCTGCTCTTCGCCGTACTTGGCCGCGGTTTCGCTCTTGTTCAGCCCGGCCAGTGCACCGTAGTGACGTTCGTTCAGACGCCAATGCTTGGTGACCGGGACCCACATGCTGTCGAGTTCATCGA
Organism: Burkholderiales bacterium; assembly: GCA_027484405.1. Taxonomy (GTDB): domain Bacteria; phylum Pseudomonadota; class Gammaproteobacteria; order Burkholderiales; family Burkholderiaceae_C; genus Piscinibacterium. The sequence continues at coordinate 17,663 of JAIXTA010000165.1, forward strand.
GCACCGTGTAGCAGGTACGGATCGCGCGCTTGAGCACCGAGGTGTAGGCGCAATCGAAGGCAAAGCCTTCAGCCTTGAGCAACTTGCCGGCGGTGACCGCCTCGCGCCAGCCGTTCTTGGTGATGTCCACATCCACCCAGCCCGTGAAGCGGTTTTCCAGGTTCCACTGGCTCTCGCCATGGCGCATGAAGACGATCTTGTGGGCGGCTTTCGCGGGCATCTAGGGCTTTCCTGTACGGGCTTGTTCAAGGGCGCAGGCCGGCGTCCGGGCGGGACGCAAACCTATACTGCGCGCCAGTTTATCGAGCCGGGGCGCGCCGTTTGCAGGGCGCCCCATTCCGCAGCCGTAGGAGCCCTCGTGGATTTCATCACCAACAACATCCTGTTGATCGTCGTGGCCTTTCTGTCGGGGGCCATGCTGCTGTGGCCGGCACTGCGCCGTTCTGCAGGCGGCCCGAGCATCTCGGCCAGCGAAGCCACGCAACTCATCAATCGAGAGCATGCGGCGCTGCTGGATGTGCGGGACCAGGACGAGTTCGACCGCGGGCATGTCCCGCAGGCCAAGCATGTACCACTTGAAAAGCTTGCCGCCGACCCCACCCTTGCAGGCAAGAAGGACAAGCCCGTCATCCTCATGTGCGCCACCGGCGCGCGCTCTGCCAAGGCTGCGATCGCGCTGCGCAAGGCGGGCTACGAAAAGGTCTACAACCTCGACGGCGGCCTGAACGGATGGATGACCGCCGGACTGCCGACGGTAAAGAGCGCCGCCTGAGCGCGACACACAACTGAAGCCTTGTTTTCACCGGCTCGGAGCACCCCATGCAAGCCGTCACCATGTACACCACCGCCGTCTGCCCCTACTGCCAGCGGGCCAAGATGCTGCTCAAGCAGCGCGGCGTGACCGAGATCAATGAGATCCGCATCGACACCGACCCGGCCCAGAAGGACCTGATGATCGAGAAGACCGGCCGGCGCACCGTGCCGCAGATCTTCATCGGCGACACCCATGTCGGCGGCTGTGATGACCTCTATGCCCTCGATGGCAAGGGCGGGCTCGCGCCGCTGCTGGCGGGCTGAACGCGCCACGCGGAAAGCTTGCGCCGGGAGCGTTACACTCCGGCGCCGAGAGGGAAGGCTGCGGACAGACCCGCAGCCTTTTTTGTATCGAGCATCAATCAAGGAAGCATCATGGCGCAGCAAGCCGAGCAGCAAGCCGTATTCAACGTCACCCGCGTCTACCTGAAGGACCTGTCGGTCGAGATGCCCAACGCGCCCCAGATCTTCCTGGAGCAGGGCCAGCCGGCCACCAACGTGGAGCTTGGCGTTGCTGCCGAGGCGCTGCAGGACAACCACTACCTGGTGAGCACCAGCGCCACGATCACCACCAAGATCGGCGACAAGACCCTGTATCTGGTTGAAGGCACGCAGTCGGGCATCTTCCAGATCGCCGGCGTCCCTGCCGACCAGATCCAGCCGCTGCTCGAGATCGTCTGCGCCGGCATCGTCTACCCCTATCTGCGTGCCAATCTGGCCGATGCGATCACGCGCGCCAGCATGCCGCCCATCCACCTCACCGAAGTGAACTTCCAGGCGCTCTACGAAGCCAAGCTGCAGGCCCAGCAGGATGGCGCCCAGCAGGCCGCAGGCGCGACCGCGGGCACGAGTGGTTCGATCAGCCTGAACTGAGCCGCAGCCCCGCATGCCGAACAACCATCTCGTGGTGGTGGGTGCCGGCAGCTGGGGCACGGCACTGGCCATGGCGGCGCTGCGCAGCGTCGCCTTTTTTTCGTCGTCCGTCGCGCCGCCGGCCGCCGCGCGTGTCACGCTGCTGGCACGCGATGCCGTTCAGGCGGCCGCAATGCAGGCCGAGCGCAAAAACGGCCGCTACCTGCCGGGCGTGGCCTTGCCGCCTGCCTTGCAGATCACGGCAGATGCCGCGGTGCTGGGTGCGGCGAGCGTGGTCCTGCTCGTGACGCCGTTTGCCGGTCTGCCCGAATGGTTCGGCAGGCTGGCTTCCCTGCCGACCCTCGTGCCCGTGCTTTGGGCGGCCAAGGGCCTGGATGCAGACACGGGCGAGATGGCCCATGAACTGGCCGCGCGCCTGCTGCCCGGACGGGCGTGTGGCGTGGTGTCCGGCCCGAGCTTTGCCGCTGAAGTGGCCCGCGGCCTGCCCTGCGCTCTGACCGTGGCCAGCAGCAGCGAAGCGCTGCAGCAGCTCGGCAGCCAGTGGCTGCACGGCCCCACGCTGCGGGTCTACCGCTCAGCCGATGTCACCGGTGTGGAGGTGGGCGGTGCGGTCAAGAACGTGATCGCGATCGCCACGGGTATGTGCGATGGCCTGAACCTCGGTCTGAACGCGCGTGCTGCGCTCATCACGCGCGGTCTGGCCGAGATGAGCCGGTTTGCCGTGGCGCTCGGTGCCAAGCCGGAGACCCTGGCGGGCCTCACCGGCCTGGGCGATCTGATTCTTACGGCGACTGGCGAGCTTTCGCGCAATCGCCGCTTCGGCCTGGAGTTCGCGCGCGACGGTCAGGCGCACGGCGGCTTTCTGGCCGAAGGCGCGCGCTGTGCCGGGGCGGTGCGGCGGCGCGCAGCGCAGCTGGGCATCGACATGCCGATCACAGCGTGCGTGGCCTCGATCGTGGCAGGGCAGCTCAGCCCGCAGGCAGCCGCGCAACAGTTGCTGGCTCGCGCCGCCAAGGCCGAATAGCTCGGCGCAGCCAGGGGCGCACCGCGACGTCGCCCGCGCGTCATCAGCACCTGCGATGATCCGGGCATGAGCGCACCTGTCCTGTCTGAATCCACCGGCCCACGGCGCCTGCACAGCATCGCCATCTACTGCGGCGCCTCGCCCGGGCGCGATGCCCGCTACCTGGCGGCTGCCCGCGCGGTGGGCACAGCCCTGGCCGAGCGCGGCATCGCGGTGGTCTATGGCGGCGGGCGCGTGGGCATGATGGGCGCGCTGGCCGATGCCGCGCTGGCTGCCGGCGGGCAGGTCGTCGGCGTGATCCCCCTTCGGCTCATGGAGCGCGAGGCGGCGCACCGCGGCCTGACCGAGCTGCACGTGGTGCCCGACATGCACACCCGCAAGGCGAAGATGGCGGCCTTGGCCGAGGGTTTCATTGCCCTGCCCGGTGGCATCGGCACCTATGACGAGCTGTTCGAGATCCTGACCTGGCTGCAGCTGGGCTACCACCGGCTGCCCGTGGGTGTGCTGAACGTGGCGGGCTACTTCAATCCCCTGCTGGACATGCTCGACCGCACGGTCGCCGAGGGCTTTCTCGGTGTCGCCACCCGCGGCATGCTGCTGGACGCCGACGATCTGGATGCGCTGCTTGCCAAGATGGAGCGCTTTTTGCCCGAGGATGCCGACGCCTGGCTGGCGGCCAAGCTGCGGCAGGAGCCCTGATAACATTAGTTCATTTTCGGACGAAAATGCAGGGTCGATGAACCGGGCTTATCGCGCATCTGGCAAGCGATAAGCCGGATGTCATGACATTTTGTGGTTCGTTTTCGGACAAAAATCTAAGCGCCGCCTGCATAGCCATGTTGTCGCCAGGCCTCGAACACCGCGACGGCCACGCTGTTTGACAGGTTCAGGCTGCGCTGCGCAGGGCGCATGGGCAGGCGTACGCGCTGCGCCACCGGAAAGGACTCGCGCAAGTCCACCGGCAGCCCGGCGGTTTCCGATCCGAAGACCAGCCAGTCGCCCGGCCGGAAGGCGACTTCGCCGAACGGCCGAGACCCCTTGGTCGTGAAGGCGAAAAGGCGATCTGCCGCTGGCTGTGCGCCCGCCAGAAACGCCGGCCAGTCGGCGTAGGTCTTGACCTGCGCATACTCGTGATAGTCGAGCCCGGCGCGGCGCATGTAGCGGTCGTCCATGGAAAAGCCCAGCGGCTCGATCAGGTGCAACGCGCAGCCCGTGTTGGCGCACAGGCGAATGACGTTGCCGGTGTTGGGTGGGATTTCCGGGTGGACGAGGACGACGTTCAGGAAAGGCGTGGTCATGCTTCGCGTGGTGGGGTTCGGTGCGTGGTCTGGGTCCGTCTGCAAGCAGCGCGCATGGGTCTGAGGCCGACATTAGATCGAAACACGCGGCCTGCCGGGCAGCCTGGGCGGCGGTGGTGGGACGACTCGCGGTGGCCCGGCCGAGTCAAGCGCGCCGTCCGCTCAGGGGGTTCGAGCCAGCACGAGGGCCGTGACGCTGGCCGCGCCCGCCTTGCGCAGGCAGCGCGCGGCCTCAAAGAGCGTGGCACCCGTGGTCATGACGTCATCGACCAGCAGCAGATGCAGGCCGGTCACCTCGCGCTGAACCGCGAAGGCCCCGCGCACATTGCGCTCGCGCTCGGCCAGGGGAAGGGCCATCTGGCTGGCGGTGTCGCGGGTGCGCAGCAGTGTCTGCCAGCAGGCTGGCCCGAAGGCCGGTGGCAGCCGGCGGGCGAGCTCCCAACTTTGGTTGTATCCACGGCTGCGTTCCCGGCCCGGAGACAGCGGGATCGGCAGGACGCGGCCAAACGACGGCGGCGACTGGCTTGCCGCACTTGTGCTGAGTGCCTGCGCCAGCCGCGCGGCCAGCGGCGTCGCCAGCGCAGTGAGCTGCCGGAACTTCAAGGCATGCACGAGTCGGTCACCCGGTGCGGCATAGTCAAAGGCTGCATGGCTGGCGGCCACCGGCGGTGGTTCGCTCAGGCAGCGGCCACAGCGCTGCAGCGCAAGCGTCTGTGCAGGCGGGGCAGCGTCTGCCCGGGCGCCGGACCCCTGCGAATCCGCGCCGTCGGCTGCGGCAGCGGCCAGTGCAGCGCTCAGCGGCATGGCGCAGCCTGCACAGCGCAGGCGCGTCCGGTTCAGGCGGCTTTCGCACGTGGCGCAGATCCAGCCGGTGCACGCGGCATCGCAGCCGGGGCAGCGCTGCCCGGCCACAAACGAAGCCAGGCGTGCCAGTGGGCTGTGGGCGGCATTCACGTTGAAGAGGGCTTGAGCGTTGGGTTGTGCGGGACGGGCTGTGCGCCGGTTGCGGGTGGCCGGGCGGGCCGTGAAACACGCCGTCGAAGTGCGACGGGGCGGTCCCGTGCACCTTGTTTTCGCGCAGCGTAGTTTGACTAGCCGCAGCGCAGTGGAGCAACGCCGTCCGTGGGGTTCCGATGTGGCGGCGGCGCCGCATCGGGCCGCGGTCTGCAGCAGTCTGCCTGGGGCCGGGCGTTCGATCGCTGCCGCCGCAGCGCGTCGCATGTCTCGGTACCTGCCGAACCAGCTAAGCCCCCAGCCGCTTGATGACGGCGATTAGCACGCAAGTGAGCGCATGCTCGCAAGGCGCAGAGCTACACTTTCAGGCCTTGTCAGCTCGATCCGTTGCCCGGTCCGCGCAACGCTGCGACGGCGTGCGCCGACGCGCCATTTCTGACGGTCTGGCCGCCTGCCGCCCGCACACCCAACTCGCTTGTGACTGCCGATTCTCAGCCCAGCGCCGCACCGATTCCTGCCCCGCGTCACCTGCCGATTGATGTGCGTGCTGCGACTCGGCAGTTCGTGCGCCAGGCTCGGCGGACTGCCGATGCGCGCCCCTGGCTGTACGGCGAGGTGGCGCAACGCATGCATGAGCGGCTCGACTACATCCGACTCGCACCAGCGGCGCTTGTGGACGCAGGCTGCGGCGCAGGCGAAGACCTCGCTGCGCTGGCCCAGCGCTACCCGGGCTGCACCCAGCTCACAGGCATTGACTTCACCGCCGCGTACGCGACGCGCACTCGCGATCGGCTTCAGCCGGGTGGCCTGCGCGGCTTGCTCGACAAGCTGCGTGCCAGCAGGCAGCTCAATGTGCTGACTGCCGATTTCTCGGCCGCCGAGCTACCCGCTGGCAGCCAGCAGCTCGTGTGGAGCAATTGCGCGCTGCACTGGAGTGACGCACCAGACCGGACCCTAAAGCACTGGGCGCAATGGCTGGCGCCGGAAGGCCTGCTGATGTTCAGCGTCTTCGGGCCGGACACCTTCCGCGAGGTCCGTCACGCCGCCAGGGCAGCCATGCTGGGCGCGATGACGCTTGAATTTGTCGACCTGCATGACTATGGCGACATGCTGGTTGCGGCCGGCCTGGCCACCCCGGTGATGGATGCCGAGGTCCTGACCCTGAGCTACTCCTCGCCGGAGGCACTGGTCGCGGAGCTGCGCCAGCTCGGCGGCAACGCACACAGGCGCCGAGCGGGCGCGCTGGTCTCGCGCAAGCGCTGGCAGCGCTTTCTGGACGCGCTAGCCGCACAGCATGACCCGGATCTGGGGGGGATTCCGCTGACCGTCGAGCTCGTGTACGGCCATGCGTTCAAGCCGCAGCCGCGGTCTGCGCGCGGGTCGGCGGGCGTCAGCACCGTGCCTTTGGATCAACTCACGGCTTCGCTCAAGCGCAAGCAGTAGGCGTGGTCACAGCGCGATCGGGTGCGGCAGCCTGCCGCAGGTGCGCAGCCTGGGCGTTGCCGAAACACCATCAGCAGGTCCGCGAACAGGCTTGCCGCGGGTGCGACGACGCGCCCCCCGTGAGCGAGTGCGCAGGCCCGCCTATAATTTCCGGTTGTTGCAGTTGGTCGATGGCTTGATCCACATCAGTGATTGCACGGGAATCATCTCCCCGAGCAGGGCTGAATCGGAGCAAGTCGCTGGCCAAGAGGATTCAGGCGGATCGCGGAGATGGCGCAGACAGTAGAGATGCCACCCCGGGTGTCAGACCCGCAAGACAGCGCGCAGGCGTCTGTCGGGCGGTCACTGCACTGGGAGCTACGGCGCAATGTCTCGATGTCTCCAGGCGGTCTTGGGGCGGTTCTGGGCTCGATGGTGGCCCTGTCGATCGTGATCGCGATCTGGTTCTGGATTGCGGGCGCTCCCTTCGTGCTCCTGTTTGCCGGCATCGAGCTTGTGGCCGTGGGCGTGGCTTTCATCGTCTACAGCCGCCATGCGCTCGACGGCGAGACGGTGAGCTTCGACGGCGACGAGCTCGTGGTGCGGGTACGCCGATCACGCCATGTGACCGAGCGACGCTTCAAGCGTCTCTGGGTTCGTGTGCAGGAAGACCGTGTGCAGGATGCGGGGCTGGTGCCCCGATACCGTGTGCAGCTCGGGCTGCATGCGGACTGGGTAGAGGTAGGCCGTTACCTGGCCGAGCCGCGAAAGGCGCAGTTTGCGCACGAATTGCGGTCGGCACTGGCGGCAACGAGGTAGAGGCCGGCAGGGTTCATGACCCGTTGATCCGGCTGCAGTGAGATAGAAGATCCAACCACCTTGGGGATGGCATGAAATCAGTGAAGGGTGTGTTTTCCGGGGCCGGCCAGGCGCTGCGCCTGGGCATGATGCGCGCAGCGGTGGCTGGCGTGCTCGGGGCGACGAGCCTCGGTGCAATCGCTTCCGGCGTGAATGACAGCGTGGGTGGCCCCAAGGTCAACCAGCTCAATCTGCACGAGCCCGTGACCAAGGTGGCCGAGGAGATCTTCCACCTGCACACCATGATGCTGGTGATCTGCCTGCTGATCTTCTGCGCCGTGTTCGGCGTGATGTTCTATTCCATCTACGCCCACCGCAAGTCCAAGGGCCACAAGGCGGAGACCTGGCACGAGAGCACCAAGGCCGAGATCGCCTGGACCGTGGTGCCCTTCCTGATCGTGATCGGCATGGCGCTTCCCGCCACCGGCACCGTGGTCAAGATGAAGGACACCTCGAACGCTGACATCACCATCAAGGTCACTGGCTACCAGTGGAAGTGGGGCTACGACTACCTCAAGGGCGAAGGGCAGGGCATCAGCTTCCTGTCCACGTTGTCCACGCCGCGTGCCCAGGTCGATGGTCGGGCGCCCCAGGGTGACAACTATCTGATCGAAGTCGACAACGAGATGGTCGTGCCCGTCGGCAAGAAGATCCGCATGGTGACCACAGCCAACGACGTGATCCATGCCTGGATGGTGCCCAGCTTCGGTGTGAAGCAGGATGCGATTCCGGGCTTCGTGCGTGACACCTGGTTCAAGGCCGAAAAGGTTGGCGTCTATCGCGGCCAGTGCGCAGAACTCTGCGGCAAGGACCACGCCTTCATGCCGATCGTCGTGCGCGTCGTGACTGACCAGGAATACGCCGCGTGGGTCGACAAGAAGAAGAAGGACATGGCCGCCAATGCGGATGATCCGACCAAGACCTATACCCAGGCCGAACTGATGGCCCGGGGCGAGAAGGTCTACACCGCCAACTGCGTGGCCTGCCACCAGGCCACCGGCATGGGCGTGCCGGGCGCGTTCCCGAAGCTTGCTGGCAGTGCCGTGGTGGGCAACAAGCCTGACCAGATCCAGATTCTGCTCAACGGCAAGAACGCCATGCCCAAGTGGACCCAGCTCAATGACGTCGAGCTGGCGGCCGTCGCCACCTATACCAAGAACAGCTGGGGCAACAGCTTCGGCCTTGTGCAGCCTGCCGATTTCACGGCCGCCCGCAAGTAACCCCGCGCCAGAGACCTTCAGGAGTCATTCATGAGTGCCGTCATCGACCACCCCTCGCACGATCACGCTCACGACACCCCGCACGGCTGGCGCCGCTGGTTGTTCGCCACCAACCACAAGGACATCGGCACGATGTACCTGATCTTCTCCTTCGTCATGTTGATCGAAGGCGGGATTCTCGCGCTGATGCTGCGTGCTGAACTGTTCCAGCCGGGTCTGCAGCTGTTCGCGCCCGAGTTCTTCAACCAGCTCACGACCATGCACGGTCTGATCATGGTGTTCGGCGCGATCATGCCGGCCTTCGTGGGGTTCGC
>JAIXTA010000022.1 GCA_027484405.1 Burkholderiales bacterium
CGCGTGCAGGCCAGCATCATGAAGGCGGCCTGCGGGATCATCGGCATGTAGATCAGTACACGGTCGCCCTTGCCCACGCCCAGGCCCTTGAGCATGGCGGCGCAGCGGTTCACCTCGGCCAAGAGGGTGCGGTAGTCGTATTCAAGCGTCTGGTCGACCTCGGTGGACACCCAGATGAGCGCGCGGGCATCGGGCTGCTTGGCAGCCCAGCGGTCCACGGCGTTGTGACACAGGTTGGTCGTGCCACCCACATACCACTTGGCAAAGGGCGGGTTGCTGTAGTCCAGCACCTGCTTGAACGGCGTTTTCCACTCGATGCGGCGGGCCTGCTCGGCCCAGAAGGCGTCCCGGTGCTCAAGAGATTCGGCGTGGACGGCGGCAACACTGCGCGGCATGGGGTCTGTCTCCTCGTGAAGTGTGCTCCATCGGTACTGGAGTCTGCCCCGGATTGTGGACCGGACAGCCTTACTCAGCTCTTACCCGCAATGCAGCAATCTGCCCCGGAGTTTCCCCAGAACACGCCCGCGTGCCGGCCAGCGAGCATCGACCCGGCCCCAGCGCGCCTGCCCGCGCTAGCCCTCGGAGAGCCAGCTCAAGAGGGGCGCAATCCGTTGCGCAATGCTCGAGCGGTAGACCTCGAGCTCGGCAATGTTGCCGCGCTCCAGCAGGTTCACGGCCTCGTCGAGCGAGATCTCTGCGGCCTCGTGGCGGGCCGGTGCCGAGAGCATCGGTTCCTCGTCCGGGTGGGGTGCGCGACTGCTGCGCAGCTCCAGGTGCGCGCCCATGTCGAAGGGCGCCAGACGCCCAAGCGCAGATTCGATCAGCGTGTCGTCGTCCACCGGCTCGCTCGCCTGGACCCAGCCGGCCAGCAGCACCGGCGGGGGCTGGCGGCGGTCCAGCGCGACCTCGGCCAGCATGGCCTGCACGCGCTCGACCACGCTCGGAATCACCGCCAGATCGGCGCCCATCATGGTCAGGGCGTAGGTGTCATCGTCGATCTTGCCGGCCACGTCTTCGGCGCGCAGCAGCGAGGCGAGGTTGGCGGCCAGCGCCGCCTCGAGCAGGGGGCCTGCGCCACGCAGGCGCAGCACCACCACGGCCAGCGGGGTTTCGCTGCGAAAGGCGAAGCTCGCCATGCGGCGGGTGTGCTCGCGCAGGATCTCGATGCTCACGAGCTGGCTGGACAGCGCCGCGGCAGGCTGCGCCGCATCCGGTGCAGCAGCGAAGGCCACCTCACCTGCGCCGCGCACCAGCCCGGTGAGCTGGGCAATGGTTTCGGCGGCCTTGGCGTTCTTGGCCACGAAGCCGCTGGCCCCCAGCTCGGTGGCGCGCGCCATCTGGTCCTTGGCATCGGCACTGGCCAGTACCAGCACCGGCAGGCTGCGCACACGCGGCACGCGCGAGGCCCGGACACGCTGGATCAGCTCGAAGCCGTCGATCTTGTCCATCGCCAGCCCTGTGACCACGGCGGCGATCGTCGGATCGGTGAGCAGTGCCGACCAGGCGGCCTCGCCGTCGCTGACCTCACGGATCGTGAAGGCCTCCGACAAGGGCTTGGCAATCGCCGCGCGCACCATGCGCGAGGCGTCCGCGACCAGCAACCTGGGTCGATCTGCCATAGGTGAATCCTGTCCCCGACTTGTAGTTATTGGCCACTCAGCCAGCGTGCATGCGCCGACATGAGCCGCAGATTCTCCCGCGAAACGGCAGACGCGGCGTATTGCGCATTTCGGCTTGCGGCGCTGCGATGTGCCCGCAAGGCAACGCGGTCTTGTTCAGCCCGGCACGAAGCCCGTAAAATCAAGGGCTTACATCGACCGGAGCCGCAGAATTGCGCTTTCAAGACCGCCTGCCCCTGCCTGCCGTGCACCGTCTGCGCGCCGCCCTGCTGTGCGCGGCGCTGAGCCTGTCGGCCCATGCCGTGGCGCAGACGACGCCACCGGCATCCGGCAAGCCGCAAAACGCTGCCCCCGCCGCTGACTCGGCGCTCGATCAGTTCATCCACAAGCTGGAAACCGGCGCCAAGGACGTGGCCACCGGTGCCGCCGGCCTGGCCAGCGACCTGGTCATGAACGCCATGGGCCTGCTGGGCGTGCGCTACCGCATGGGAGGCAACGACGCCGACAGTGGACTGGACTGCTCGGGCCTGGTGCGTCTGGTGTTCCAGCAGACCTTCGGCCTGGTGCTGCCGCGCCGCTCGGCCGAAATCAGCCAGCTCGGCGAGAAGGTCGACCGCAAGGAGCTGCGCCCCGGCGACCTCGTCTTCTTCAACACCCTGCGCCGTGCCTACTCGCATGTGGGCATCTACGTGGGCGACGGCAAGTTCCTGCACGCGCCCTCCGCCGGCGGCGAGGTGCGCGTGGAGAGCATGAACATCCCCTACTGGGACAAGCGCTTCAACGGCGCGCGCCGCATCGAGCCGGCCGAACAGACCGCCACGGCCGCCCAGAATGCGGCACCGGGAACCGCGGCCACCCAGGCCCAGGACGCTGCCCGCGCCGCCGCCATTCTCAATGGCGTGATGGGCATCAATGCCGCCAACGCCGCAGCCACCGCAGCCGCCAGCCAGGGCACCGTGCCACCGGGTGCCGCAGGCAGTCCGGTTGCCATGCCAACGACAGATCGCCGCTGAATTCCCAGCGCCGCCCCCCAGCCACTCCCCCAGGCGGCATACTCCCCGCATGACGCAGAGCATTGAACCGGGGCGCGCCCAGACGCTGCCCGAACCCCGCGGCAAACTCAACTGGCGCGACCTGCTCAGCTGGATGCGCGAGGACCACCTCATCACCAAGGAAGAGGCGCAGCGCATCTTCCAGCGCTGCGCCGCCACGACCAGCAGCCAGCACCCGCTGGTGCGGCTGGCCAGCGTGGGCGTGCACCACCGCGGTGACGGCCGACTGATGGACATGGACTTCTTTGCCGGCTGGCTGGCCAAGCGCGCCAGGCTGCCCTATCTGAAGATCGATCCGCTCAAGGTGGACGTGGGCCGTGTGGCCGACGTGATGAGCATCACCTACGCCGAGCGCAATCTGGCCCTGCCCATCAGCATTGGCACGCAGGAAGTCACCATCGCCACCTGCGAGCCCTTCGACACCTTCTGGATCCCGGAGATCGAACGGCACACCGGCAAGCGTGTGAATCTGGTGGTCTCCAGCCCGGCGGACATCCTCAAGTACACGACCGAGTTCTACGCCCTGGCCAAGAGCGTCAAGGCGGCGCAGCGCGCCGGCGTGGCCAATGCCAGCAGCAGCTTCGAGCAGCTCGTCGAGCTCGGCCGCAACAACCGCCAGCTCGATGCCAACGACCAGGGCATCGTCCAGGTGGTGGACTGGCTGTGGCAGTACGCCTTCGATCAGCGCGCCAGCGACATCCACCTCGAACCCCGGCGCGAGCTGGGCATCATCCGCTTCCGCATCGACGGCGTGCTGCACACGGTCTATCAGCTGCCCATGGGCGTGATGAACGCCATGACCAGCCGCATCAAGCTGCTGGGCCGCATGGACGTGGTGGAAAAGCGCCGCCCGCAGGACGGCCGCATCAAGACCAAGAACCCGGGCGGCGACGAAGTGGAGATGCGCCTGTCCACCCTGCCGACCGCCTTTGGCGAAAAACTGGTCATGCGCATCTTCGATCCCGAAGTGGCGGTGCAGGGCCTCGATGAACTTGGCTTCTCGCCGCGCGATGCGGAGCGCTGGACGGCACTGACCCGCAGCCCGCACGGCATCATTCTCGTGACCGGCCCTACCGGCAGCGGCAAGACCACCACGCTCTACGCGGCACTCGCCGAGCTCAACCAGGTCGAGCGCAAGCTGCTGACGGTGGAAGATCCGATCGAATACCGCTTGCCCGGAATTGTCCAGACACAGGTGCAGCCGGGCATCGGCTTCTCGTTTGCCACGGCGCTGCGCTCGTTTCTCCGGCAGGATCCCGATGCGATCATGGTCGGCGAAATCCGCGATGTGGAAACCGCGCAGATCGCGGTGCAGGCCGCGCTGACCGGCCATATGATTCTCTCCACGCTCCACACCAATACGGCCGCGGGCGCGATCACTCGGTTGATCGACATGGAAGTAGAGCCGTTTCTGCTGAGTTCGGTGCTGGCCGGCGTGCTGGCGCAGCGGCTGGTCAGGCGCCTTTGCCTCCAGTGCCGCGTGCCCTTCCAGCCGGATGAGGCCCTGTTTGCTTCGCTCGGCATCGATGCCGCTCATGGCGAGGACAGCCATTTCCACCGCGCGGCCGGCTGCACGGCCTGCCACGGAACCGGCTATAGTGGCCGGATCGCGCTGTTCGATTTCCTGCCCGTCGATGATGCGATTGCACGGCTCATCCTGAAACGTGCCGATGCCCGTCAGATCGAGGAATGCGCCAGCGCGGCCGGTCATCGTTCGCTGCTGCAGGAAGGCCTGGCCAAGGCCGCGCAG
>JAIXTA010000046.1 GCA_027484405.1 Burkholderiales bacterium
ACCTCACTGATGGGCACGCGGTTTTTCCCGGAGATCAAGGGCGGCATCCTGTTTCTCGAGGACGTGGGTGAGCACCCCTACCGCATCGAACGCATGCTGCTTCAACTGCTGCATGCTGGTGTGCTCGCACGTCAGAAGGCCGTGATTCTGGGCCATTTCACGCAATTCAAGCCGACGCCGAACGATCGCGGGTTCAAGCTCAAGACCGTGATTGACTATGTGCAGAGCCAGATCAAGGCGCCCATGTTGACCGGCCTGCCAGCCGGTCACGTCCCCACGGTACTGACGCTGCCGATCGGCCGACCCACGCGGCTTCTGGCAGAGGGGCGCGACGCATTTCTGGTGTGGGAACACCACCACTGAACGTCGCGCATCTGCTGCTCAGCGCGTGAGGTCTTCGACCGATGCACCCTGCGCGTGTGTCTGGCAGCTCAGCATGCCCTGGCGGGCCGAGTCAGGCGATGAGTACATCTGGCTGGTGCCGATGATCTGTCCGTTCGCCGCCTTCAGGGTGAAGTAGTGCCGGCCATTGCTGGAAACATGAAACGCAAAGCGGTGCGGGTCTCCGGCGTTCTTCTTGACGGATTCCACGCCATTGAGGGCCGAGGCGCGTGCCTTGTAGGTCTCTGAGCTCAAGATCACCTGACCATTGGCTGCCAGCAGGTTGAACATGATCTGGCCGTTGCCTGCGATCTTCAGTTCGAACTTGCCCGACATGAGGGACTCCCTGTTCAATGCACTATGGACCAGCTGCGGAGTATTCGATGCACGCCTGTTCGTTTCAAGGCGAAACCGCCCGTCGCTTGTAAACGATTGCTAACGCGCTCCATGTGGTGCCGCATTTAAGGGATAGCTGAGAAGCACGCTGATGCTTTCGGCGATCACCAATCACGGGTCTGCGGGGCGCTGATCAAGCTCACGCCTTGCAAGACGCTCGGATTCGCAAGGCGCGGAGCAGTGCGCAGGCGCTATTCCGCGTCCATGCTCACCCACCTCGCCGCAAGCATGCGGCTCGGATTTGCGAGGCGCGGAGCAGCGCGCAGGTGCTATTCCGCGTCCATGCTCATCCCCCGATGTAGCTCATTTCGATTTTTTGACCAGAGGCGCTGTTTGCGCTGCGCAGCTCGGAGTAGTTGTCGCGCCGCGCTGCCCAGATGGCAGCAACCGTGTCGGATAGCTGCTCGGGCGTCACCCGGGCGTCTCGAACAAGCTCGCGCAAGTCGTAGCCCTGCTGGGCAAACAAGCACAGATACAGACGGCCTTCTGTCGAGAGTCTGGCCCGGGTGCAGTCGCCGCAGAACGCCTGCGTGACGCTTGAAATGACGCCGATCTCGCCGGCGCCGTCCACGTAGCGCCAACGCTCGGCCACCTCACCGCGGTAGTCGCGGTTCAGAGGCTCGATGGGCCAGACTGAGGACAGTCGCTCGATCAGTTCGCGGCTGGGCAGCACTTCGTTCATGCGCCAGCCGTTCGTGCTGCCGACATCCATGTATTCGATGAATCGCAGGGTGACGCCGGTACCGCGGAAGTGCTGCGCCATGGGGATGACCTGCGCGTCATTCACGCCACGCTGCACCACCATGTTGACCTTCAAGCCCGTCAAACCAGCAGCCAATGCAGCGTCGATGCCACGCAGCACATCGGCCACGGGATAGTCGGCGTCGTTCATGCGCTTGAATATGGCATCGTCAAGCGCGTCCAAACTCACTGTCACTCGGCCCAAGCCTGCATCACGCAGAGCGCGGGCATGGCGCTCAAGCAGCGATCCATTGGTCGTGAGCGTGAGGTCCAGCGCGCCACCTTCCGGGGTACTGATCTGCGCCAACTGGCTCACCAATCGGTCAAGCTGCTTGCGCAGCAGTGGCTCGCCGCCCGTGAGGCGCAGCTTGCGGACACCCAGACGCACGAAGGCCTGCGCAAGGCGTGTGATCTCCTCAAAACTCAATAGCGAGGACTGCGGCAGGAACGGGTAGTCACGACCGAACACTTCCTTGGGCATGCAATACGTGCAGCGGAAATTGCAGCGGTCGGTGACGCTGATGCGCAGGTCATGCATCGGGCGGGCACGCAGGTCGACGGGCTGCGCCCGGTATTCGAGCGCCCGTGGCTCGGGCAGCGGCAGTGGCTGGTAGCGCGCTTCGGCGATCGGGATGACACGATCGGACATGGGTAGATGGCCTCAGTCGACAACGCGCCTGATAGTACCGAGCAGCGCCGGCGCGCTTCCACGTCCATGCAGAAAAGAAAACGGGCAGGATGAACCTGCCCGTTCACAAGAACACGCCCGTCGGCTGGTCAGGCCAGCTTGCGGTACTCCGGCTTGGTCTCGACCTGCACGAGTGGCTCGGTGGACAGCGGCGCGAGCACGGGGCGCTCGCGCGGCACGCGGACGGGGCGCGGTATCGCGGCCATCCTGGCCTGCACCTGAGCGTGTTTGTCACCGTCAGTGTGGACCCAGCTCAAGCCGGCCTGAGCGACGACAATTTCCAGCGCCGCCTTGTCGAGTGCCGGGTAGTCAGCGCGGACGCTGACCTGCGGAGCACGCACGGTACTGCGGTCCACCGCTGCAACAGGCGCTGCAGCGACAGGCGCTGGCGCCGAGGGCACGGCCACCGCCTGGGCGGTGGCCGGTGCTGCCGCGGATACGGCGGGCGTCGGTGCAGCGGCCGCAGCCTCGTCCTGCGGGGCGTCGGCCTGATCGGTATCTGCATCCGAGGCGTCGGCACCATCGCCAGCTTCCAATCCATCGACGGCGTTGCCCTGCTCATCACGGCGACCACGACCGCCACGACGACGGCGACGGCGCTTGCGCTCGGCCTGGTCACCGGTTTCGGCTCCAGGCTGCGTGCTCTCGCCCGGGGCGGCACTGGGCTCGCTGGCCACTGCTTCTGACGCTGCAGCGGGTGCTGCTGCGACCGCCGCTGCTGTCGCAACGCCTGCGGCCGCAAGCGCTGCCGCATCGAGTTCGGCTGCGGGCTGCTGGCTGGCGTCGTCCTTGCGCAACCCCTCGCGTTCCCCGCGTTCGCCGCGACCTCGACGACCACGGCCGCCGCGCTCACCGCGCTCGGCACGATCAGCGTCCTGGCGGGCAGGCGCAGCGGCTTCTGCGGTCGAGCCGCTGCCTGCCATCTGGGTCGGCTCGGCGGCGCGCTGGCGATTGTTTCCGTCCTGGCTTTCGCCGTCGCGTCGATTCCGACGTCCATCGCGGCCTTCACCGCGACCTTCACCCCGACCTTCCGCGCGGCCGTCTGTCCGGCCTTCGTTGCGACCGTCGCGGCCATCTCGCCGGCCGCCATTGCGGCCGCGGCCATCGCGTCCTTCACGGCCCTCACGTCCACCGCGGCCTTCGCGCTCTCCTCCTGTCGCTGCAGGTTGATGCGCGGCCTGGTGCGTCTGGGCGACAGCACCACGAATGTCAGGTTGCGCCTCCTGCGGCTTGCCGCCGGTCAGCCAGCCGAACATGCGGGCAAAGAATCCCTTCTGCTCGGGTACGGGGGCTGCCGGGCGGGCCGCCACGGGCGCGGGTTTGACTGCAGCGGGTGTGGGTGTGGCAACCGGTGCGGGGGCGGGTTCGGGTGGGCGCTGCGGTGCAGGCTGGTCGGGCACGATGCCCTTGACCTTGGCGATCTGGCGCGGCTTTTCCTCGCGCTCGGCCTTGGCGTCGAAGTAGTTCACTTCTTCGGGTAGGTCCGGCATTTCGTAGGTCGGCTTCGGGTCCTCCAGGCGTGGGTCATCGTGCTTGACGCGCTCGAGCTTGTAGTGTGGCGTCTCGATGTGCTTGTTGGGGATCAGCGTCACGGTGATGCGGTGACGTGCCTCGAGCTTGGCGATGTCCACCCGCTTCTCGTTGAGCAGGAAGGTGGCCACGTCCACCGGCACCTGGGCGAACACGGCAGCAGTGTTCTCCTTCATCGACTCTTCCTGGATGATGCGCAGCACGTGCAGCGCGGACGATTCGGTGTCGCGGATCACGCCGACGCCATTGCAACGCGGGCAGGTAATGTGGCTGCCTTCGTTCAGGGCAGGGCGCAGGCGTTGGCGCGACAGTTCCACCAGGCCGAAACGGCTGATGCGACCCATCTGTACGCGGGCGCGGTCGTAGTGGAGGGCGTCCTTCAGGCGCTGTTCGACCGCCTTCTGGTTCTTGCCTTCCTCCATGTCGATGAAGTCGATGACGATCAGGCCGCCCAGGTCGCGCAGGCGCAGCTGGCGGGCCACCTCATCGGCGGCTTCGAGGTTGGTGCGGGTTGCGGTCTCCTCGATGTCGCTGCCCTTGGTGGCACGCGCCGAGTTGACGTCGATGGCGACCAGCGCCTCGGTGTGGTCGATCACGATCGAGCCGCCGGAGGGCAGGGGCACGGTCCGCGAATAGGCCGTTTCGATCTGGTGCTCGATCTGGAAGCGCGAGAACAGCGGGATGTCGTCGCGGTAGCGCTTCACACGGTTGACCATGTCCGGCATTACGTGGGCCATGAATTGCTGGGCCTGCTCCGCGATGTCGTCGGTGTCGATCAGGATTTCGCCGATCTCGGGCTGGAAGTAGTCCCGGATGGCGCGGATCACCAAGCTCGATTCCTGGTAGATCAGGAAGGCGCCGCTGGCGGAGCGGCTGGCGTCGTCCACGGCCTTCCAGAGCTGCAGCAGGTAGTTCAGGTCCCACTGGAGTTCCTCGGCGGTGCGGTCGATGGCCGCAGTGCGAGCAATCACGCTCATGCCCTCGGGCATCTTGAGCTGGTCGAGCTTTTCGCGCAGCTCGTTGCGGTCGTCACCCTCGATCCGGCGCGACACGCCGCCACCCTTGGGGTTGTTCGGCATCAGCACGAGATACCGGCCTGCGAGCGAAATGAAGGTCGTCAGGGCAGCGCCCTTGTTGCCGCGCTCTTCCTTTTCCAGCTGGACCAGGACTTCCTGCCCTTCCTTGAGGGCGTCCTGGATCTTGGCGCTGCGGACGTCCACGCCTTCGCGGAAATACTGGCGGGCGACTTCCTTGAAGGGCAGGAAGCCGTGGCGCTCTTCGCCGTAGTTGATGAAACAGGCTTCGAGCGAGGGCTCGATGCGGGTGATGACGCCCTTGTAGATGTTGGACTTGCGGCTTTCCTTGCCCGCGGTTTCGATGTCGATGTCGACGAGCTTCTGCCCGTCGACGATGGCAACGCGCAGTTCTTCTGCGTGCGTTGCGTTGAACAGCATGCGCTTCATGCTCACTCCCGGCGTCTCGCGACGCATCTGTTGCGCCTCAGGTGGGGCGCGTTCGGCGGGCGGGAGGGCGGGGGCGGGCGCGCGGCGCGACCACAGGGATGAGCGGGGCGCCGCAAAGGAGATTGCGGGCGCTGCGCATCTCGAGCGCAAGCAAGCGCACGGGATGCGGCGCAGTGGCCAACGCTGGCCGGGCATGTGGCGCTGCACCGAGCTTCGACCCATCACCGGCGCTCAAGGAGCGGGCATCGGTTCTGGGGAGAGGGCGCCACCGCGGGGCACTGGCGGGGGCCGGACTGGCCGGCACATCGAAGGCCCGCGGCGCGAGGCTGCAGTCTTCAACGTTTGGGAATTCGCTATCGGTCTGTGGATCGTGGGGCGCGGGTTCGCTCAAGCCTTCACACAACCCGGTACTCATACAATGGCAGCCTGTCTCGCTTGCCGGTCCGGCGGACACAGCGTGCTCAAAACAGCTTCTGTGTCCTGTGTTCCCGACCGGGGCTCAAACGGGGAGGCGCACTCAGATATACAGGGTGCGCTTTCGCCTTCAAACCACCAAACAAAAGTATATACGTGCGCCCGCCAAAAACCGCGTCTGTTTCAGCGTCGCGCACCCGTAGTGGTGCACCGGCGAGACGCGGCACCCAGGCAGGCTCGGCAGCATCGGTTGGCGGCCCGTCCCATTCGCGCACCGCGACACGGGCGGCCAAGCCGCCGGACAGGCCTGCGGGCGTCACACAAGGTGCACCCGCCCCAATGGCCACAGAGCCCACTGCACCCGCGCCGCGCGCCGAAGTGCGGCACCTGGTGGTGGACGAAGCCGGCGAAGGCCAGCGTCTGGACAACTTCCTGCTGCGCCACCTCAAGGGCGTGCCCAAGAGCCATGTGTATCGCATCGTGCGCTCGGGCGAGGTGCGGGTGGATGGCCGCCGCGCTGGCGTGGACGACCGCCTTGCTCTGGGCGAGACGGTGCGCGTGCCGCCCATTCGCCTCGCTCAGCCGGCCAGCACCACGGCCGCACCTGCGCGCGAATTCCCCGTGCTGTTCGAGGACGACCATCTGCTGATCATCGACAAGCCGGCCGGCGTGGCGGTGCACGGCGGCAGTGGGGTGTCCAGCGGCGTGATCGAGCAGCTGCGCGCGGCGCGGCAGCCGAAGTTCCTGGAGCTTGCACACCGGATCGACCGCGAAACCAGCGGCATCCTCGTGCTGGCCAAGCGCCGTTCTGCGCTGACCGCCGTGCAGGCGGATCTGCGCAAGGGCGGCAACGCCGGCGGCTGGAAGAAGGAGTACCGCCTGGCGGTCTTTGGTCAGCCGGGCTTCGAGCGCAAGGAAGTCAAACTGGCCTTGACCAAGGACACCGGCGCCAACGGCGAGCGGCATGTGCGCGTGGACGAGGACGGCCAGTACGCCTTGACGCGCTTTGCCGTGCAGCAGCGCTATGCCAAGGGGGCGCTGCTGTCGGCGCGCATTGCTACCGGCCGCACCCACCAGATCCGCGTGCACGCCCAGTCGCTGGGGTTGCCGCTGGTGGGCGACGAGCGCTACGGCGACTTTGCGCTGAACAAGGCGCGCAAGGTCGGGCGCATGCTGCTGCACGCCGCCCGGTTGGAGCTGACGCACCCCGCCAGCGGCGAGCGGCTGGTGGTCGAATGCCCGCTGCCGCCCGACTTTCAGCGCGAACTCGACAAACTGGACCGCCCATGAGCCGCGATCTCTACGACGCCGTGGTCTTCGACTGGGATGGCACCCTGATCGACTCCACCGCCACCATTGCCAAGTGCATCCAGGCCGCCTGTGCCGATGCCGAGGTGCCCGTGCCCGACTGGAACACGGCGCTGTCGGTGATTGGCCTAGCGCTGACCCCGGCCCTCGCGCGCTGCGCACCCACAGCCACGCCGGCGCAGCTGCAGACCATCATCAACCGCTACCGCTATCACTACCTGCTCGGCGACGACCAGCTCGCCTTGTTCGACGGTGCCGCAGAGTTGCTGCGCGATCTGCGCGAGGCCGGCTTTCGCCTTGCCGTAGCCACCGGCAAGAACCGCCGCGGGCTGGATCGCGCGCTTGAGCTCACCCGCCTGGGCGAGCTGTTCGACACCACCCGCTGCGCCGACGAGACCGCGGGCAAGCCCGACCCACTGATGCTGCACGAGATCATGGATGAGCTGGACCTCGCTGCCCCGCGCACCCTCATGGTGGGCGACACCACGCACGACCTGCAGATGGCCCGCCACGCCCAGTGTCCGGCGGCGGCCGTGACGCAGGGCGCACACCCCGAAGACGAGCTGCTGCAGTTCACCCCCGTGATCTGCGTGCCCACCGTGGCGCATCTGCGCGAGCACTTTGCGCTGGCGCGCGGCTGAGGCAGGCGCAAAAAACCGGGGGCGAGACGCGATGACGGCCTTGACCTGGCTGCGGCTGTGCGACAGCCGCGAACTGACCGAGCGCGGCAGGGCGATCCGCTTTGCCATCGATTCGCCGCAGGGCGCAGGCAGCGCCTTCGTGCTGCGCTGGCGCGGGCGGGTGCAGGCCTACATCAACCGCTGTCAGCACATTCCGATGGAGATGGACTGGTCGCCGGGGCAGTTTCTGGACGAATCCGGCACCGAGATCATCTGCGCCACGCACGGCGCCGCCTACGCGCCGGACACCGGCCGCTGCTTGGGTGGCCCCTGCCGCGGACGCAGCCTCACGCCGCTGCGGGTGGAAGAACGCGATGGCGCGGTGTGGTGGCTGCCGGACGGACAGGCCTGGCCAGGCTCAGGCGGCTGATTTTCAAACAAACGTTGAAGATCAGGCTGGTTCAGCAACATAAATCAACATTTTTTTGAAAATCAGCAGACCCCGGTTCCCGCTTGTCTGATGCGGCTTTCCGGCCGATTTGGCAGGTCTGCCAAGCAAGGTGCATCTCAAGAATCGACCTCAATCAGGCCAATCTTCAAATATCGGTTGAAAATCGGGCGTCTGAAGCAGGGTTATTCAAAATGAATTTGAAAATTTTTTCGGGCTGAATTCTTCAATAAATCAATGGGTTGGCGAACTATTTGCGCGCTCTATTCAGCGCCGCAGTGCACGATCCAATCCGCTCCAGATCTTGAATCCGCCGCGCGCGGTGGCTGGCAGCGTGCGAACGGTTTCAGATGCGCTCCGGCGGCTTCGATCCGCTGCCCGGCGCGTCCCGCAGTCCGGCAGCGGCTCGCCGTTCTGCAGCCGCCCCGTCGCTGCTCAGCCAATCAGAAACACCGCCGGCCGCTTGTTGAGCTCAGGCAGCGGCTGGCGCTTCCACTGCTCCACGCTGGCGCTGCGGATCCATTCGCCGGGCGCAGTGAGATCGCAGGCCACGGCCAGCCGGGTGCCGTTGTTCAGGGTGGCCAGCAGGCTGTCGAGCATGGCGGCGTTGCGGTAGGGGGTCTCAATGAAGAGCTGGGTGGCCTTGTCGCGCCGCGCAGCCTGCTCAAGCTGCCGCAGCTTCTGCTGGCGCTGGGCCGCGTCCACGGGCAGGTAGCCGTGAAAGCTGAACTGCTGACCGCTCATGCCGCTGGCCATCAGCGCCAGCAGCAGGGACGAGGCACCCACCAGCGGCCGAACGGGCGCACCGAGGGCATGCGCCGCCGCCACCACCGCCGCACCGGGGTCGGCCACGCCGGGGCAGCCGGCTTCGCTCATCAGGCCGACGTCCTCGCCGGCCTGCAGCAGGGCCAGCGGCGTAGCGAGGTCGGTCTTGCCGTGCTTGTCGAGCTCGAACCAGCGCAGTTCCGCCATGGGGCGTGGATGGCCGAAGCGCTTGACGAAAGCACGCGCCGTCTTGGCGTTTTCCACCACGAAGGCGCCCAGGCCCTGCACGAGAGCGCGGACATCGGGCGGTTGGGTGGCGCTGTCGGCGGCATCCTCGGCCAGCGGCACCGGAATCAGATAGAGCGTGCCCAAGCGGGCGGCCGGGTCAGCCATGCGTGGCCTCCGTGGCGAGCTGCAGGGTGTCCACGCCCGCACGGCGTAGCATGGCCAGGACCGTCAGCACGGGCAGGCCGATCAGCGAGGTCGGGTCGGCCGATTCGATGCGCTCGATCAGGTGCTGGCCCAGGGCTTCGGACTTGATGGCGCCAGCGCAGTCAAAGGGCTGCTCGGCCGCCACATAGCGCTCGATCTCATGATCTGAATAGTGGCGCAGCTGCACGCGCACGCGATCCAGTGCCTCCTGCGGCGCCGCGGCGGTACTGGCCAGCGCCACGCCGGTGCAGACCGTGAGCTGCGCACCGCGCATGGCCTGAAGCTGCGCGATCGCACGTGCCGCATCGCCCGGCTTGCCGACGCTCCGGCCGGCATGGTCGATCACTTGGTCTGACCCGATGACCACCACCTGCTCGCCTGGCGCGGCGCCCGCCAGCGCAAGCCCCGCCTGCGCCTTGGCGAGGGCCAGGCGCTGGGCCAGCGCGGCAGGGGCTTCACCCGGCAACGGCGTCTCGTCGACCTGCGGTGACAGCACCTCGAAGCGCAGGCCGCTGCGCTCCAGCAGCTCGCGGCGGTAGCGAGAGGTCGAGGCAAGGATGATTCGGGTGCTCATGGCGGTGCCAACAAGAGGAGGGTGGGGCAGACGATGGGGGGACACGTAGCGCCGCGGGCCGGGGTGCGCGGTACCGCAAGCGGCATGGTGCTTGGCGGCGCGCGGACGCCGGTGGGACGGCTGCGCGGCGGGCCGCCGATAATACGGGCCGCGTCGCCCACTCGCTTCGGGTGGATGCGCCACCGAGTCCTGATCTGGAGTGTCCACGCCGTGCCCATCCTGGTTGATCTGTTCCGTTTCTGCGAAGAAGCCCGTGCGCAGGATGGCGAATGCCTGGTGCGCGATCTCCCGCGCCTGCTGGCCGAAACCGCCGATCCTTCGGCGCCCGTGCGCTGGCAGGCCGCCGGGCGGGTGGAGGCGGTGGCCGGGCTGTATGACGACCAGGGTGCGCCGCGCCGTCGCCGTGCCCTGTATCTGGCGGCACAGGTTCAGCTGGGCAGGGACTGCGATCGCTGCGGCCAGCCCATGGAGGTGCCGATGGATGTGCGCGCGCGCCTGGAGGTTTTTGATACGGAAGCCGAGGCCGACGAGGCTGCGATGGCCGCCGCGGACGACGAGTTCGATCCGATCGTGGGCAGCCGCAAGTTCGATCTGCTGGCGCAGGTGGAAGAGGAGCTTCTGCTGGAGCTGCCGGCTGGCGTGATGCACGAGGTGTGCCCCCAACCGGCACGCGACGCATTGACCGGGACGGCGATTGCGTCTATCGCAACCGAACCCGTAGCCGCGGACGGGTCCGGGCTGCGCGAAGCACCTGCAGCCGAGGGCCGCACCACGCGGCCCTTCGCGCAGCTCGATGCACTGCTCAAGGCGGGGGCGACGGCCGCTGGGCGCAAGAGCAGAAAATAAGTTAAAATCAACGTTTTAGCTCGATTCGGATCGAGCGCGGTGAAGCGCAATACTGCCCTGTCAGGGCAGATGCAATCGGCAGGCAAGGCAGGCTCCTCAGGGTTTGGCCGGCGGCTGGAACACCACGCATCGGGTGCTGCGCCGCGGCACTACAGGGTCTGAAGGGCGAACCGGTTCACGCTCGAGTCATCGGCGCCGGCATCCACGGGTGCGGCGCGGCGGCAGGGCAGCGCCCAACACAGTGTTCATTTCGGAGTCATCATGGCCGTTCAACAGAACAAGAAGTCGCCCTCCAAGCGTGGCATGCACCGCTCGCACGACTTCCTGACCAACCCGCCCACCGCCGTCGAACCCAGCACGGGCGAAACGCACCTGCGTCACCACATCAGCCCGAACGGCTTCTACCGTGGCCGCAAGGTCGTCAAGACGAAGGCTGACGAGTAAGTCTGCGCGGCATTGGGTTTTCCAGCTTCAATGCCCCATCTGCTGCTCGCATGGCATCCCTGATGCCAGCCACCTCCGCCGGGCAGCGATCCGCCTCGATCGCCGTCGATTGCATGGGCGGCGACCACGGGCCGAGCATCACGGTGCCGGCCTGCATCAGCTTCGCTCGCGCCCACCCGAATGATCGTCTGATCCTGGTCGGCAAGCGCGAGGCCATCGAGCCGCTGCTTGCCGCCGCGGGCGAACCGCTTCCGAACATCAGCGTGCACCACGCCTCCCAGGTCGTCGAAATGGACGATCCGGTCGAGGTCGCCCTGCGCAAGAAGCGCGACTCATCCATCCGCGTTGCGGCCACCCTGGTCAAGCAGGGGGCGGCGGCGGCCTGCGTGAGCGCCGGCAACACGGGCGCGCTCATGGCTATCAGCCGCTACGTGCTCAAGACCCTGCCGGGTATTGATCGTCCCGCGATCGCCACGGCCATGCCCAACGTGCTCGGCCGCGGCACAGTGGTGCTTGATCTCGGCGCCAATGCCCAGTGCGAGCCCGAGCATCTGCTGCAGTTTGCGGTGATGGGCTCGGCGCTCTCCACCGCGCTGACCGACGAAGAGCGGCCGCGCATCGGCCTGCTGAACATCGGCGAAGAGGTCATCAAGGGTAACGATGTCGTCAAGCGCGCCGGAGAACTGCTGCGTGCGAGCGAGCTGAACTTCATCGGCAACGTGGAAGGCAATGACATTTTCCGCGGCGTGGCCGACGTGGTGGTGTGCGATGGCTTCACCGGTAATGTTGCGCTCAAGAGCACCGAAGGTGTCGCACAGATGATCAAGGCCATCATTGCCGAGGAGTTCGGCCGCGGGCTGGTCTCTAAGGTCCTGAAGCTGGTGGCGGCCCCGGTGCTGCTGCGCGTCCGTTCGCGTGTGGACCATCGCCGCTACAACGGCGCGGCACTGCTCGGACTGAACGGCGTGGTCATCAAGAGCCACGGCAGCATGGATGCCTTCGGCTTCGAGAAGGCGCTTGAGAAGGCGCACGAAGCGGTCACGCATCGCATGCTTGAACAGATCACAAGAACACTGGAGCCCCTGCGCGGCGTGCTGAGCGCTGCTTCGCAGAATGAGGCCCCGATCGAGGAGACGGTTCAATGAGCGCTGCGCGCTTTTCCCGCATCGTCGGCACCGGTTCTGCCCTGCCGGGGAATGTGGTGAGCAATGCCGCCCTAGCCGAGCAACTGGCGGCCAAGGGCATCGAGACCTCGGACAGCTGGATCGTGGAGCGCACGGGCATCCGTCAGCGCCACATCGCCGCGCCAGAGGTCACCTCCAGCGAACTGGGGATGCAGGCCGCACAGGCGGCGCTGAAGGCTGCGGGCATGGCGGCGTCCGACATCGACCTCATCATCTGTGCCACCTCCACGCCGGACTATGTGTTTCCGAGCACAGCCTGTCTCATCCAGGCGCGTCTTGGCACGCCAGGTGGCGCCGCCTTTGATGTGCAGGCCGTCTGCAGCGGGTTCGCCTATGCCATTGCCACGGCCGATGCCTACATCCGCACCGGGCTGGCCCGCAATGCGCTGGTGATCGGCGCCGAAGTGTTCTCGCGCATCCTCGACTGGACCGACCGCACCACCTGCGTGCTCTTCGGCGATGGTGCGGGTGCGGTCGTACTGGCCGGCAGTGACACGCCGGGCGTGCTGGCGAGCCGCCTGCATGCCGACGGCTCGCAGCAGCATATTCTGCGCACCGCAGGCAATGTCTGTGGCGGCTCGATCGTCGGCCATCCGTTCCTGACCATGGACGGTCAGGCCGTATTCAAGCTGGCTGTCCGCGTGCTTGACGAGGTGGCCCGCGAGGTCGTGGGCGCAGCTGGCATGCAGATGGACCAGATTGATTGGCTGATTCCCCACCAGGCCAATGTGCGCATCCTGTCGGCCACGGCAAAGAAGCTCGGGTTGCCTGAGTCCAAGACCATCATCACCGTGGATCAGCATGCCAATACGTCGGCTGCATCGATCCCGCTCGCGCTCGACCTTGCGGTGCGGGACGGCCGCATCCAGCCCGGCCATCACGTCCTCATGGAAGGCGTGGGCGGAGGATTCACCTGGGGTGCGGTGCTCGTACGCATCTAGCCCGGACGCCTGGCTGCGTCGGCCAGGCGCAGCGCTTCAAGTCAGAAACAACAAGCGCCCAGCGCAACACAAGGAAGTACACACGCATGAAGATCGCCTTTGTCTTTCCGGGGCAGGGCTCACAGTCCGTGGGCATGCTCGACAGCTTCGAGTCTCACACTGAGGTGCCCCAGACACTCGCCCAGGCCGATGCTGCGCTGGGCGAATCCCTGTCAGGCTTGATCAAGCAGGGCCCGGCCGAGCAGCTGAACCTGACCACCCACACCCAGCCCGCCATGCTCGCGGCCAGCGTGGCGATCTACCGTGCCTGGCGCGCTGTCGGCGGCGCAGCACCGGCCCTGGTGGCTGGCCACAGTCTGGGCGAGTTCACCGCGCTGGTGGTCGCAGGTACGCTGCAGTTCGAGGACGCGGTTCGCGTCGTGCGTGCACGCGCAAACGCCATGCAGGAAGCCGTGCCCGTCGGTACCGGTGCGATGGCTGCCATTCTCGGGCTGAGCGATGAGGACGTGCGTGCAGCCTGCGCCGACGCAGCTGACGTCGGCGTCGTGGAGGCCGTGAACTACAACGCACCCGCCCAGGTGGTGATTGCAGGTGCCAAGGCGGCCGTGGACAAGGCGTGCGAGGCCGCCAAGGCGCGCGGCGCCAAGCGTGCACTGCCGCTGCCGGTGTCCGCGCCGTTCCATTCCAGCCTGATGCAGCCTGCAGCCAAGGTGCTGGAAGGTGTGCTGGCGGGTGTGGCCGTGTCGGCACCGACCATTCCCTTGATCAACAACGTGGACGTTTCCATCGAGTCCGATCCGGCGGCCATTCGTGCCGCGCTCGTGCGCCAGGCGGCCGGCCCTGTTCGCTGGGTTGAGACCGTGCAGGCCATGCAGGCCGAGGGCGTGACCCATATCGTCGAGTGCGGGCCTGGCAAGGTATTGCAAGGCCTGTGCAAGCGCATCGCACCTGAGGTGCAGGCGCTGTCCATCAGCGATGCAACGAGCCTGACGCACACCCTGGAGGCGCTGAAGTGAGCTACGCCATCGATCTGAATGAAGAAGTTGCCCTGGTCACTGGCGCGAGCCGCGGTCTGGGCGCAGCCATCGCTGCTTCACTTGCCCGGGCGGGTGCCAAGGTCATTGGGACGGCCACCAGCGAAAGCGGTGCGCAGGCCATCACCGAAGCCCTCGCGCCATACGGCGGTCGCGGGGCCGTGCTCAACGTGACCGACCACGGCGCGGCCGAGGCGCTCGTCGACGCGATCCAGAAGGCCGATGGCAAGCTGTCGATCCTTGTCAACAACGCCGGCATCACGCGTGACGGTCTGGCCATGCGCATGAAGGACGAGGACTGGGACGCCGTCATCCATACCAACCTCAGTGCGGTCTTTGTCCTGTGTCGTGCGTCCATGCGTTCCATGATGAAGGCGCGCCACGGCCGCATCATCAATATTTCATCGGTCGTGGGTTCAATGGGGAACGCGGGTCAGGCCAACTACGCAGCGGCAAAGGCGGGCCTGGAAGGCATGACTCGTGCGCTTGCACGCGAGCTGGGTGGGCGCAATGTCACTGTGAATGCGGTCGCGCCTGGCTTCATCGACACCGACATGACGCGCGCACTGAACGAGCAGCAGACCGCAGCCATGCTCCAGAACATCCCGATGGGCCGCTTTGGACAGCCCGATGATGTCGCTGGTGCCGTGCTGTTCTTCGCGTCTGCACTGGGCGCGTACGTCAATGGCTGCACCCTGCCGGTCAACGGCGGGATGCATATGTAGCTACAAGCCCCGTGACCTAGAGAGCTTGCTCTAGGTCTTTGTTAAACTTGTATGGTTATTCCAATAGCTCTGGAGGAGCGAATGAGCGATATCGAACAACGTGTCAAGAAGATCGTGGCGGAGCAGCTGGGTGTTGCCGAAGCCGACATCAAGAACGAGTCGTCGTTCGTGGACGATCTCGGCGCAGACTCTCTTGATACCGTTGAGCTCGTGATGGCACTCGAAGACGAGTTCCAGTGCGAGATCCCCGACGAGCAAGCGGAGAAGATCAAGACGGTCCAGCAGGCCATCGATTACGTCACCAGCAACCTGCCCAAGGCCTGATACGTCCTCTTCCGGTTGGCACGGGCGGCTGCATGCGGCGCGTGCCCGACCGGATCGGGTCTGCCAGCCTTGAGGTCTCGGTGCAGCAGGGCCCGGCATCCGGGCCCTGTTCATTTGTGGAACGCTTTCGGAGAACGCAGTGAGTCGTCGTCGAGTTGTCATCACGGGTCTTGGCCTCGTGACCCCCCTGGGCAATGACGTGAGCAGCAGCTGGAGTGCCGCACTTGCAGGCACGCCGGGTATCACGCGCATCACCAAATTCGACCCCGCGAACTTCTCGGCGCAGATCGCCGGTGAGGTGAAGGGCTTCGACATCGGCGCCTACCTGCCACCCAAGGAAGCACGCCACATGGACACCTTCATCCACTACGGCCTGGCCGCAGGGATGCAGGCCTGGCGCGACTGCGGCCTCGAGGCCACCGACCAGAATCGCGAGCGCATCGGCGTAGCCATCGGATCGGGCATCGGCGGTCTGCCGATGATCGAGGCCAATCATTCTGACTACCTCGAGCGCGGCCCGCGGCGCATTTCGCCGTTCTTCGTGCCGGGCTCGATCATCAACATGATCTCCGGCCATCTGTCGATGCACTTTGGTCTGCAGGGGCCCAATGTCGCCATCGTGACTGCCTGCACGACCGGCTTGCACTGCATCGGCGATGCCGCGCGCATGATCCAGTACGGCGACGCAGACGTGATGGTGGCCGGTGGCGCAGAGGCGACGGTATCGCCGCTGGGCATCGGCGGCTTTGCGTCGATGCGTGCACTATCCACGCGCAACGATGATCCGGCGACGGCAAGCCGGCCCTGGGACAAGGACCGCGACGGCTTCGTCATGGGCGAGGGCGCAGGTGTGGTGGTGCTCGAGGAGTACGAGCACGCCAAGCGCCGCGGCGCACGCATCTACGCCGAGCTGGCCGGTTACGGCATGAGCGCGGATGCCGGGCACTTCACCGCGCCCCGTGAAGATGGTGCAGGTGTCGCACGCTGCACGACCAACGCCATCCGCGATGCCGGTTTGAACCCGGCCGACATCGACTATGTGAATGCGCACGGCACGTCCACGCCGCTCGGTGATGTGGCAGAGACCGTCGCCCTGAAGCGCGCCTTTGGCGACCATGCAGGCAAGCTCGCCATCAGTTCCACCAAGTCGATGACGGGCCATCTCCTCGGTGGTGCAGGTGGCATCGAATCCGTCTTTACGGTCCTTTCTGTCCATCATCAGGCGGTGCCGCCAACGATCAACCTGCACAACCCGGATCCTGCCTGTGACCTGGACTACGTGCCCCACACGGCGCGCCAGATGCCCATCCGCGCTGCCGTGAACAATAACTACGGCTTTGGCGGCACAAACGGCTCCTTGGTGTTCACCCGGGTTTGACGCGAGAGGGCGGAATCGCGTCCTTCTGTAGACTTCGCCCATCTTCCAGGCCAACCCGAGCCTGAACTCCAAGCACAGAGCCGTTGAACCAAAAAGCGGACCCCCCCGCCTCCAATCCCGACCGCGATGCCGACGCATTGCTGGTCGAGCGCGTCCAGCGGGGCGACAAGAAGGCCTTCGAGCTGCTCGTCATCAAGTACGAGCGCCGCATCCACCGCTTGCTCTCGCGAATGATTCGCGATCAGGCGGAGCTGGAAGACGTGGCGCAGGAAGCCTTCATCAAGGCCTACCGGGCGCTGCCGCAGTTCCGGGGCGACAGCGCGTTCTACACCTGGCTGTATCGGATCGCGGTCAACACTGCGAAGAACGCCCTGATGGCATCCGGTCGCACCCAGGCCACGTCCCTGGATCAAGGCGACGGCGATGAAACTTTTGCCGAGCCCGAGCATCTGAGGGACATCAATACCCCGGAGTCCCTGATGGCCACGCGCCAGGTTGCCGAAACAGTCAACCGCGCTATGGCTGCCTTGCCCGATGAGCTTCGCACCGCCATCACCCTGCGCGAGATCGAGGGCATGAGCTACGAAGACATTGCCGAGGCCATGGGCTGTCCGATCGGTACGGTACGTTCGCGCATTTTCCGGGCGCGCGAAGCCATTGCAGCGGAGCTTCGGCCGCTGCTGGGCACGTCGGAAAACAAGAGGTGGTAGCAAGATGAACCAGGCAGTTAATTCCGCGCAGACCCCTGACGTCGATCCACTAGACGGCGAGCGTGTCTCCGCTGCTGTTGATGGTGAAGGCGCGCAAGACGAGCTTGATGCGATCCTGGCGGGCCTGCGACACGGTGCGCCCGATGCGCGCTGGACGGAGTACCACCTGATTGGCGATCTGTTGCGCAGCTCAGAGCTCCCTGCGGTACGTTCGGGTTTTTCTGCGTCCGTGATGGCGCGCCTCGAAGCCGAGCCGACAGTGCTTGCGCCCATTGCGGCTGCGCGGCGGCGCGGCGTGTGGGTTCGTTGGGGCCTGCCCGGAGCATCGGTCGCTGCGGCCGCTGCGCTGATCTGGGTCGCCGTACCGCGGATTGCCGGGACGGGCATTGAACCTGCCGTGCTCAATGCTTCAGCAGCCGGCCCCACGGCTGCGGCACAGTCAGTCGCTGTAGCGCAGGAATCGCCCCTCGCCTCGGAGGGCGTCGATCGCTACCTGATCGCGCACCAGCAGGTGTCGCCCAGCGCAAACCGTCACGGCATCGCACCCATGACCCGCGCCGTGTCGTATCCCGCAGCCCCTGCCTCTCAACGCTAAGCCTCTCGTACTTCATGCACCCACCGGTCCCGGTTCGGTCATCGGCCTACTTGCGCTGGCTGAACACAGCGCTGTGTCTGTCCCTCGTACTGTCGTTCGTTGCGCCAGCGGCTCGCGCCCAGCAGAGCTCGGGTGCTGCATCTGACACGCGCAGCGAACTCGTCTGGCTGGCCAGGATCCAGCAGGCCGCGCTGCGGCAGAACTACGCGGGGCACTTTGTGTACCAGCAAGGTGCATCGATGCAGTCCTCGCGGATCGCGCACCTCGTCGAGGGAGCGAATGTCTTCGAGAAGCTCGAAGTCCTGGACGGGCAGCCTCAGGAAGTCATCCGCAAGAACGATCAGGTCTACTGCTACATCCCCGGCGCGCGCACCCTGCTGATCGAGCGGCGGCCCAACCCTGACCAGTTCCCATCGCTGTTGCGCCGTCCTGCTGCCGAGGTGGCCGAGTTCTATGAGATCAAGCTCGGCGGCAGTGAGCGCGTGGCCGGTGTCGACTGCCAGATGCTCACGCTCAAGCCCAAGGACGACTTCCGGTATGGGTACCGCTTGTGGGCGGACCGGAACACCGGCTTGCTGCTCAAGGCTCAGACCCTGGATACGCAGGGCAACGTGATTGAACAGATCGCCTTCACGCAGATCCGCATTGGCGGCAACATTGACCGCAAGCTGCTGCGTTCAAGCGTCGCATCCACAGAGGGTTGGCGCATCGAGAAGGCTGATCTCGGCCGAGCAGACGCCGGGCTCGCGCAGTGGCAGGTCAAGAACGTGCCCCCAGGCTTTGCGCGTACGCATGAGATCGTGCGCAGCGTCGGCGGGCGGCAGCAGGTTGGCCAGATCGTGTATTCAGACGGCCTGGCGGCCATTTCCGTGTTCATCGAGCCCATGGCCAACGTTCCGGCGGGTCAGCGCGAGGGCAGCACGGTGCAGGGGGCGGTGAGTGTGGCCATGCGCAAGCTCGGGGAGCACTGGCTTACCGTGGTTGGTGAGGTCCCCATGCTTTCAGTGCGGCGCGTGATCGGGTCCATGGAGCAGGTGGCGCCCACGCCCGTGCCGGCCGGGGCAGGCACCGCGCCCACGGCCAGCAAGCCGCCCGGTGTTTCGCGCTGACTGCAGGGCGTCTAGCGGTTCGCCGCATCGCCGCGGGCTGCATCCACATCCTTGAGTTCGCATTCCCGGAAGTTCAATCTCCTCTCCGTCTCCATGGGTTGCTGAAATGAAAACATCGCTGAACCGACTGCTTGCCGTCGCGCTGCTGGGCGCGAGCTTTTTCAGTGCCGAGCCTGCACTCGCGCAAGCAACTGCTCCGGCGCGGGGCGCGTTTGTGGACTTTGCCGATGTGGTCGAACGCGCCGATCCGGCCGTCGTCAACATCCGCACGACCGAACGCCCCCGTGGCCCGCGTGGTCAGGCTGCGCCGGGCGAAGTGGACCCGTTCGAGATGTTCCGTCGCTTCTTTGAGCCGAACATGCCGCGCCCGCAGCCGCAGCCCAACCCGCGTGCGCCGCGTGGCGGCAACCAGGAAGAGGTTCCACGCGGCGTGGGTTCGGGCTTCTTCATCTCGGCCGACGGCTTCATCCTGACCAACCATCACGTGGTCAATGGCGCCGACGAGATCTACGTCACGCTGACCGACAAGCGTGAGCTCAAGGCGCGCATCATCGGCTCCGACGAGCGCACCGACGTGGCGCTCATCAAGGTCGAGGGCAGCGGCTTCCCGCGATTGCCCATCGGCGATCCGACCAAGCTGCGCAAGGGCGAATGGGTCATGGCGATCGGCTCGCCTTTCGGCCTGGAAAACACGGTCACGGCCGGCGTGGTGAGCGCCAAGAGCCGGGACACAGGCGACTTTTTGCCGTTCATCCAGACCGACGTGGCCGTCAACCCCGGCAACTCGGGCGGACCGCTGCTCAACACGCGCGGCGAGGTGGTCGGCATCAATTCGCAGATATTCACGCGCAGCGGCGGCTACCAGGGCATCTCGTTTGCCATCCCGATCGACGAAGCCATCCGCGTGTCGGATCAGCTGCGCGCCAGCGGGCGGGTCTCGCGCGGCTTCCTGGGCGTGACGCTCGATGACGTCACCAAGGATGTGGCTGACGGGCTCGGACTGGGCAAGCCCCAGGGGGCGGTGGTGATCAACGTTGCCGCGGACACCCCGGCCGCGAAGGCGGGCCTGCAGGAGGGCGATATTGTGCTGCGCGTCGATGGTCGCGTGATCGAGAACCGCGCAGAGCTCGTCCGGCTGATTGCCAACATCCGTCCGGGCACCAAGGTCACGCTGCAGGTCTGGCGCGCTGGCAAGACGCGCGACGTGCAGCTGACCCTGGCTGAACGCCCGGCGGAGCAGACTGCACAGCGTGGCGGCGACGCACAGCCCAAGGCGCCCGAGAACGCCAAGGCCAACGCTCTCGGGCTGATCACGGTCGATCTGAGCGAGGCGCGCCGCAAGGAGCTGCGCATCAAGGGCGGCGTGCAGGTCGTGTCGGTCGACGGCGCCGCCGAACGTGCGGGCCTGCGGCCGGGCGACGTGCTGCTGCAGATCAACAACCAGGAAATCCTGTCTGCGGCGCAATTCAACGAGCTGGTGGGCAAGGCCGACCTGCGCAAGACCATCGTGCTGCTGGTCAATCGCGGCGGGGCGGTGAACTACGTGCCGATTCGTCCGGCGCGCTGAGCCCCGATGCCTGCTTGAGCTCGATTTCAATACGCGGATCAAGCATTGGCGCGGCTTTCCAGACCAAAATGGCTGGAAAGCCGCGCCAGACAAGCGAGAAGCCTGCTTGAACCTGCGCCGGGCTGGTCATGCGGCTACCCAGCGCGTTGGTCGAGCAGGCTCGTGCCGAGGAGGTCCTGCATGACCGCAGCCGCTTTGTTCGGCGGGTGCCACTGGATCCAGGCTTTCATCCGGCCAGACCAGCGGGGCGGCAACTGATGCGGTCAATCTGCCGCGGCTGGTGAATGCGCTGCATTGTGCTCAGAAGGCCCTGCACAGTGCGGGCCGGTTAAACTTGAAAGCTTTGCAACCGTTCTCGCCATGCCGACGTCGGCGCGCGTTGGAACGGTTCAGCCGCCGGCCGCGGCCAGAACACATCCTCCCATGCAGCACATTCGCAATTTTTCCATCATCGCCCACATCGACCATGGCAAGTCGACGCTGGCCGACCGCATCATCCAGCGTTGCGGCGGCCTGTCCGATCGCGAGATGGAAGCCCAGGTGCTGGACTCCATGGATCTGGAGAAAGAACGCGGCATCACCATCAAGGCGCAGACCGCCGCGCTGCACTACAAGGCGCGCGACGGCAAGATCTACAACCTCAATCTGATCGACACCCCGGGGCATGTGGACTTCAGCTACGAGGTCAGCCGCTCGCTGTCGGCCTGCGAGGGCGCGCTGCTGGTGGTGGACGCTTCCCAAGGCGTGGAAGCGCAGACGGTGGCCAACTGCTACACCGCCATCGAGCTGGGCGTGGAAGTGGTGCCGGTCCTGAACAAGATGGATCTGCCCCAGGCCAACCCCGAGGGTGCGATTGCCGAGATCGAGGACGTCATCGGCATTCCGGCCGAGGACGCCGTGCCCGCCAGCGCCAAGACCGGCATGGGCATCGACGAGATCCTGGAGCGCATCATCGAGCGCGTGCCGGCGCCGAAGGGCTCGCCCGACGAGCCGCTGCAGGCGCTGATCATCGACAGCTGGTTCGACAACTACGTCGGTGTGGTGATGCTGGTACGCGTGGTCAACGGCACGCTCAAGCCCAAGGACAAGATCCTGCTCATGGCCACCGGTGCCACCTACCTGACCGAGCAGGTGGGTGTGTTCACGCCCAAGAGCTCGCAGCGCGAGAAGCTGGTCGCCGGCGAGGTCGGCTTTGTGATTGCTGGTATCAAGGAGCTCAAGGGCGCCAAGGTCGGTGACACCATCACGATCGTCGGCAAGGCTGCGCCTGCACCGCTGCCCGGCTTCAAGGAAATCAAGCCCCAGGTGTTTGCCGGTCTGTATCCGGTGGAGGCGAACCAATACGATCAGCTGCGCGAAAGCCTGGAGAAGCTCAAGCTCAACGATGCTTCGCTGCAGTTCGAGCCCGAAGTGTCGCAGGCCCTGGGCTTCGGCTTCCGCTGCGGTTTCCTGGGCCTGCTGCACATGGAGATCGTGCAGGAGCGCCTGGAGCGCGAGTTCGACC
>JAIXTA010000113.1 GCA_027484405.1 Burkholderiales bacterium
CCACGCGCCTGCTGGTGCAGTTCGGCTTCGAGCATCTGCAGGCGCAGCGCCTGTTCATCACCTGCGACGCCGCCAATGTGCGCAGCGCGAATGTGCCTGCGCGCGCCGGCTTCACGCAGGAGGCCTACATCCGCAACGAGCGCCGCAACGCGGCCGGCGAGCTGTCGGACACCCTGCTCTTTGGCCTCACGCGCGAGGACTGGCTGGCCCTGCGCGCCGCAGGTTCTTCCGAAGTGCTTTGAGCCTTCGCACTGAATCAGACTCCTCCACCATGCGCGCCCTCTACTTCATCCGCTCGCTGCTGTATGTGCTGATCTGCACGGCCTCCATCAGCCTGTACATCATCCTGTGCGTGCTGTGCTTTCCGCTGCCGGTGAGCACGCGCTACAAGATCACGATGGCCTGGCCCAAGTTCTCCACCTGGTTTGCCTCGTGGTTTCTGGGCATCCGCTGGCAGAAAAAGGGTTGGGAGAACATTCCGGATACGCCAGCAATCATCCTGGCCAAGCACCAGAGCGCCTGGGAAACCTGCTTTCTGCCCGGCTACTTCCCGCACGAGCTGTGCTTTGTCTACAAGCGCGAGCTGAACTGGCTGCCCTTCTTTGGCTGGGGGCTGGCGCTGCTGGACATGATTGCCATCAACCGCAGCCGCGGCAGCGAGGCCTTCGAGCAGATCGTCACGCAGGGCCGCCGCAAGGCCGCCGTAGGCCGCTGGGTGATCTTCTTCCCGGAAGGCACACGCACCCTGCCCGGCGCCTACAAGCCCTACAAGACCGGCGGCGCGCGCCTGGCCCTGCGCCTGGGCCTGCCGGTGCTGCCGATTGCGATCAACAGCGGCGAGTGCTGGCCGCGCAATGCCTTCATCAAGACGCCGGGCACCATCACCGTGAGCGTGGGGCCGATCATCCGCCCCGAAGGCCACACCATGGAAAGCCTCACCCAGGCCACCGAGGACTGGATCGAGGCCGAGATGCGCGTGCTGGCGCCGCACCGCTACGCCAAGGCGGCCCCGGCGGTGCAGCCCTCGCGCACCGCCAGCGCCGCCTGAAGCAGCAGACCGCAGCGAACCCGGGCGGTGAAAGCGCAGCCGGGGGCTCGCCAGGGCGCGCAGTGGCAAGCGTTCCCGGCGCAAGCGAGCAAGGCGAAAAGTCTCTTTACATCTTGAAGGCCCCTGCGGCAGGTTGCGCCCTGCAGGTTTGAGACCATGGGTGCTCCGCTGCACACGCAGCACTTCAAGACCTCAAACACCATGAAAAAGACCCTTTCGCTCCTCGCCCTGAGTTCCGCCCTGGCCCTGGGCGCCGCTGCGCCTGCAATGGCCAACGACGTCGGCCCCTACGGCGGCATCGACCTGGGCATCACCGACCTTGACGGTGCCGACAGCGAAGTCGGCTTCGGCGCCTTTGTCGGCTACCGCGTCAACACGAATCTGGCCGGCGAAGTCGCGCTGCGCCGCCTGGGCAGCTTTGGCGGCGTGGACCTGAATGCCTTCCAGATCTCCGCGCTGGGCATCCTGCCCTTGAACAGCCAGACCAGCGGCTACCTGCGCGTGGGCTACGGCTTCAATGACGCCGACTGCGGCGTGGGCCGCCGCTGCAGCGCCGACGACCGCGCGATCTTCGGCTTCGGCCTGCGCCACCAGCTCAACCGCCAGCTGACCCTGCGCGGCGAGTACACCTCGGTGGCCAAGGACGCCGACCAGTTCAACGTGGGCCTGGAGTTCAAGTTCTGAGCATCGCCCGACGCTGAGCGCCTGCCCGGATGCAAAGGCGCCCCGCGGGGCGCTTTTGCTTTTGTGCCACGCCGCAAGGCGGGCGGGTTGCGGCGCGCTGGGCAGCGCCCACCCCGCCGATATACTTCGGGCTTCCTTCCCGGTGCTCGATGAAGCCTCTCGCGTCCCCTGAACCGACCCAGTTCGCGCTCGATTTCGGCGCGCAGGACGCCCCTCCCCCCAAAACGGCCGATGGCCAGCGCGACCCGAATGCGCGGCTGATCTCGTTTGGCGGCAACGTGGTGGAGTACACGCTCAAGCGCGGCAAGCGCCGCACCATCGGCTTCACCATCGACGATCGCGGCCTGTCCGTGAGCGCGCCGCGCTGGGTGCTGCTGCGCGACATCGAGCAGGCCCTGCACGAGCGCCAGCGCTGGATCCTCGACAAGCTGGCCGAATGGCAGGCGCGCCGCGCCCGCATGGTGGTGCACACCACGCGCTGGGAGCATGGCACCACCCTGCCCTACCTGGGCCGCACCATCACCGTGGCCCTGGGCAGCGGCACGCCGGTCACGCGCCTGCAGCTGGGCATGTTCAGCCAGGAGACCCTGCTGCTGGCCCTGCCCGAGGACGCCAGCGAGCAGCGCATCAAGGACACCGTGCAGGGCTGGCTGCAGACCGAGGCCCTGCGCATCTATGCCGAGCGGATTCCGGTCTTCGAGCAGCAGCTCGGCGTGAAGATCAGCCAGCTCAAGCTCTCATCGGCCAGCACGCGCTGGGGCAGCGCCACCAGCGACGGCAAGATCCGCCTGCACTGGCGCCTGGTGCACTTCGGGCCGGACGTGATCGACTACGTGATCGCCCACGAACTCGCGCACCTGCGCGAGATGAACCACAGCCCGCGCTTCTGGCAGGTGGTGGAAAGCGTGCTGCCCGGCTTCGAGCAGGCCCGCCGCGCCCTGCGCGACGCCGCCCAGCAGCCCCTGCCGCAGTTCTGAGGACATTGCGGCCTGTTTTTGGCCGGAATTGACTCTTTTCCGGCTGTTTTCAAGGCAAGAACACCCCGGGATCCGCACAGCACATGCGGCAAGCCGGGCAACGGCATTTGCACCGATTTCTGTCCGAAAACGATACTTATCCACAGCCTGCCGGCGCCGGCGCTGCGGAATTCAGAGCAGCGGCAAACCCAGACGCAGCGCCGTGAAGACGCCCATGCCCACGCCGATCATCAACAGCATGTTGCGCTTGATGAGAAACACGGCGGCTGCCGCCAGCACGGCCCAGATGCGCAGGTTCTCCGGCGTGAGCATGAGCTGCCCGCCGCGCACAAAGACCTCGGGGAAGATGATGCCGGCCAGGGCGCAGGCCGGCGCATAGCGCAGCGCGCGCTCCACCCGGCTCGGCAGCTCGAAGCGGGCTGGCAGGACCCAGAAGCTGGCGCGCGTGACCACGCTGGCCACGGTGATGCCGAGGATGGCCACGATCAGGTAGACCGTGGTCCAGTCGATTGTGGTCAGAAGCCCGCTCACTGCGGCGCCCCCGGCTTCTTGAGCCCCGCCGTCACCCGATACGCCACCGGCTCGATCAGCACCGCGGCCGCCACACCCGCCAGCACGCTCACCAACAGGCCCAGGCGCATGGGCAGGCCCGCGAGGATGATGGACAGGGCGCCGGTAACCAGCACGCCCAGCACCGCCGGCGCGTTGGCCGCCAGCGGAATGAGCACCGCCACCAGGGCCAGCACGGCGGCCAGCTCCAGCCCCCATTGCTGCGGAATGACCGAGGCCAGCGCAATGCCCGCCACGCTGGCCACCTGCCAGCAGGTCCAATTGGTGGCAATGCCGCCCGCCCAGAAGCCCCACTGCTGCGGCGTGCCCTTGACCTCAGCGTTACCAAAGCGCCCCATGAAGAGCACGTAGTTCAGATCACCCGTGAGATACCCACCGAACAGGCGCTGCTTGAGCGTCAGGCTCGCAAAGTAGGGTCGCAGTCCGGCCGAGAAGATCACAAAGCGCAGGTTCACGATCAGCGCCGTGGCCCAGACGATCGGCAGCGGCGTGCCCAGGGCCAGCAGCGGCAGGGTGGCCAGCTGCGCGCTGCCGGCAAACACCGTGAAGGTCATGAACAGGGCCATGGCCGGCGACAGGCCGCTCTTGACCATGGCCACGCCCGTCACCAGCCCCCAGGACGCAATGGCGATCGAGGCCGGCAGCATCTGCCGCGCGCCGATCGCAAATTCGTCTCGGTCCAGCGGGGGCACATACTGCGCCGCCCAGGCTGGCAGGGGGATGAGGTTCATGAAGGTGGGAAGCGGCGCGCAGCGCTCGATGGGCGGCGCTCCAGAGGAGGAGACCGCAGTGTAGAAGTGCGGGCTTGGCGGGCGTCCCGGCGGGACCGGCACTCCACCGGGGCGCAATAAACTCGCGGTTTTCGCAGCTCGCAGGCGCTGCGACACCAGCAAAGCAGCACGCCGCATAACCTTCAAGGGAGCAGAACCATGTCAATGGCCGACCGCGACGGCAAGATCTGGATGGACGGACAGATGGTGGACTGGCGCGACGCCAAGATCCACGTGCTGACCCATACCCTGCACTACGGCTGCGGCGCCTTTGAAGGCGTGCGCGCCTATCAGCAGCCGGACGGCGGCGCCGCCATCTTCCGCCTGCAGGAGCACACCGAGCGCCTGTTCAACAGCGGCAAGATCCTGCGCATGAAGATCCCCTTCACGGTGGAAGAAGTCATGCAGGCGCAGAAGGACGTGGTCCGCGCCAACAACCTGCCCTCCTGCTACATCCGCCCGCTGATCTGGATCGGCAGCGAGAAGCTCGGCGTCAGCCCCAAGGGCAACAAGGTGCACATCATGGTGGCCGCCTGGGCCTGGGGCGCGTATCTGGGCGAAGAGGGTCTGAAGCGCGGCATCCGCGTCAAGACCAGCAGCTACACCCGCCACCACGTCAACATCACCATGACCCAGGCCAAGGCGGTGAGCAACTACACCAA
>JAIXTA010000081.1 GCA_027484405.1 Burkholderiales bacterium
GAAAGTTTAGCGATTCGGGAATTGCGCGCTAACTACAACCGGCAACCAGAGCACGACCAGCGTGACGCTAGTTTAGCGATTCGGGAATTGCGCGCTAACTACAACTGAAACATGATCCACTCGCCATAAGTGCCCAGCTTAGCGATTCGGGAATTGCGCGCTAACTACAACCCGCGGTGCCAGCCGCACCCTCTGGCTCGAAGTTTAGCGATTCGGGAATTGCGCGCTAACTACAACTGCCGCCAGATCAACGGCCCCGAGGGCGAGAGTTTAGCGATTCGGGAATTGCGCGCTAACTACAACGCTCTCCCTTCTGCGTGATGCCGTGGGCGCAGTTTAGCGATTCGGGAATTGCACGCTAACTACAACTGAAGTGCGTGGCTGAGATTGGCAAGCGCAAGTTTAGCGATTCGGGAATTGCGCGCTAACTACAACTCAGCCTGTTTGCAGCTTCCCCGAGCAGCGAGTTTAGTGATTCGGGAATTGCGCACTAACTACAACCCCGTGTTACAGGGCGGGGGGAATCAAATCGTCAAGCTCTATTCAACTTCAGCAAAGAACTGCCTCTCGTTAAGTCGCGGCAGTTAGCTGGGGGCCCATTCAGCGGCTCTCAGTAGAGAGGCACCGGCATATCTGTGGCAGCGGCGCCCCGGAGCAAATCATCCGAGTTACGAGCGCCTTGCTGATCGATCATTTGTCTGAATATGAGTGCTTTCCTTCATCCAATATCCGACTTCTCGTTTGTCATCAGCCATTCTTGGCCGGAATGACAATCTCAATTTTCTTGGCCGAAATTGCACTACTGCACATCGCGCGCCCGATTGAAGTCGGCCCGGTCGATGCTCTTGAGCTTGATCTCCCGCAGATCGCGGGCCACCAGCATGCGCAACGTGACCTCGGTGCCGGCCGGGCCCGCGGCCCAGAGCTTGCGGTAGTAGTCCTGCAGGTCATCGACCTTCTGGCCGGCCACGCCAAGCAGGATGTCGCCCTGGCGGATGCCAGCCGCATCGGCCGGGCCGCCGCGCGTGACGCGCGAGACGATCAGGTTGCCCGCGGTCTCCTGCACGCTCATGCCCAGCCAGCCGCGCGCCGGGCCGCTGACGCGGCCGCGCTCGGCCAGGTCCTTGAGCAGGGGCTTCACGAGGTCCGTGGGCACGTACATGTTGCCGGGGATGTTGCTGCCACGCGTGCGCTCCAGCAGCATGGAACCGATGCCCACGAGTTTGCCCTCGCCATTGACCAGGGCCGCGCCGCTCCAGTTGTTCACGGGCGGGAAGGTGTAGATCGCACGGTCCAGCGCGTACTCCCAGGGCGCGATGAAGGACTCGCGGCTGATGACACCGAGCTCGAAGGCCTCGGGCTCGCCGGCACCGATGGTCAGCAGGCGCGCATTGGCCTCGATCTTGTCGCTGTCCCCCAGCTCCAGCGGCGTGCCCTTGATGGGCAGCAGGGTGCGCACCACGCCCAGGCCCGTGGCCTGGTCGTAGCTCACGCGCGTGGCGGGGCTGACCTTGCCGTCCGGCCCCATGACCTGCACGCGCTCGGCCTCCAGAAGCAGGTAGCCCACGGTGAGCACGGTGTTCGGGCCGATCAGCACGCCCGTGCCGCCGCGCTCGGTGCCCAGGGTCTCGCTGCTCACCGCGTTGTCATTCACCTCCACGCGCAGAAACACCACGCTGTCCTTCAGGCGCGCGGCCAGGGCGGGGTCGAGCGTGGAGATGACCGGCGGCGCACCGGGAATGCTCGGGCCACGCTGGGCCTGGGCCGGCAGCGCGAGCAGCAGCGCTGCCGAGCACAGGGCAGCGCCGGCCAGTGCCGTGTGCAGGCGCGACCACCGGCCGGCCGCCGGCAGGGCGCGTGCAAAACGTTGCGGGGACGAAGGCCGAGGGGAAGGCATGGCGGGCTCCTGCAGATCGCGCGGCCGGCACACCCGCTGAAGGGTGCGCGCCTGCGCGGGATGTACGGCACTTCGTTGTACTGCGCCCGCCACCGCCTTGGCGAGAGGCGTGCCCCCGGAGCAACCCGCAGTCACCGGGGCGCGTGGTCGCACCCCCGGTGCGGGCCAGGGCAGCCCACTGCCGGCCACGCCGGCGCATCGCGCTCCGTGGGCGCAGCGGCGCACCACTGAGCACGGCAGCCCGCTTCCTACAATGCCACCCCATGATCGATCTGCTCACCACCTTCTCGCGCAAGGTGCTCTTCACCCTGGAGCCCGAAGACGCGCATGCCCTCACCCTCACCAGCCTGAACGCCATGGCCGCCAGCGGCGCGGCCAAGATGCTGTTCGGCGCGCCGGCGGGTTCGCCCGTGACCGTGATGGGCCTGAACTTTCCAAATGCCGTGGGCCTGGCGGCCGGCGCCGACAAGAACGGCGAATGCATCGAGGGCTTTGGCGCCCTGGGTTTCGGCTTCCTGGAGCTGGGCGGCGTGACCCCGCGCCCGCAGCCCGGCAACGAGAAGCCGCGCGTGTTCCGTCTGCCGGACGCGAATGCCGTCATCAACCGCCTGGGCTTCAACAACCACGGCGTGGAGCGCCTGGCGGCCCATCTGGCGCGCTACCGCCGCGCGCCCAGGTACAGCGGCGTGATCGGCGTGAATCTGGGCAAGAACAAGGACACGCCCAACGAGAACGCGCTCGACGACTACCGCATCTGCTACGAGCGCCTGCACGAGCTCGTGGACTTTGCCACCATCAATGTCAGCTCGCCCAACACCGCCGGGCTGCGCGCGCTGCAGGAGGTGGATGAACTGCGCCGCATCCTGGAAGGCATGGCCAATGTGCGCGACAGGTTGAGCACAAGCACCAGACGCGTGCCGCTGAGTGTGAAGATCGCGCCGGACCTGACCGACGAGCAGATCGGCAGCATTGCCGAACTCGCCCTGCACTGTGGCATGGACGCCATCACCGCCACCAACACCACGGTGGCGCGCGATGCCGTCAAGCACCTCCCCCACGGCACAGAAACGGGCGGCCTGAGTGGCGCGCCGGTCTTCGAAGCCAGCAACGCCGTGATCCGCAAGCTCAAGGCCGCGTTGGGCGACAAGCTGCCCATCATCGGCGTGGGCGGCGTGATGAGCGGCGCGGATGCCCGCGCCAAGCTCGATGCCGGCGCCAGCCTCGTGCAGTTCTACACCGGCCTGATCTACCGCGGTCCGGCGCTGGTGCATGAGGCGGTGGTGGCGTGTCGGTGATCCAGCCCTTGGTTCATCGCAGCTGATTGCACTCCGCACCACCCGCACGCACCCCGGCCCCCACCATGCCCGAGCTGCCGCCCGCCCTCATCAGCACCTGGCAGCAGCTGGGCCAGACGCTCGGTCTGGCGCAGTCCTCGGCCATCTACGCCACGGTTTCGGCGGCGCACATCGTCGGCATCGCCCTGCTGTTCGGCGGCATCGCACCGGTAGCGCTGCGCTTTCTGGGCGGCATGGCGAGCCTGGGCGAGGCGGCAGTGCGCAGCCTGCAGCGCCTGGCAGTCGGCGGGCTGGTGCTAGCGGCGGGGACGGGCGTATTACTTATTAGTGTGAAGCCCGCGGACTACCTGGCCAGCCCGGTGGTCTGGGCGAAGTTCGCGCTCATTGCCACGGCCACGGCGCATGCGCTGTGGTTTCACTGGGTGCGGCGGCGGTCCCGGGTGCCGGTGCTCGATTCGCCCGGCGCAGCGCTGGCCGCCAGCGGCGCGGCGTCATTGCTGCTGTGGCTGGCGGTGATCGGGCTGGGGCGCTGGATTGCGTTTGCCGTCTGAGGTGCGCGCTCAGACCGGGCGCCACACCGCGGCATGCTCCTGCACAAAAGCCTGCAGCGATCGCGGAGGGCGGGCGGTGATGGTCTGCACCGCATCGGTGACCCGTTCGGCAGCACCGGCCTTGAAGTAACCGAGGATGGCGACCAGCATCTCGGCGTAGCCGGCAGGCATGCCGGCGGCCAGCAGGCCGGCGCGCATGGCGTCGGGCGGGATGTCTTCGTAACGGATCGCGCGGCCGGTAGCGGCCGAGAGCAGAGCGGCCACCTCCTGGTGATCGAAGGCCTCGGCACCCGTCAGATCGAAGGCCTGGCGGTCATGTGTGCGGGTGGTGAGCAAGACGGCGGCCACGTCGGCGATGTCGCGCGCATCGATGAAGCTGCCGCGCCCCTGTCCGGTGGGCAGTGCGATGGCGCCATGCTCGAGGATGCCAGGCAGCCAGTAGCTCGTGAAGTTCTGCATGAACCAGTTGGGGCGGATGATGTTGTAGGCCAGACCGGCGCGCTCCACGCGCTGCTCCAGGCGCCGGAACGGGCCGTTCCGGTCGGCATCGGCACCCATGGCGGTCATGAGCACGAGCTTGCTCACACCCTGGCGACGGGCGGCGTCCACTGCAGGCCCGAGCAGGGCGTCCTGATCGGGGTGGCCGGGCGGGCTCATCAGGAACGCGCGGCTGGCGCCTGCGAATGCGGCCTCGATCCCCGCGCCGGTCGCCAGGTCCAGCGCCAGCGTATCGGCGCCGCGAGGCTGGCGGGCGCCGGCAAGTACGCGCTCGCCGCGCTGTTGCAGGGTCTGAACCAGGGCGCGGCCCACCGTGCCGGTGCCGCCGATGATGAGTGTGTAGGACATGTGGTGAACGCCTTTCTGTGGACTTGGCGTGCAGTCTGCGCCCCGCCGCCCGTACGATGAATGGCAGAAAATCCACTTTTCATGTCTGATCGTTCAGATGGACCTGTTGACCGACGTCTTCGCGCAGGCGGGCCTGCGT
The DNA here is from genome assembly GCA_027484405.1 of Burkholderiales bacterium. Lineage (GTDB taxonomy): Bacteria > Pseudomonadota > Gammaproteobacteria > Burkholderiales > Burkholderiaceae_C > Piscinibacterium. Next base: position 4,729 of record JAIXTA010000081.1, read on the forward strand.
CGCCGCATGCTCAACCTGCACGCGCTCGAAACCGGGGTGGCGCTGCGTTTCCCGTGCGAGCGCAGCCTGGGGCTGCACGTCGCGCTGCGCGACGGCGTGTTCATTCACGCCGGCATCGCCGCGGCCGCAGTGCCCCTGGCGCTGCAGGCCGGCGACATTGCGCTGATGGCGCGCGGCTGTTCGCATCTGCTGAGCACACACCCGGACCCGACGGCACTGCGGGTTGCAGACCTGAGCCCGTCCCCGCCTGCCACGCCCCCCGCCACGCCCCCTGCCGCGCCCCACGCCGGCGCGACGCCGGACGCGCAGGCGCAAGGCGCGGCCCTGCTCAGTGCGGCCTACCAGCTGTGGCATGCACCGGTGCACCCGTTCCTGCGCGAGATGCCGGGCTGGGTCGTGCTGCGCGCGGCCCGCCTGGCCGCAGTGCCAGGTGTGCGGCACACCATGACGCAGCTGATCGAGGAGACCCGCTGGCCACGCCTGGCGAGCCAGACCATCGTCCACGGGCTGATGGATGCCCTGTTCGGCTACGTGCTGCGCGAACTCGCCCAGCCCGGTGCGGACGCCCCCGGCTGGCGCGCCGCTGCTGCGGACCCCGCCGTCCAGCAGGTCCTGCAGCAGCTGCACCAGGATCCGGCCGCGCCCTGGACCCTGGCGCAGCTGGCGGCGGGAGCGGGTGTCTCGCGCACTGCGCTGGCCACCCGCTTTCGCGCCATCATGGGCGACACGCCCCTGAACTACCTGCGGGCGCTGCGCATGACCCGGGCCATGCAGCTGCTCACGCAGTCCGATCGCAGTCTGGAGCGGATCGCGATCGAATGCGGCTACCAGGACGCCTTCAGCTTTTCGAAGGTGTTCAAGCGGGTGGTCGGCCACTCGCCGCGCGAATTCCGCCGGCAGGACGCCGCCGATCGCCTGCTGCACTGGCGCCTGCCGCCCACGGGCTAGGGCCTGTTAACACGACTTCTGCGGGATGCGTTGCGGATCAAAAGGGCCGTGCGCAGGCGCACAGACGGCGGCAGCGCGGCGCGTCACGCTGCGCCCTTGCGCCCATCCAGGCAGCTGGCGCGCAGCGGTCGGCGCGACGCAATCCGCTTTGCGCTTCGCCGGTCAGCTCGCTGCTCGCCGCCCAGCCTGGCGCCTTGCTGCAGACCGCGCATGCGCGCCGGGCGGCGGCACTCGATCACGGAGCCGATCATGTCCAAAGTTCAACGCAGCAACAAGGAAGCGAAGAAGCCCAAGAAGAAGCCGGCGCCCGCGCCGCTGCCCGGGCCTTCGCAGCCCGCACCGGCGCGCGCGAATCCGCCCCTGTACTGGCCCAAGTAGGCCGGCACGCGGCGAGCGCAGCACCGTGGGGGCGCCATGGACAGCATGCGCCGCCCGGCCTGCTGTGTCTTGCATCGCACGGACGGCGGCGCACGCAGCGCCTAGTCTCGGGCGTATGGCTCTTCTCTCTCTCGAACACAGTCCGGCCGGCTACCGCGCCGACGTGGCGCTGTATGCCGTGGCAATTGCCGGGCTGGCCGGGCTGATGGTCTGGGCCGCGCCCCGCCCGCAGGCGCTCGCGCTGGGCGCCTGGGTGCTCGCAGGCGGGGCGATGTGGAGCGCCATCGAGTACCTGCTGCACCGCTTCGTGCTGCACGGCGTGCAGCCCTTCCGCCGCTGGCACGCCCTGCACCACGCCCGGCCCATGGCGCTGATCGGTACGCCCACCTGGGTCAGCGCGCTGCTGTTCGGTGCGCTGGCCTTCCTGCCGGGCTGGCTGTGGCTGGGGTGCTGGCCGGCCTGCGCGCTGACGCTCGGCCTGCTGCTGGGCTATCTGGGCTACACGGTGGCGCACCACGCCGTGCACCACTGGCGCATGCAGGCGGGCTGGCTGCAGCGGCTCAAGCGCAACCATGCCCTGCATCATCACGGCGCGCAGGCCTGCTGCTACGGCGTGAGCACCGGATTCTGGGACACCGTCATGGGCACCGCGCAGCAGCGCCCGAGACCGGGCCGCAGACCGGCGCCTTGAAGGCGCGCCGCACGCGGACAGACCGCTGAATGCGCGGGCCACCGCTGCCGGATGGCAGCAGCGCGCGCCACACACGAACTTTGCACGGCCGAAAACGACCTATTGCTCACGATTCACGTGAATCGATGGCCCGAAGACGCTTGCCAGACAAGCGACAAGGGCGCGTGACCACCGCTTCAATGAAGTGGCCGAAATCAACGCATTTGCATTGATGCGCGATCCGATGAGGCGTCCAGGGCACCCCGGGCCCGGCCTCAGATCTCGCTGCGGCGCTCGATGACCTTGGACACCAGGCCGTAGGCAATCGCCTCGTCGGTGCTCATCCAGTAGTCGCGGTCGATGTCGGCCTGCACCTTCTCCAACGGCTGGCCGGTCTCGGCGGCGATGATGCGCGCCAGACGCTCGCGCATCTTGATGATCTCGCGCGCCTGGATGGCGATGTCGGTGGCCTGGCCGCCCGCGCCGCCACTGGGCTGGTGGATCAGGAAGCGGGTGTTGGGCAGGCAGACGCGGCGTTCCTTGGGCGCGGCCAGGAAGATGTGCGTGCCGGCGCTGGCCACCCAGCCGCTGCCGATCATGTTCACCGGCACCTCGATGAAGCGCACCATGTCGTGAATGGCGTCGCCGCTTTCCACATGGCCGCCGGGCGAGCAGACGATCATGGTGATCGGGTCCTTGGACTCGGCGGCCAAGGCCAGCAGACGGCCGCAGACGTCCTTGGCCAGGGCCTGGGTGATCGGGCCGTAGACCAGCACGTGGCGCGAGGCGAAGGTCTTCTGGTCGATGAACGCGGCGACCTTGCTCTTGCCTTCATCGCCGTCGGTGTCGTTATTGAAGGTCCACATCGAAATTCTCCTGGAGGTGTGCGTGCTTCTGCGCGGATGCTAGCGATTCTCGCATCGGCCCGGTGCCGGGCTGCCGGCCGCAGCTTTGCCAAGCCTTCGGGCAGGTGCACTGTCTGCACGCTCCCGCATTCGCACGACGCGCCTGTGCGTGATGACCTGATTTCGTCATTGATGCGCCTGCGGCGTGTTGCCTAGTGTGGTGCATGGCCCGCCTCCAGGGCCCTTGTCATCGCGGGGACGCCATGCAGGAGTCAGGTCATGTCTTATGTCTTCAAAGGGTCGCTGCGCGGAGCGCTGTGCGGTGATTGCATCGAGCCGCTCACGGGGCTCACACTCAAGCTGTATCGCGTGGATGCGGACGCCCGCACCACGGCACTGGCGGTTGCGGCCGCCAAGGACACCTTCGGTCCGGTGGACGAGGCGGCTGCAGCGGCCAAGGCCGGCCGCCTGCTGGCCGAGGGGCTGATCGACGAGCAGGGCAACTTCAGCATCGGTCTGTCGGAGAAGAACTATGACGGCGGGCCCTTCGAGCTGGACCTCTGGTGCCCGACGGTGCCGCACCTCAAGCCCGGCCCGCGGCCGCCCGTGCCGCTGCAGTTCGGCATCACGGTGCTGCAGCCGCTGTGGCGCCAGAGCGAGAGCGAGCAGACCGCCGCCTGGGAGTACGTGATTCCGCACCGCACCTGGTGTGGCGTGCGCGGCCGCTTCGGCGCCTGGACCATCTGCGGACATGTGCGCCACTGCGAGACGCAGGCGCCGATCGGCGGCGTCCGAGTGCGCGCCTTCGACGTGGACTGGCTGCAGGACGACGACCTGGGCAGCGCCGTCACGAACGCTGCCGGCCACTTCCGCATCGACTATCTGGCCAGCGACTTCAAGCGCACGATCTTCTCGCCCTCCATCAATCTGGAATGGACCGGCGGGCCGGACCTCTATTTCCGCGTGGAAACGCTGGGCGGCACCCCGCTGCTCACCGAGCCGCGCACGCGCGGGCGTGCACCCGACCGCGAGAATGCCGGCCCCTGCTTCTGCGTGGACCTGTGTTTGAAGGAGCAGCCGCGCACCAATGAGCCACTGCCGGTGTTCGATGCACTGGGCGGCTACCTCTTTGCCAGCCAGATCGACAGCGCCGTCCCGGGCAGCGGCAAGACCGTGGGCGACCATCGCGCCTTCTATTCCAGCGTGCGCCTGAACGGCGTGCTGCCCAAGACACTGAACGGCCAGCCGCTGGAGTACCGCTTCGAGGTTCGCCCCACGGACGCCAGCGGCAACCCGACCGGCGCCTGGACGCCCGTGGGCCCCACGCAATACGCCGCCACCTTGATCGGCCGCAACGAGCGCTATGCGCCCGCCTTCCCCGGCGACCCCAACCCGGTGAAGACCCGCTACATCTACGCAGACGCGGCCGTGCCCGGCGGCGGCCCCAACAACGCGCAGATCGTGGGCGGCTGGATCCGCGTGCCGCAGGACAGCAACGTGTTCGGGCCGGAGGGCTTCTTCAACCCCAACGGCAACATGCTCAACGTGATCACCGGGGCGCTGGCGGCCTCGCCCTCGATCGACGTGAACGGCGTCAAGGGTGGCGACAGCAGCACCGTGTTCGGCGCGATCTTTGCGCAGAACCGTCACGTGGCCCTGCGCATGCGGGTCCGCGAGGTGGGCAACCCGGCCAGCGAGGCGGATGCCGGCACCTGCGCGCATGTCGCCATCGAGAACGTGCGCTACCAGAACGTGAGCAAAGGCGGCGCCTGGGCACCGTACAAGCTCAGCGACCAGCTGGCGGTGGTGTCGGTGGACGTGCTGCAGCTGCGCACCAATGGCTGCGCCGGCGTGCAGGCCGGGCTGGACGTGGTCATCACCGCCACCCACCCCAACCTGGGCGCGGTGAGCGTGAGCATGCAAGGCCCCGGTGGCCCGTATGCCTTCACGCTGCCGGCCGCCGGGCCAAACGAACGCGTGGGTGCCTGCACGCCTTCGGGCTTCACGGTGGCGGGCCTTCAGGACTGCGCGTACATCATCGACCTGAGCGCCGATCTGCTGCTGACCACGGGTGACTCCGCGCCGCTGCCGGTGACGGACCGGATCGGCTTCTGCAAGAAGCCGCTGCCCTGAGCGAGCGGCGTGGCGGGTCGCAATCCGATCCGCCACGCCCGGACTCGCAAACGCAGACGCCCTATCCATGCGGGTTTCCAGACCAAAATGGCTGGAAACCCTTGCCAGACAAGCGAAAAGCCTTGTCGAAACGGCCTCCGGGAAGGCGCTGGGCGCGCACTCAGGTGCGGCGCTGCCCGATCAGCACGACCAATGCGATGCCACCGAGGATCGCCACCGAGGCGAGCAACAGGCGCAGGCTCAGGGCCTCCCCCAGGAACAGCACAGCGCCTGCCGCCGCAATCACCGGCACGCTGAGCTGCAAGGTGGCCGCACTGGTGGCGCGCAGATGCGGCAGCGCGGCGTACCAGATGGCGTAGCCCACGCCCGAGGTCAGCGCGCCGGAGAGCATGGCGTAGATCAGGCCGGCGGTGTCGAGCCGGGCCTGCGCCGCCAGCGCCAGGCTCAGCGCCAGCGCCATGGGCACCGTGCGCATGAAGTTGCCGGCCGTGACCTGCAGCGGATCACCCGCGCCCTTGCCGCGCAGGGAGTACACGCCCCAGGCGCAGCCAGCCAGCACCATGAGCAGGGCGGGCGCCAGCGGCGGCGCAGACAGCCCGGGCAGCAGCAGGCCCAGCAGGCCGCCGAAGGCCAGCAGCAGCCCGAGCACCTGCAGCGCGCGCAGGCGCTCGCCGCGCAGCAGGCCCCAGCTCGTCATGCTGGTCTGCACGGCGCCAAAGAGAATCAGCGCCCCCAGCGCCGCACCCAGCTGGACATAGGCAAACGAGAAGGCCACGGCATAGGCAAACAACGCGGCCGCCGAACCCCAACTGCCCTGCCCGGTACGCGCACCATCCGGCGTGCGCAGCTGCACCAGCAGCCACAGGGCCAGCGCGCCGGAAACCATGCGCACGGTGGTGAAGCTGGCCGCGTCAATCTGGGTGTGCGCCAGCGCCGCCCGGCACAGCAGGGAGTTGCCGGCAAAGGCCAGCAGCGCCAGCAGGGTCAGGGCAACAAGACGCAGGGTAGGCATGGTGGGGGGCTGAGGCGCTGGCGCGATGAGGCGGCACGAACCGAGGCAGGCTGATCGCGTGTCTGGCGGACTTCTTCAGCCACTTTGGCCTGAAGAGGCGCATCCAGAGCCGATCTCACTCATGAAATCCGGGCGTCAGCTGCGTCCGAAGAGAAAGAGCAGCGGAATCTCCAGGCGCGCGGCCCAGGCGCGTTCGTTGTGGCCGGTGCCTTCAAACACCCGGCTCAGGTAGTTGGCTTGCGTGTAGCCGCGGTCGCGCGCGATCTCGTCCACGAAGCGCTGGTACGGCGCGTAGATCGCGTCAAGTTCCGTGGTGCCGTGGTCCTGGTAGAGCCGGTGCGTGGCCGGGTCGGCGAGGTGGTCGCGCAGGTAGTTGAAGGCCGCCAGTGGAATGTGCGAATTGGCCTGGAAGCCGCCAACCCAGTGGGTGGACAGGCCGGCCGCACCGCCGAACACCTGCGGGTGCTCGCTCATGCCATACACGCTGATCAGCCCGCCCATGCTCGATCCCATCAGAAACGTGTGTTCGCGCTCGGTGCGGGTGGCAAAGCGCGCGTCGATGGCGGGCTTGAGCTCCTCGACCAGGAAGCGCAGATAGGCGTCGCTCTGCGGCCTGCCCTGCAGGCCCTCGCGCACCAGGCGCTCGCGGATCGCGGGCTGCAGCAGAGGCAGGAACTTCTGCGGCATGTATTCGCTGTGGCGAAACTTGCCGTTGTTCCATACACCCACCACGATTACATCCGGAATGCGGCGCTCGCGCATCAGGCGCGAAAGGGTCACGTCCACATTCCAGGCCTGCTTGTTCCAGGTGGTGGAGGCGTCGAACAGCATCTGGCCGTCGTGCATGTAGATCACGGCAAAGCGGCGGCCGGCGCGCACGGCTTCGTCATAGCCCTCGGGCAGCCAGATGTCGACGTGGCGTGGGTCGATGAGCTTGCTCGGGAAGTTCGCCAGGCGCTCGATGCGGCCGCTGGCGGGCTTGGGCAGGGGCTGGGATTGGCCAGGCGTCTGGGCCTGGGCCTGCACGGCGGGCGCCAGGGCCAGCGTCAGTGCAGCCATGCTGCCGGCCAGCAGCTCGCGCCGCTGCGCGTCGGGCGCTGCCGGGGTCGGCAGGCGGTTGGAATCAGTCAGTAGGGCGGACATGGGCGGGCGTCTCCAGATGCTGTGTCTTGTGCGCCGCGGTTGTACCCGCAGGCTGCGCCTTCGCCTAGCTGCGGCATCGACGGCGCAATCATGCGGCGCTAGGCTCCCGCGCATTCCGTTCTTCAACCGCCTGGGCCCCACGCATGAGCCAGCCGCATCCCTCGCATCCCGTTCAGCCCGCCCACCGCACCCTGCAGCATGCCGGTCTGGGCATGGTGCTCGCCGCAAGCCTGAGCCTGACGCTGGGCTGCGCGAGCATGGAGCAGGCGCCGGCCACCCTGCCCGCGGAGCTGCGCATCGTGCCGCCCGAAGTGGCCGCGCAGCAGGCCTGCAAGGAGCATGTGCAACAGCCTGCGCCGCCCAGCTACCCGGCCAAGGCGCGGGCGGAGGCGCGCAGCGGCTGGGCGCTGGTGGGCTTTGCGCTGGATGGCCGCGGCACGGCGCAGCAGCCGGTGATCGTCAACAGCAGCGGCGGCGCGGAGTTCGAGCGCGCAGCCCTGGAGGCGCTGGCGCAGACGCGTTTCAAGGCCGGCGTGTCGGCCCCGGCCTGCCGCCTGGTGTTCGACTGGGTGAGCGTGCGGCGCGTCCGCTAGCCGCAGCCGGTCCGGCCGCCGAGGGCGCGCCGGGGTTTGCAAGCGGGTGGCGGGCTCCGGATAATGGCGACTTTACGTTAACGTCAATTCGCACAGGACCCCGCAGACCATGCAGCTTCCAGGCATCAGTTTTGATCTCGGCGAGGACATCGACGCACTGCGTGACGCGGTGCGCGACTTTGCGCAGGCCGAGATCGCGCCGCGCGCCGCCGAGATCGACAAGAGCGACCAGTTCCCGATGGACCTCTGGCGCAAGATGGGCGATCTGGGCGTGCTCGGCATCACCGTGCCGGAGCAGTACGGCGGCGCCGACATGGGCTATGTGGCGCACATGGTGGCCATGGAGGAGATCAGCCGTGCCTCGGCCTCGGTGGGCCTGTCCTACGGCGCGCACTCCAATCTGTGCGTCAACCAGATCAAGCGCAACGGCACTGAGGCGCAGCGCGCCAAGTACCTGCCCAAGCTGATCACCGGCGAGCACGTGGGTGCACTCGCCATGAGCGAGCCGGGCGCCGGTTCCGACGTCATCAGCATGAAGCTGCGCGCGGAAGACAAGGGCGGCTACTACGTCCTGAACGGCAACAAGATGTGGATCACCAACGGCCCGGATGCCGACACGCTGGTCGTGTATGCGAAAACGGAGCCCGAGATGGGTGCGCGCGGCGTGACAGCCTTCCTGATCGAGAAGGGCATGAAGGGCTTCTCGATCGCGCAGAAGCTCGACAAGCTCGGCATGCGCGGCAGCCACACCGGCGAGCTCGTGTTCCAGAACGTGGAAGTGCCGGCCGAGAACATCCTCGGCGGCCTCAACCAGGGCGCGAAGGTCCTGATGAGCGGCCTGGACTACGAACGTGCCGTGCTGGCCGCCGGTCCCATCGGCATCATGCAGGCCGCCATGGACGTGGTGATTCCCTACATCCACGACCGCAAGCAGTTCGGCCAGAGCATCGGCGAGTTCCAGCTCATCCAGGGCAAGGTGGCCGACATGTACACCGTGCTGCAGGCCAGCCGCGCCTACTGCTATCAGGTGGGCAAGAACCTCGACAAGCTCGGCAGCGAGCACGTGCGCACCGTGCGCAAGGACTGCGCGAGCGTGATCCTGTACTGCGCCGAGGCCGCCACAAAGATCGCCGGCGACGCGATCCAGATCCTGGGCGGCAACGGCTACATCAACGAGTACCCCACCGGCCGCCTGTGGCGCGACGCCAAGCTCTACGAGATCGGCGCCGGCACGAGCGAGATCCGCCGCATGCTGATCGGCCGCGAGCTGTACAACGAAACGATGTAGCGCCCACAGTTCCCGACGCGAATCGAGGGGTCAGCGCAGGATGCGCTGACCCCTTTGCTTTGCGCCAACGCAAATGCGTATCGCACAGCGGACGCACTTGCGGTGACACAATCGAACTCCCCTTTGCTTCCGAGCTGCCGCGGATGCGCACGCTCCCTCGTGGCCAGACAATGATCAAGATCACCTTCCTCGGCGCGGCCGGCTGCGTCACCGGCTCCAAGACCCTGCTGCAGTTCGGCAAGACCAAGCTGCTGATCGACTGCGGGCTGTTCCAGGGCTTCAAGCATTTGCGCGAACTGAACTGGGCGCCGCCGGAGTTCTCGCCACGCTCACTCTCGGCCGTGGTGCTGACCCATGCGCACATTGACCACAGCGGCTATGTGCCGGTGATGAGCGCGCGCGGCTTCAAGGGCGATGTCTACTGCACGCCGGGCACCGAGGCCCTGTGCCGCATTCTCTGGCCCGACGCCGCGCATCTGCAGGAAGAGGACGCGCGCTATGCCAATGCCAAGGGCACGAGCCGCCACGCCCCCGCCCTGCCCCTGTTCGACGCGCGCGACGCCCAGAAGGCCCTGACCCGCCTGCGCGACGTGGCGCCGCGCAAGCCCTTCGTGGTGGGCAGCGGGCAGGACAAGGTGACCTGCACCTTCATCCCCAACGGCCACCTGCTGGGCAGCGCGATGGTGCTGGTGGAAGCCGGCGGCGCGCGCCTGGTGTTCTCGGGCGATGTGGGCCGCCCGGGCGACCTGATGATGCGCGGCCCCGAGAAGCTGCCCGAGTGCGACTACCTGTTACTGGAGTCCACCTACGGCAACCGCCTGCACAGCAACGAGGACGTGGCCGACGAGCTGGCCATGATCATCAGCGAGACGGCCCTGGCCAAGGGCGCGGTGCTCATGCCCACCTTTGCCGTGGGCCGCGCCCAGGCCCTGCTGCACCTGATCATGGAGTTGAAGGCCGCCAACCAGATTCCGGACATTCCGGTATTCCTCGACAGCCCGATGGCCCGCGAGGCCACCGAGGCCTACATGAAGTTCAGCCGCGAGCACCGCCTGACCAAGGCGCAGCTGCGCGCCATCACCGAGGGCACGCACATCATCGGCAACCAGGCCGAATCCATGAACCTGGCCAAGCTGCGCGGGCCGCACATCATCCTCTCGGCCAGCGGCATGGCCACCGGCGGCCGCGTGCTGCATCACCTGGCGCGCATGGCGCCGAATGCGCGCAACACCATCGTGTTTGCCGGCTATCAGGCGGGCGGCACCCGTGGCGCCAAGCTGGTGGCCGGCGAGGCCTGGGTGCGCATCCATGGCGAGGATGTGCCGGTGAAGGCGCGTGTAGAACAGATCGACGGCCTCTCCAGCCACGCCGACTGGCAGGAGATGTGCGCCTGGCTCAAGGCGAGCAAGGTGAGCGCCCCGCAGCAGGTGTTCCTGAACCATGGCGAGCCCGATGCGGCCGACGCCATGCGCCTGCACCTGAAGGACGCGCTGGGCTGGGACGCCAGCGTGCCGATGATGGGTCAGAAGATCGACATCTCCTAGGGCCACAGCACTGCGACGTCCAGTGCCAGGTAGCGGCTGTGCGCCGGCGCGCGTGGCCACTGCGCGGCGCTGCATGCGCGCGCCTGCCCGCGTGCCAGACACAGCGCCGCACTGAGCCAGCCGCCGTGGGTGACGAGCACCTGGCAGCCTGTGGGCGGCTGCCAGCGACGCACCCGGTCGATCACCTGCGCCGCGCTTTCGCCACCCCCCGGCGCATGGTGCAGGAAGTGCGCGACCCAGCGGTCGATCTCGGTCACGTCGATCTGCTGCCAGGCCAGCCCATCCCAGGTGCCGAAGCTGGCTTCATTGAGCCGGGCGTCCACATGGTGGACCCAGCCCAGTCGACGCAGTGCGCGGCCCACCGCGTGGCTGCGCTGCAGCGAGCCCGTGACCACCCGCAGCGCCAGGTTCAGGCGGCGCGCATGCACGTGGATGCGCCGGGCGAGACGGCGCGCCTTGCGTGCGTCAACCGGCAGGTCGGTGATGCCGATGCACCGGCCCTGTGCCGCCGCCACGCGCGGGTGGCGCCACGCATGCAGCTGCATGAGCGCCGGGGTCTCGTGTGCTTCACGCATTGCTCTTGCCTATGCAAGCAGCCGCAGACCGACCAGCACGGCCGTGAGTCCGGCAACTTCGCTGAGCTGCTGAGTGGCGCCGAGGGTATCGCCGGTGTAGCCGCCCAGGCGCTGCCGCAGCCAGCGCCGCATCAATGCGGCAACGACCGCGCCACTGCCAAGCAGCGCGGCCGCCGTCACCGCCCATTGCGATGCATGCCGGTCCAGCGTCCACGCCGCACCGATTGCGGCCAGCAGCACGACGGTGAGCACCACAAGCCCCCAGCCCAGCTGCCCGACGGGCACCTGCGTGGCCAGCGGCTTGGCCTTGGCATGCTCCATGTCCCCGGCGTAGGGCAGGCTCACCATCACCGCGAGCGAGGCCGTGCGCGACACGGCATGCGCCATGACGAGCGCCGCACCGGTGAGCAGCACGCCATGCGCCAGCAGTGCCGCCAGCACCAGAACGCGCAGGGCGGTCACGGTGCCGAGCGCCAGCGCGCCGTAGGTGCCGATGCGCGAATCCTTCATGATCTCCAGCGCGCGCGCCCGCGAGACGCTGCCGCCCAGGCCGTCAAAGGTGTCCGCCAGCCCGTCCTCATGAAAGGCCCCGGTCAGCCAGATCATGCCCATGACGGCCACCAGCGCGGCTGCCGCTGGAGGCAGAAGGGCCTGCGCCCCTGCAAGCACGAGCGCCCCGCAGGCACCGACAAGGGCGCCGACGAGGGGGAAGTAGCGCACGCACTCGTTGAGCCAGGCGGCGTCCCAGGCGGGCTCCGACGCCGTACCGCCGAGCAAGCGCCCGGGCACAGGGACACGCGTGAGGAACTGCAGCGCGACCCCGCAGAGCCTCAGCTCGTGGCGCATGGGTTCAGCTCCGCTCGCTGACGCCAGCCGATGCAAAGCTGGCCATCTCATTGAGCAGCGCGCCGGCCGCCTTGAGGATGGGCAGGACCAGGGCAGCGCCCGAGCCCTCGCCCAGGCGCAGGCCCAGATCGAGCACAGGCTGCACGCCCAGATGGGCCAGCCAGCGCGCATGGCCGCTTTCTGCGGAGCTGTGAGAAAAGATGCAGCGCGACAGGACTGCGGGTGCCAAGGCAGCCGCCACGGCAACCGCAGCTGTCGTGATGAAGCCGTCCACCACGATGAGCCGGCGCTGCCGTGCCGCGCGCAGTACGGCACCGGTCATCGTTGCAATCTCCAGGCCGCCCAGCGCAGCCAGTGCGTCGAGCGGCTCGAGGGCCTGCGGATGGCGCGCCAGCACGTGCGCAAGCGTCGCCTGCTTGCGTGCCAGCCCGGCATCGTCGAGCCCTGTGCCGCGGCCCACGCACTGCGCCAGCGGCAGAGCGGTCAGCCGATGCATCAGCAGGCTCGCCGCCGAGGTGTTGCCGATGCCCATCTCGCCGAGCAGGAGCACATTGCCGGGCAGATGATCAACCAGCGCCGCGCCCTGGTGCATGGCCTGGGCACACTGCGCGGCCTGCATGGCAGGCACGAGGCTGCTGTCGGCCGTGCCGTGCTCGCAACCCGTCACCTTGGCGTTGTACAGGCCGGTCTGCGCCGTGAAGTCGCGTGCCACGCCGCAGTCCGCCACAGTCAGCGTCAGGCCGTGCAGACGCCCCAGCACCGACACGGCCGCGCCCCCGCGCAGCATGTTGTCGACCATCTGCGCGGTGACCTCGCTCGGATAGGCCGACACGCCATGACGCGCCAGCCCGTGGTCGGCGGCAAACACCACCAGCTGCGGCTCGATGAGCCGCGGCGCATCGGTGTCCAGCACGCAGGCCATCTGCACCGCGAGCGCCTCCAGGCGGCCGAGCGCACCGAGGGGCTTGGTCTTGGCATCGAGCAGGGCCTGCACCTGCCTCGCACGCGAGTGCTCCGGGAGGGGCGCAATGTCGAACAAGGTGTCTGCGCTGACCGGGTACGGCCCTGGCATCAGGGGATGGTTCATGCCTGTGGATCCTGAAAAGGGGTGCGAGGTTCATGCACGAGATCGATGCGCGGCACCTCGTGCGCATCATCCACACGGATGCTGCCGCCAAAGACGGCAGACAGTGCCTGGTGCAGTTCCGGCGAGCGGCTCGACGCATGCGCCTGCACGCGGCCGGCATCGAGCAGCAGCAGCCGGTCGGCATGCAGTGCCAAAGACAGGTCGTGCAGCACGCTCACCACCACACAGTGCTCGGCCAGCTCGCGCAACAGGCCGATCAAGCCCACCTGATGCGGTGGATCGAGATGCGTCGTCGGCTCATCCAGCAGCAGCACGGGGGCCTGAGTGGCCAGGGCGCGCGCCAGCAGTACGCGCTGCCGCTCGCCGCCGGAGAGCTGCGGCAGGCGTCGGTCCTGCCAGGCGCTGCAGGCCATCTGCCGCATGGCAAGCTCCACGGCGGCCTCGTCCTCGGCTCGCATGGCACCAAAGAGCCCGATATGGGGCAACCGGCCGAGCGCCACGGTCTCGCGCACGGTCAGGTCCGCGTCCGCCGGACTGAGTTGCGACAGCCATGCAATCTTCTGCGCACGCTGCGGGGCGCTCAGCGTGCTCAAAGGCACGCTGTCGATCTCGATCGACCCTGTGGCTGCGGGCAGCAGACCCGCCAGCGCACGCAGCAGCGTGGACTTGCCGGCGCCGTTGGGGCCGACCACGGCCGTCCATCCCACGCCGAACTGTGCATCCACGTCGCGCAGCACGGCAGAATCGCCGAGCCGCACGTTGAGCTGATTTGCGCGGATCGTGCTCATGCGATGCGCCTGCGATGCATCAGCACCAGAAGGTAGATGCCGCCCAACAGGGCCGTCACCACACCCACAGGCAGCTCGCGCGGGGCAATCAAGCCGCGCGCAAGCACGTCTGCAGCAAGGAGCAGGACGCCTCCGGTGAGCGCGCTAGCCAGCAGCAGGAAGCCGCTTGCCGAGGGTGCATACCGGCGCACCAGATGCGGTGCGACCAAGCCAACGAACGCGACCAGCCCGGCCTGCGCCACGGCCACGCCCGTACACAGGGCCAGCACAGAGACCAGCGCCATGCGCACGCGTGTGATCGGCAGGCCCAGGCTGCTTGCTGCATCTTCGCCAAGGCTCAGTGCATCAAGCAGACGCGACAGACGCAGCGCCGGGGGGAGACAGAGTGCGAGCGCGAGGCTCATCAGACCCACGCTGGTCCAGCCCAGATAGGCCGTGGTACCCAGCAGAAAGGCCTGCCGGCCGCGCAGGACCTCCGGTACCCAGGCACCCAGCAGGTCGCCCAGCGCGCTGAGCACCATGCCCACCACCACACCCGCCAGCAGGAGTCGCAGGCTGTGCTGCGCACCCTGGGCCAGCACGAGCGCGAGCAGCACGCCGCCCAGCGCGCCGACGAAGGCCGCGCCCGACAGCCCCAGACCGAACAACCATGGCGCCGCGAGCCAGCCCGCACCCCCGCCCGACGCAAGGGCCAGCAGCGCCACCACCGCCAGCGAAGCGCCGGATGCCGAACCCAGCAGGAACGGATCGGCCAGCGGGTTTCTGAACAGCGCCTGCGCCAGCGCACCTGCCAACCCCAGCAACGCGCCCACGAGCAGTGCGCCGAGTGTGCGCGGCGCCCGGATCTCGCCCACGATCAGCCCGGCCTGCGGGCCGAGCAGATCGATGACCAGACGCCCGATGGAAAAGCCTTCGCTGCCCACCGCCAGGCCCGCGGCGCAAAGCACCACGGCCACCGCGAGCAGTGCCAGCAGCAGGCGCTGCTGCTGCCGACGCGCGAACCCGCGCGGACTGAGCAGGGCGTCGGGCACGAAGCGCAGCATGGCGCTCACCGCACGGCCGGCACCTGGGCCAGGCAGTCGGCAATCTTGCCGGCCGCCTCGCCCATGCGCGGACCGGGTCGCACGAGCACTTCAAAGTCGGCAGCGGAAAAAGCGCAGACCTGGTTGCGCTGCAACGCCCTCAGGCCGGACCAGCCCGGGCGCGCACGCATGTCGCGCAGGCGCGTGGCGGACAGCATGATCAGATCGGGCTGCGCACGGATCACGAACTCCGGATTGAGCTGAGGGAACGCGCCCAGGGATGCATCTGCAATGTTGTTCAGGCCCAGGCGCTTGAGCGTGGCCCCGATGAACGAGGGTTCGCCCGCCGCCCAGAGTCCTTCATCGACCTCGAAGTACACCCGCTTGCCGGCAAGGGCCGGGGGCACGCGCTCCCGTGCGCGCGCGAACTCGGTCTCGATGCGCGCCCAGAGCGCGTCTGCCCGCGCCTGGGTATCCAGCACCTGGCCGAGCAGACGCAGGCTGGATTGCACATCGGCATGGGTGTCGGATTCCAGCGCGATCACAGGCACGCCCAGTGCTTCGAGCCGCGCGGCCACCCGCGCCGTGCGCGATGCCAGCACCACATCGGGCCGCAGTGCGACGATGCGCTCGACCTGCGCATCATCAATGCCGCCGAGCTTGGGCAGCGCGACAACCTGGGCCGGCCAGTTCGAGAACTGATCCGTGCCCACCAGCCGATCGCAGGCACCCAGCGCACAGACCGACTCCGTCAGTGAGGGCAGCAGGCTCACGATGCGTTGCGGCGCGGCGCCCAGGCGGACGCTGCGGCCGCGATCGTCCTTGACGACGATCTGCGCCTGCACTGCGCCGGCCAGGACCAGACCACTCACCGCACCAGCGGCCAGGCAGCGCGTCAGCACTCGCAAGCCGTGCGCCAGGGATCGAAGTGCAGGCTTCATGCAAAGACCTCCTCGGGCTCAATCGGCAGCGCCAGCACGCGGCCGGCCACCACCAGCTCCACACGTGCCACCTGCCGCGCGAGCTGCTGGTGCATGCGACCCTGGGTATCCACGAACTCGCGCGTCAGCGCACCGAGCGGGGTGACGCCCATGCCGACCTCGTTCGACACCAGCACCACCGGACCGGTCGCCACCTGCAGCGACGAGCACAGCCGCTCGATCTCGGCTGCGCACTGCGCTGCAGTCCATGCGGTGTCGCCCGCAGCCTCTGGCGGTGCCATCAGCTGCGCCAGCCACAGTGTGAGGCAGTCCACCACCACCAGCGTATCGGGGTGGCTGCATCGCCGCAGTTCATCCGGCAGGTCGCGGCCGACCTCGACGCAGGCCAGCTGCGGAAGGCGCTGCGCGCGGTCGGCCTGGTGACGCGCGATGCGCTGCGCCATGCCGGCATCGCCTGCCACAGCCGTGGCCAGCAACACGGCGCGGCGCTGCGGCCGCGAAAGCCACTCGGCAACCAGCTGCTCGGCGCGCCGCGACTTGCCGCTGCGCGCGCCGCCAAGCACCAGAATCCGGGGTGCCGCAGTCGTCACTACAGGTTGCCTTGCAGCTTGATGCCCAGCCAGAACTGGCGACCCAGGCCCTGATAGTCGCGTGCGGGCTCGATCCGTTCGTCGGTGGCGTTGAGCAGCCGGGCCTGCAGGCTCACGCCGCGGGAGACCCGCCACTGGGCCTGCAAGTCGAGCGTGGTTTCGGCCGCCAAGCGCTTGCCGCCGTCGGGCCGCGCGCCCACTTGCAGCACGCTGGCGCCCCAGCGCCAGTCCCCCGCGCTGTACAGGGCGCTGGCGCTGCCCTGGTGGGCTGCGCGGCGCGCAAGACGGGCTTGGGTGCGTTCGTCGCGCGCTTCCAGTGCGTCGAGGGTGCTGCGCAGCTCCCAGGGGCCGGCCGAATGGGTGACGCTGAGCGTGGCACCCTCGAGACGAGCCCGGTTGATGTTGCGTGCGCAACCGAAGTCGTAGGCCGGGTCGGCCGGGCAGCGGGTACGGTCGGACTCATAGCCGATCAGGTCGTGCACCCGGTTGCGGTACAGGGTGAGACCCGCCTCGGTGTGGCCGGTGCGCCAGGCGAGACCCGCTTCGAGGCTGCGGCCGGTCTCGGCCTTCAGGCCAGCCACGCCATAACCGGGGAAGTACAGATCGTTGAAGCTCGGTGCACGGAAAGTGCTGCCACCGAGCAGCTTGATGCGCAGCGCCGGTGTCAGGGCCCAGGCCCCGCCCAGGCGCGCGGTCGTCGCATCCGCATAGTCGCTCGGGGCATCCCGACGCAGATCGGCCTGCCAGGACAGCGCGCCCGAAGCACCGGTCAATTCAAGCGTTGCAGCCGTGTTGGTGCGGCTCACGTTGCGTACGAAGCTGCTGCTTGCGGCCTGCTCGTCCGTGTGTTCGAGCGCGCCGACCAGCTGACCCGCCGGGCCAAGCTTCAGCGCGAGCTGGGCGCTGAGCTGATCACGCGTGGTCTTGAACCGGTTCACGACAGCAGCGCCGGAACGCACGTCATCCACGCTGCGCGACACACGGGTCTGCGCCTTGAGCGTGCCCGGCAGATCACCGCGCCAGTCCAGTGCGGCCAGCCGGGTCTTGCCCTCGCTGCGGAAGTCCGGGGTGTTGTCCTGATCGAAGTTGGGCGGCAGAAACTGGCTGGCGTCGTAATGGTTGCTCAGCCGGCTCTGCATCAGCAGCACGCCCAGACGCTGGGTGTTGTCCGGGCTCAATCCGCCCTGCACCTGAACACTGTCGCGCGAGAAGCCGTCTCGATCCGGGTTGTAGTTGCCAAAGCGGTCGTTGGGGCGCAGGGCAGACACACCGTCGCTGCGCTCATGGCCCAGTTGCACGGCGTAGTCGAGCACGCCTTGCGCACCAGAAAGTCCTGCAGCAGCCTGGGCCGAGCCAAACCGGCCCGCTGCCAACGAGGCCGTCCAGCGTGGTGCACCTGCGCCGCGCCGCGTGAAGATCTGGATCACGCCCGCCAGCGCGGCGGCACCGTACAGGCTGGAGCCCGGTCCGCGCAGGACTTCGATGCGCTCGATGCTGTTCAGATCCAGGTGCTCGAACGTGGGCTGCCCGAGCGTGGCCGAGCCGACCCGCACGCCGTCGATCAGCACCACGGTCTGGCCGCTTGCAGCGCCACGGATGAACAGTGCGGTGGGCTGCCCGGCATCGCCATTGCGCGAGAGCTGCAGGCCGGCTTCGCGGCGCAGCAGGTCGGCCACCGAGTCTGCGGTGCTGGATTCGATGGTTTCGCGGTCGATCACCACCACGTCGGCCGCCAGGCGCTGCACGGACGTGGGTTGCAGGGTGCCGGTGATGACCACGGGCGCCTGCGTGCTGACGCTGCCAGCTGGCGCGGCGGTCTGCGCCAGCACGGCCGAGCTGACGGTCGCCAGCAGCGCGGCGCACAGGAGGGAGGGAACGAAGGGACGTGACGAACTTGCCGGCGCGCGCGTGGGCGACGCCGGTGCGGCGGCTGTATCCAGCCGGACATCGGAGCGGAACATGAGAGCTTTCGTTGGCGTGTGCGTGCCGGCTTCCCCGCCAGCGTGCACCTTGTGGCGAGTGCCTTGCAGCACACGCCCCCTGTTGGCCGGTATCCGGGCTGGCGGAGGCGACCCGTGTGTCCTTCCCAGACGCAGGCGTCCAGTGGATCTTCGACACGAGCGGAAGACCGAGGTCTTCGTCCGCTTACCGTTGCGGGGGCAGCTCAGGTTGGGCACGACGCGAGGCCGCGTCCTGCCGTCTGATTCCCGTTTAACTGCACCGCCCCTGAAGAGCGGCACGAGCACCAACGGTCCGGATGATAGCCACGACCTGACGCGCAGGCCATCCCCGGGGCTGGGCGCGCTTGATCCATGTCAGGGCATGGCGCCCGCTGCGCGGCATCCGAGACAACCCTTGATGATGCCGGCCGCGCAGCCTCGCTACGATCCGCGCCCATGAGTGCGCAAGACCGTCCATCGCATGCCCAGCCCACGGCGCCCGAGCCCGCACCCGGTGCGCCGCTGGCCGTGCTCGGCGACATCGAAGTCCGCCATCAGCAGCTGATCGAGGCCCTGGCCGAGGGTGTGGTCTTCCAGGACGCGCGCGATCGCGTGCTGGACTGCAATGAGGCTGCCTGTCACATCCTGGGACTCACCCGTGCCCAGCTGCTCGGGGTCGACTCGATGGACCCGCGCTGGAACGCGATTGCGGCAGATGGCCAGGCCTTTGACTTCACCCAGCAT
The DNA here is from genome assembly GCA_027484405.1 of Burkholderiales bacterium. GTDB lineage: Bacteria > Pseudomonadota > Gammaproteobacteria > Burkholderiales > Burkholderiaceae_C > Piscinibacterium. Next base: position 23,816 of record JAIXTA010000081.1, read on the forward strand.
CCCTCGGTGATCGCGCAGCGCACCGGGCAGCCGGTGCGCGAGGTGCTGATGGGCGTGAACCGGCCGGACGGGCGCCGCGCCTGGATCTCGATCAACTCGCAGCCCCTGATCGCGCCCGGTGCGGTCGTGCCGCACGCCACCGTGACCTCCTTTGTGGACGTGACGGCGCGCATCGAGGCCGAGCAGGCGCTGCAGCAGCTCAACCACGAGCTCGAAGCGCGTGTGGAGCAGCGCACGGCCGAACTGGCACAGGCACTCGCTGCGGCCGAGCAGGCCAACCGCGCCAAGTCGGAATTCCTGTCACGCATGAGCCATGAGCTGCGCACGCCGCTCAACGCCATCCTGGGCTTTGCACAGGTGTTGCGGCTGCGCCTGCAGGCAGCGCCCGCGGGCGTGGACCAGCAGCTCGCACACATCGAGTCGGCCGGCTGGCATCTGCTCGAACTCATCAATGATGTGCTCGATCTCTCGCGGATCGAGGCGGGTGCGATGGTCGTGTCGCGCGATGCCGTCCCCCTGGCGCCACTGCTGGCCAGCTGCGTGCAGCTCGTGCACGGCGTGGCCCAGTCGGCCCGCGTCGAGGTGCAGCTGACACCCGTGCCGCCGGAGGCCGCCGCACTCGCGGATGCCACACGCCTGCGCCAGGTGCTCGTGAACCTGCTGTCGAATGCCTGCAAGTACAACCGGCCGGGCGGCGCGGTGCAGGTCTCGGTGCTGCGCTTGGAGGCCGACGTGCTGCTGCGTGTTGCGGACACCGGTGCGGGCATGACGCCGGCCCAGATGGCAGCGCTGTTCCAGCCCTTCAACCGCCTGGGTGCCGAGCAGGGTCCGGTGGAAGGCACGGGGATCGGTCTCGTGATCGCACGTCGTCTGGTGGAGCTGATGCAGGGCAGCCTGGCAGTGGAGTCGGTGCCGGGTTCGGGCAGCACCTTCACGGTGCGCCTGCCGGCGGCCGAGCTGGCCGACCCGCGCCCGCCGGCCGCCGAGGTGGTGATCGACCCCGATCCGCTCGGCCACATCGGCCACTATCGGGTGCTGTATGTGGAAGACAACCCCGCCAACGTGCAGTTGCTCGCCGAGGTCATGCGGCTGCGGCCGGCCGTGCACCTCGAAGCCGTGGGTGATGCCGAAGCTGCGCTGCAGCGCGTGCAGAACAGCGCGCCGGACATGGTGATCGTCGATATCGCCCTGCCCGGCATGGACGGCTATGCCCTGTGCAGCCGCCTGCGGCAGATGCCCGCGCTGCAGAACGCACCCATCGCGGGGCTGTCGGCCAACGCCATGGCGCGCGATCGCGAGCTTGGCATGCAGGCCGGCTTTGACCGCTACTTCACCAAGCCGCTGGACGTGGCCGCCTTCCTGCGCTGGCTTGATGAGGCGGTGGCCGCGGCGCCTGCGCGCTGATCCGGCGGCCGCCGCCGTGCACACGACGGGCCGCATCCTGCAGATCGGGTAAGCGGATGCAACATCGCCGAGCTGTCGCGCGAGCTTCACGGAACTGAAAGACGCCCTGCCTACGGTGCACCTGCGACCCGCACCCTGTGGTCGCCATGACGAACCGGAGAATGCAATGCGCTTGAACCTCATTCGCGCCGCGGCCGCCTTTGCCGGCTGCGCAGCCATTGGTGTGGCCATGATGATCCCACCGCTCCACGCGCAGACCGTCCAGGCACTGGGTCACAGCGCGGGCGCGCCGGCTTCCCGCGGCGACCGGGCGCCGAAGGCCCGGCCGCTGGTGATCGGCCACCGCGGCGCGAGCGGCTATCTGCCGGAGCACACGCTGGAGGCTTACGCGCTGGCCATCGAAATGGGTGCGGACTACATCGAGCCCGATCTGGTGGCCACCAGGGACGGCGTGCTGATCGCGCGGCACGAGCCCAACATGATCAACACCACCAACGTGAAGGAGCTGCCGCAGTTTGCTGCCCGCAAGCGCACGGCCGTGGTGGACGGCATTCCGGAAGAAGGCTTCTTTGCCAGTGACTTCACCTGGGCCGAGATTCAGACCCTGCGTGCGGTGCAACCCTTTGCCGAGCGGGACCAGCGCTTCAACGGCCTGTTCAAGATCCCCTCGCTGGAGCAGATCATCGATCTGGCCAAGCGCAAGAGCGTCGAGGAAGGCCGCGTGATCGGCATCTACCCCGAGACCAAGCACCCGACCTACCACCAGCAGCTCAACCTGGCGCTGGAAGACCGGCTGCTCAATGTGCTTGCCCGCGCCGGCTGGAACCACCGCAATGCGCCGGTGTTCATCCAGAGCTTCGAGCAGGCGAATCTGAAGTACCTGCGCGGCAAGACCAGCGTGCGCCTGATCCAGCTGATCGACGCCGACAGCGTGGGCATCGACGGCAAGCTGGCCTACGCGCCGCCCTCGGACCGCCCCTACGACTGGACCGTGGCCGGCCGCGCCGGCACCTACGCCGACCTCGTCACCCCCGCGGGGCTGGCCGAGGTGCGCAGCTATGCCGACGGCATCGGCCCCTGGAAGTTCTATCTGATCAGCAGCGCCTGCGTGAAGGTCGAGGCCGGCAAGTGCGCCGATGCGAATGGCGACGGCCTGGTGAACGACGCCGACCGCAAGCTGCTCCCGCCCACCGACGTCATCAAGAACGCCAAGGCCGCCGGCCTGCTGGTGCATGGCTACACCTTCCGCAACGAACCGCGCCGCCTGGCCAGCAGCTACGCCGGCAACCCGCTCAACGAATACCTGGCCTTCTATGAAGCCGGCATCGACGGCCTGTTCAGCGACTTCCCCGACACCGCCGTGGCAGCGCGCACGATGTTCGCCATCCAGCAGAACCCGGACGCCGCCAAGTGCCTGGTGCAGGGCCGCTTCAGCGCCGAGCCTGCGTGCCGCGGGCTGCGCTGGGTGAGTGGCAACTGAGCGCAGACGGGGCACGCGTCACGTGCGCACGCCCAGCCGCCGCGGGGCACACCGTTGCGCGGCGGCTTTCCGCTTGAGCGCGGGTTTCGCGGCGTGCGGTCCGAGACGTGTTTCCGCTTGTCCCATGCGGCTTTCCAGCCACTTTGGCCTGGAAAGCCGCATGAATGCTGGACCGCTGCAAATCAGACATCGCAGATTGGCTTCTGGAGCGGCTCTTGACGGCAAAGTGGCTGAAGAATGGCTCTAGACAAGCGAAGAGCATTTCGGCGCTGCAATGAACACCTGCTCGCCGCAAAGCGCGTCTCGCGTCTATCTTCCGGCGATGCGCCTGCCCCGCCCTCAGCCTGCTTGGCGTCGTGCGCTTCGCGCGGCGCTGGCCTCGGCCATTGCCGCGCTGCTGATCACCGGCTGCGCCTTCTCCATCGACAACGCGCCGGTCAATCGCCCGCCCCAGGCACAGACCGTGGCGCCGCCACGTGACATCGTCGGTGAAGACGTCATCTCGCTGTCCCTGTCCGGCGGCGGCATGCGCGCCGCGGCCTTCGGCTTCGGCGTGCTCAAGGGTCTGGAGTCCCTGAGCGCCGACGGCGACGACCTCGTGGGCGACATCACCTTCATGAGCAGCGTCTCGGGCGGCTCGCTGCTGGCCGCCTACTACGGGCTGCACGGGCGCCGGGCCCTGGGCGACTTCCGCGGTGCCGTGCTCGAACGCAACATGGAATTCGGCCTGCGCCTGTCGATCTTCAAGCCGGACAACTTCGTGCGCTTTCTGCGCGGCGGCCTGAACGACCGGCGCCATCTGACCGACTACCTCGACGACCAGGTGTTCAAGCGCGCCACCTTCGCGGACCTGTACCGGCAGCGCAAGCCGGACGTCTGGATCAATGCCACCGATCTCTACAACCGCGTGCCCTTTCCCTTCATTGCGCCGGTGTTCGGCGGGGCCTGCATCGATCTGGGCAGCCTGCCCGTGGCCGAGGCGGTGAGTGCCTCCATGGCCGTGCCGGTGGTGTTTGCGCCGGTGGTGCTCAAGACCTTTCCGGAGCAGTGCAGCGAACCCCCGGCCCCCTGGGTGGACCGCACACTGGCCAATCCGAGCGCCTCCAAGCTGCTGTCGGACACCGCGCGCGCCATCCGCAACTACCGCACACCGGAGCGCCAGCGCTACATCAAGCTGGTGGATGGGGGCGTGACCGACAACTTCGGCCTGTCGAGCCTGCTGATCAGCCGGGCCGTGGCCACCACGCCCTACGGGCCGCTCACGGCGCGCGACGGCGTGATGGTCAAGCGCATGCTGTTCATCGTGGTGGACAGCGGCCGAGGCACCGGCGGCGACTGGGTGATGACGCCCGCCGGGCCCAGCGGCATCGACATTGCCGCAGCCGCCACCGACACCGCGATCGACGCCTCGGCACGGCTGGCCTTCGAAAACTTCAGGAACGTGATGCAGGAGTGGCAGCGCGCCATGCTGCTGTGGCGCTGCAGCCTCTCCGACGCGCAGGTACGCGAGCTGCGCGGCTCGCTCGAGGGCTGGCGCTGCGATGAGCTGGAGTTCCACGTGGGCCTGGTGAGCTTTGCGAGCCTCGACCCCGGCCGCGAGCAGGGCCTCAACGCCATCCCGACCACCCTGAGCCTGAATCGGGACCAGCTCGATGCATTGATGCTCGGCGGGGCAGACGCGCTGTTTGCCAGCCCGGCGCTGCAGGGCTATCTGCAGTCGCGGCGGCTCGCGCGCCCGGCCGCGCGCTGATCAGCCGCCCAGCACGCCTGCCACAAACCCCGCAAATCCAGCCGCCACCTTGTCGTACCCGCCCTTGGTGAGGTGGATCTCGTTGAGCCAGTCGCCGCTTTTCTCGGTCGTGCCCGGCGCGGCCGGGGTCACGCCGGCCAGGGCCTGCGAGTCATAGACGTACACGGCGCGGGCCGGGTCATGACAGCTCCTCAGCAGCGCGGAGAGTTTCTCGAACAGGCGCGCGGCCACGGCGGGCCAGTCCAGCTCGGGGATGCCGTACATCTTCACGGCCTTGTAGAGCCAGGGGCCGAGGGTCTTGCCCAGCAGGCTGCCGGCCGGGGCATTGCGCACGGTAGGCAGGGCGTAGGTGTGCATGAAGATCGCCATGCCGGGGTGCTCTGCGTTGTTGCGGCGCTCGAGCAGGTGCTCGAAGTTGGCGCGGAAGTAGGCCGCAAAGCGCTGCCAGCCGTCTTCGGACAGGTAGCGGTCGGCACCCTCAGCGGGGCTGCCCCATTCGGGCTGGATGCGAAAGATGCGGCGGCTGGCATCCGGCTCGGTGGGCGGGCTCTGGCAGGCATCGATGAGGTCGTTGCCGCCGGCCGAGAACAGCAGGCCATGCCACCACATGCGGTGCTGCGGGCTGTCCAGCAGGCTGGTGAAGTTGAAGTCATTCCACATCTGGTGCATGTGGGCCAGGGTGTCGCCGGGGGTGGCGCAGTTCACGGCCACATGGCGCCTGGCAAATTGCCCTTGCATGGCCATGAGCACGTTCGATGTCGCCCAGGGCGGGCTGTGGCCGATCGAAAACCAGGAGTCGCCCTCGGCCAGAAAGCGCCACTGAACGGCATTGAAGTCGAAGTCGTCCACTTCGCGGGGCGACAGGATGATGAGGGACATGGGCGCTCTCCGGCAGACCGAACCGGTCTGTGGTGTAGCGCGCGCAATTCGCGCCCATCCATCCCGCGTTTTCGGCTTGCGCGCGGCAGACCGCGTGCTTGCCCGACGCGCGCTACTGCAGCACCACCTCGGCAATGTCGTCCCAGAGCGCCGCCTCGATGCGGCCGGCAAACACCCGCAGCACCTTGCCCTGCCGATCAAGCAGGAAGGAGGTTGGATAGGTGCTGATGGGGCCGAAGTTGTCGCCATGGCTTGCGCCGCCGCGCCACAGGCGCGGAAAGTTCTGGGCCTGGGGCACCGCCACCTGCAGGATCTGCTCATAGTCGCGCACGCTTTGCACATCCGTGTCTGTGGCCACGCTGACCAGCTCAAAGGGCTTGTCGCGCCAGCCCAGGTAGTTGGCGCGCAGCTCGGGCATGCGCGCGCGGCACACGGCGCAGTCCTTATGCCAGAAGACCACCAGCGTGACCTTGCCGCGCGTGCTCGCCAGATCGAATGGCTTGCCGTCCAGCTGCACGCCCGAAAGGCGCGCCTGCCCACCCACGGCCAGGCGCACGGGCTCTGCCGCAGGGGTCGGCGCAGCAGACCGCCGCACATCCGGCTTGCGGCTGGCTTCGGCGGCCGGCTGGGCATGGGTCAAGGCGGCACTGAGGCTCAAGCCCAGCAGGCCGGTGCGGCACAGGACAACAAGACTTCGAATCAACATGCGGACTCCCGGTCGATGAACGCGCCTCGGCGCCGCGAGGCTGCAGGGGCGACTTGAACAGCGGCAATGGCGGCCACTGAAGCGACCGGTGTTCGTCGTCGTGGCTTGCGCGCCCTTACAGTGCAGGCCCGAGCCTTGGTCAAATCGAATCTTCGCCCGCTACACACTCGCTGAACTGCCACGCGCCCGGACCATCCGACCATGCACGTCAACACCCCGCTCATCCCAGCGCTTCCCCCCTTCACCTTGCCCGGCCAGCAGGCCTGGTTGAAGATGGATGCGCTGCAGCCGGTGGGCAGCTTCAAGCTGCGCGGCGTGGGCCGACTCTGCGCCGCGCAGGTGGCGGCAGGGGCAAGGGCGATTGTCTGCGCCAGCGGCGGCAATGCCGGCTATACCGCGGCGTGGGCGGCGCGCAGACTCGGCGTCAAGGCGCATATTGTGGTCCCGCAAACCACGAGTGCGCAGGTGCGCGAAGCCATTGCCGCGCTCGGCGCGCAGGTGCATGTGCACGGCAGCGTCTGGGACGAAGCCCATGCCCATGCGGTGCAGCTGGCCGAGGATCTCGGCGCGGCCTATGTGCACCCCTTTGACGACCCCCTGCTCTGGGACGGCCACGCGACGCTGATTGACGAGGTGGTGGCCGCCGGCGTGAGCTTCGACTGCGTGGTGCTGGCCGTGGGCGGCGGCGGGCTGCTGGCCGGCGTGATCGAGGGCCTGCGCCGCAACGGGCTGGCGCATGTGCCGGTGATTGCAGCCGAGACCGAAGGCGCCGCCAGCCTGCACGAGAGCCTGCTGGCCGGCGAGCGCATCACCCTGCCAGCCATCACCAGCATTGCGAGCAGCCTGGGCGCCAAGCGGGTGGCGCAGCAGGCCTTCGAGCTGTGCCTGAACGCACCGGTGCAGTCGGTCACGGTGACGGATGCCCAGGCGGTGGACGCCTGCCTGGCCTTTGCCGACGTGCACCGCGTGCTGGTGGAACCCGCCTGCGGCGCCGCGCTGGCCGTGCCGATGGTGCTGCCCGAGGTGCTGGCGGAGTTCAAGGCGCCCTTGATCGAGGTCTGTGGCGGGGTGGGGGTCAGCCTCGATAGACTCAGTGCATGGAAGACGATGCCGCGCTGACCGACACCCGCCTGGATGCGGCCGACGAACGCTTTGCGCGCGAGGTGGCCCGCGCCATCCTGGCGGGCTTCGATCGGCACTACGGCCTGTTCCGCTACTGCGCGCAGCGCGCCCGCGCCATGTTCGAGCGTGGCGACTGGGCCGGCATTGCGCGGCTTTCACGCGAGCGGATCGACTACTACGACACGCGTGTGGACGAGTGCTACGGCCGTCTGCATCTGGAGTTTGCGGCCGAGACCTTGCCCGACGAGATGTGGCTGGCCATCAAGCGTCACTACGTCACCCTGCTGGCCAACCACAAGCAGCCGGAGTGTGCGGAGACCTTCTTCAACTCCGTGTGCTGCCGCATCCTGCACCGCGACTACTTCCACAACGCCTTCATCTTCGTGCGCCCGGCCGTGGCCACGGACCACATGGACAGCGATCCGCCGAGCTTCCGGGTCTACTACCCCTTCAGTGAAGGCGCACGCGCAAGCCTCACGCGCATGCTGGCCGACTTCGGCCTGGCCTGCCCCTTCTTCGACAGCGGGCGCGACGTGGCACGGCTGCTGCGCGCCGGGGCGCGCGCACTCAAGCAGCGTGGCGTCAAGCGCATCGAGCCCGACTTTCAGGTGCAGGTGCTCTCCACCCTGTTCTTCCGCAACAAGAGCGCCTACATCATCGGCAAGGTGCTCAACGGCACGGTGGTGCACCCCTTTGCCATTCCGCTGATGCGCGATGCGCGCGGCCAGGTGTACGCCGACGCCCTGCTCACCGAGAGCGACGAGATCTCGCTGCTGTTCTCGTTCACGCGCGCCTACTTCCTGGTGGACATGGACGCGCCGGCGGCCTACGTGAGCTTTCTGCGCGACATGCTGCCGGGCCGCAGCAAGGCCGAGCTCTACACCATGCTCGGCCTGCAGAAGCAGGGCAAGACCCTGTTCTACCGCGACTTCCTGCACCACCTGAAGCACAGCCACGACCAGTTCACGATCGCGCCGGGCATCAAGGGCATGGTGATGAGCGTGTTCACCCTGCCCTCCTATCCCTATGTGTTCAAGATCATCAAGGACGAGATCCTCAAGGACATGGATCGCGCCTTCGTGAAGGACCGCTACATGCTCGTGAAGCTGCACGACCGCGTGGGCCGCATGGCCGACACCTGGGAATACAGCGAGGTGGCCCTGCCGCGCGCGCGCATGAGCGAGGCCCTGCTGACCGAGCTGCGCAAGGTGGCGCCCTCGATCCTGGAGGAAGAGGACGACATCGTCGTCATCAAGCACGTCTACATCGAGCGGCGCATGCGCCCGCTGAACCTGCACCTGATGCACGCAGGTGATGCCGAGGTGGACCGCGCGGTGCGCGACTACGGCGAGGCCATCAAGGACATGGCGCGCGCCAACATCTTCCCCGGCGACATGCTGTTCAAGAACTTCGGTGTCACCCGCCTGGGCCGAGTGGTCTTCTACGACTACGACGAGATCCAGTACATGACCGAGATGAACTTCCGCGAGATTCCGCCGGCACCCAACGAGGAAGCCGAGATGAGCGACACGCCCTGGTACGCCGTGGGCAAGAACGACGTGTTTCCCGAGGAGTTCCACCGCTTCCTGCTCGGTGACCGGCGCGTCAATGCCGCCTTTCGTCGGCACCACCCGGACCTGCTCACCGCCGCTTGGTGGCGCGCCACCCAGGCCCGCGTGGCGGCTGGCGACACGCCCGAGGCCTACCCCTACGAGCGCAGCCGCTGCTTTTCGCGGCGCTTTGCCAACGAGGCGCAGCCCGCGCGCCTGCTGCCGGGGGTCTGAGCGGCTGCACGGCGCCCGCGCTGGGTCTGCGCCGGCCGCTGGATTTTCAAATGCGGCTTGAAAAGAAGGCGTCCAAAGCCCTGATCTTCAATCAAACGTTGAAAATCGCCACAGGCCGGTTTCCGCTTCAGGCAAGCGGGTTTCGGCCCGTTTGGGGCCCATTTTCAGGGCGGTGCATCTCAGGAATCGGCGTGCTGCCGGCGCCGGCCTGCCGCTAAGCTGCACCGCATGAAATCCGTGCTCAAGCTGCTGGACAACAACCGCGAGTGGGTCCACGCGCGCCTGGCCGATGATCCGGCCTTCTTCTCCCGGCTCAAGGACCAGCAGACGCCGCAGTTTCTGTGGATCGGCTGCAGCGACTCGC
>JAIXTA010000178.1 GCA_027484405.1 Burkholderiales bacterium
GAACCCAGATACAGGTCCAGGATGTTCTCGGGCGAAGGCTTGAGCACCACCTGGTATTGGTAGTAGTGCTGCAGGCGGTTGGGGTTCTCGCCGTAGCGGCCGTCCTTGGGGCGGCGGCTGGGCTGCACGTAGGCGGCGCGCCAGGGCTCCGGGCCGATGGCGCGCAGGAAGGTGTGCACATGGCTCGTACCGGCGCCCACTTCCAGGTCGATGGGCTGCATGAGCGCGCAGCCCTGGTCGTTCCAGTAGGTCTGCAGGCGAAGAATGAGTTCTTGGAATGTGAGCATGGCGGGCACCTTGGGAGCCGCCGAGTTTACTTTCGGCTGAAGGGGCCGCCGCTCACGCACTCAGGCGGCGCAGCTCAGGCGGCTTCGCGGTAGTCCACGTCCTCGGCGGCCCGCTTGGCCGCAGCCGGCGGCGGCTGCTGGCGCCGCTCCCGAAAGCGCATGGCCAGCAGCAGCAGGGTGAGGGCCAGCAGCGGCCAGTCGCCCACCTGCAGATAGAGCGTGTCGCGCTTTTCCACGCGCAGGGTCAGGTTCAGGCTGCCCTGGGTGTTCAGCGGCAGCTCGGCCAGCACGCGGCCGGTGAGGTCGATGGCGGCGGTGACGCCGGTGTTGGTGGCGCGCAGGCTGGGGCGGCCCAGCTCAATGGAGCGCATGCGCGCAATCTGCAGGTGCTGTGGCATGGCCCAGCTGCTGCCAAACCAGGCCAGGTTGCTCACGTTGAGCAGCACGTCGGCGCGGGCGGCTTCGTCGCGCATCTCGTTGCCAAACACATCTTCGTAGCAGACGTTGGGCATGACCTTCACGCCCTTGACCACGAAGGGCTGCTGGTCGGCCGTGCCGCGGCCAAAGTTGCCCAGCGGCATCTTCATCGCGTCCACAAACCACTGGAAGCCCAAAGGCACAAACTCGCCAAAGGGCACCAGGTGCTGCTTGCTGTAGGCCAGGGGCAGGCGCTCGCCGCCCGGGCCGTAGCCGATCACGGCGTTGTAGGGTGTTTGCCCCACAAAGATGGGCGCGCCAATCAGCACGGTGCTGCCGGTGTCGCGCGCAGCCTGGGCCAGCTGGGCATAGGCCTCGGAGAAATTCTCGGGCGTGGTGGCAAAGGCGGTTTCGGGCAGCACGATCAGGTCGGCCGGCTGCGCCCGCGTGGCGCTGAGGTAGTCCTCGGCCGCGCGGATGATGGTGCTCTGCTCGAACTTCATGCTCTGCGGCACGTTGCCTTGCAGCAGGCGCACGGACAGGGCAGGGAGCTTGTCTGGCGAGGCGGCGGTTTGGGTGGCTTGCGGGCGCGCGACGCTGCCCACAATCAGCACGATGGCGGCGATCAGCACCGCAGTCACCGTCGCCCGGCCACGCTGCATCCAGGCCAGGCCGATGCTGCCCGCCAGCAAGGCCATCACCAGGCTCGTGCCGTAGACACCAAAGACCGTTGCCCAGCCCGTGAACAGCCCATCCGTGTGCGCGTAGCCCGCCGCCAGCCACGGAAAGCCCGTGAGAAACACGCCGCGGCCCAGAAACTCCGTCAGGAACCAGGCGCAGGCAAACACGATGGGCGACCAGCGCGTCGGTGCGGCGGCGCTCAAGCCACGCGGCTGCCCCAGCCAACGCGTGACAAAGGCCGTGAGCGCCGGATACAGCGCCATGTAGGCCGCCAGCGCCACCGTGGCAAAGCCAGCCAGCGCCGCGGGCATCTCGCCGTAGGTGTGCATGGACACAAACACCCACCAGAAGCCGGTGAGAAAGTGCGTGAGCCCGAACACAAAGCCGGCCAGCGCCGCGGCGCGCAGGCCCGTGCTGGTCGCGGCCAACCACCACAGCACCGCCAGGGTGAAGGGCTGCAGCCACCAGGCCCCCACCGGCGCAAAGCTCAGGGTCTGCAGGCCGCCGGCCGCGGCGGCCAGGGCCAAGCGATACATCGGTCTCATGCCGCGGGTTCGTCCTGGCCGGCGTCGCGCTCAGCCAGTGTGGGCGTGCGGGTCACGCGCAGAATGTCCACGCGCCGGGCGTCCGCCCGCTGCACATGGATGCGCAGCTCGCCAATCTCCACCGACTCACCCACCTTCGGCACGCGGCCAAATTCATTGGTGACCACACCGCCGATGGTGGTGCTGGTGCCGTCGGCCAGGGTGGTGTGGAAGGTCTCGTTGAACTCGGTCACGGAGGTGTCGGCATCCACGCGCCAGGTGCCGTCCTCCAGTTGCACGATGCCGTCGTCGGCCTGCACGTCGTCGTGCTCGTCCTCGATGTCGCCGACGATCTGCTCCAGGATGTCCTCGATGGTGATCAGCCCGGCCACCTCGCCGTGCTCATTGACCACCAGCGCCATGTGCGTGCGGCCCACGCGCAGGTCGCGCAGCAGCAGGTTGAGCTTGCGGGATTCCGGCACAAACATGGCCGGGCGCAGCAGCTTGCGCAGGTCCAGGCTGCCGTCGCGCGTCAGGCGAAGCAGGTCCTTGGCCAGCAGCAGGCCCACGCAGTGGTCCACATCGCCTTCCACCGCCGGAAAGCGCGAGTGGCTGGTTTCGATGATCTGGTCCAGCCAGTGCTGCAGCGGCTGCGTGATGTCCACCACATCCATCTGCTGGCGCGGCACCATGATGTCGGCCGCCGTCATCTCACCCACCGCCAGCACGCCATGCATCATGGCCAGCGCGTCATCGTCCAGCAGATCGCGCTTGTGCGCGCTGTCCAGCACCTCGGCCAGATCTTCACGCGAATCCGGCTCGCCGCTGATCAGCGAAACCAGCCGCTCACGCAGCGAAGGACCACGGGGCAGCTTGGGCGCACGCCGCGTGGCGGGGGAACTGGGGTCGGGCATGGAGGCAGCCCGCCGGTTTGCGCGGCGGGCAGATGGTTCGGAAGGGCGAAAGGTTAGCGGATGCCGGTTTCAGACGGATGAGCCGTGGGGGCGCAGCGCATGTGGGCCGCAGCTTGATTCGATCACATCGTTACATACAATGTATTGATGAAATTTGAATGGGATCCAGCCAAGGCGGCGGCCAACCTGCGAAAGCACAAGGTCTCGTTTGAAGAAGCCCAGACCGTTTTCTTCGATGACTTCGCCGTCCAGTTCTTCGATGAAGACCACTCCGATGCAGAGGAGCGCTTCATCATGCTGGGTATGAGTTCCGGCGCACGCCTACTGGTGGTGTGTCACTGTGAGCGAGGCCATCATGAAGTCATCCGCATCATTTCTGCCCGCAAGGCAACCCGCAACGAAGCAGCGTTCTACCAAGGTGGCTGACATGAAAGCTGAATACGACTTTTCCAAGATGAAGTCGCGCAAGAACCCCTACGCCTCCAAGCTCAAGAAGCCCGTGACCATGCGGCTGTCTGAAGACGTGGTGGAGTACTTCAAGAACATGGCGCAGGAAGCCGGCGTGCCCTACCAGAGCTTGATCAACCTCTACTTGCGTGATTGCCTGGCGCAGAACCGGAAGGTGGAGATCAAGTGGTCGGCTCGCTGAATGCTGACAAGTTAAGTCGATTCACGCGGCTCGGCGTATCGCGCTTGGCTGCGCGGGTTGAAGCAAAACACAAGACCTGACCCTGAAACCCCAAGATAGATAAATGGCCTCGCCAAACCCACCCGAACTGAAGTCAGGCTACCCATTCGGAGTCAATGCATGAAGACGTTGGAATTGAAACAAGCACGATGGATCGCCGTAAAGAAGGTGCTGTTTTGGGCGACAGTGCCCTTACTAGTGGCGGCGTTCCTGACGTGGCGCTGGTATGACGCTCGATATCCCTCTTGGCAGGAAGAGGTTCGGCTATCGGATGGGCGAGTTATTGCGATCAAGCAGAAGCGTGACTACATTGAAAGCTATGGCACCCAGCAAAGCTGGATTACCTTTTCACTGCCAGAAATGGGTGGAGAGCGTACCTGGCATAGTTATCTTATGCCTATGGTTGTAGATGTAAGTGCGGGTAGTGTTTATTTAATTGGTCGCCCACGAGGTCCGAGGCAGTACGATATGTATCAAGCGCCGAAGTATTTCATAGTGGCATTTCAATGGAATGGTAAGGATTTTAAAAGAGTTCCCGTCATGAGCGTCCCCGAGCAAGTTCGCCAGCGTGAGAATGTCTATCCCTGCTTGCCGCCAAACAATCTTCGCAGGGTAAGCATTCAAGATAAAATTACAAGTCAATGTGGCTACACCACCAATGAGCGGATCGCGATTGGCGAAAGAATAGACTTAGAGTATTTATCTTCAGTATCACAGAAATACGCAAGCGATAATAACTCTAAACCACGTTCTGAATGAAGCCATGAGTGAAAGTGCCATGAATACTGCTGAATACTCAGCACTGGCAGCGCGTATCTATAACGATCAACGTGGTGGGGGTGGGTCCGACGAAGCGCGCCCGTGGGCAAACAGGGTCAGGCCTTTTGCGTCAACGCCTGACTAAGCCGATTCCTGTAAGGCAGAGGCCCAGTTCAAGGCAATCCAGTGTTAGGTGGTATGTGGACACACCCGAGAGCATGAGAGAAGAACTCGGCCGCTGGAATAACGGTGCGGGTATTGATTTGGCCGGCTGGATCAGCGGCATGGGCAGCTTGTCGTTGGCGGTCGGTTACACGACGCTCTTTTGGCCGGAGTTCGTCGAGCACGATGGCTACATCCTGCGCGCGGGTTTCTCGGAATCTTCACTGCGCGGTTTCGAGGCGCAGGCCAAGGGCGATCGGAAAGCGGTGGAGTGGGTCATGAACCACCTGCACATTGCGGATATTCACCTTGGCCAACCCGACGATCTCGCTGAAGACAAGGTCGTGCTGCTCGGCCGCACGCTCAAAGCCATCTACGAAGCGAAGCTCGCCAAGGACTTTCCGCACTCGCCGTGCATCGTCGAGTTCCATGAACCTGCAGCCGGCGGTGACCTTGCTGAGTACGAGCTGTCCTTCTGGCAGGCGAAGCATGAATCTCTGAGCGCCTAGCCGGTTGCTCCAGCGACTGCTGTAGATTGATGCAGGTTTTGAGTCATTTTCGGACTCCTAGCGGCTGGTTGCCAGAATCGTCAATAAGTCCGTGGGACAAGCGGAAAGCCGATCATCTATTGGTTCGGATCAATCAATTTCGGCCAAATGCGAGCGCCGCTAGCGCAGGCCTCAAACCACCGCGTACGGATTCGGCACTCGCAGCCCCGCCAGAATCTGGC
>JAIXTA010000040.1 GCA_027484405.1 Burkholderiales bacterium
GCCATGCCCTCGGGCTTCGTCACGATCACGGGTAGGGGCTTCCAGGCGTCGTCGGGGTCGGGCGCCATGCAGAGCACGGCATCCACCTCGCCACGTTCAAGCAGGCCCTCGGCCAGGCGGGTGGTGATGCCGGTCCATTGCGCGCCGGCCAGGGGCGCGCGCAGCCGGGCGCGGAACATGCCCTGCATGGGGCCGAAGTGCAGCTCGTCGGGCCGCGCGGCATCGCGGGCGCGGCCATGCACCGCCTGCTCCAGGCGGGCGTAGTCGGGCACGGTGAACTGGCAGGCACTGCCGCATTCGCGGGCGAGCGCAGTGCGGGACAGGCCGCAGTCGGTGCACAGGCCGCGGGTGGCGGCGTCTTGTGGCTTGGGCGCCCAGACGATGGGATGGGCGGAAGGAGGGTCGGAGCGGCGGGTCAGCCCGGCCGAGTCTGGCGCATTCATGACCTGACGGTAAGCCAATCGCCGCCGGCCACCTAGCAAAGAACCTGCAGGACAGCAGTGCCGATGCGCGCTTCGCCCGGCACGCCACACCGCGCCGGGCTGTGCCTGGATGCCGTGCTTACTTGCCCTGCACCATGCGCATGATGGAGCCGGCGTCCAGCGTGCGGGACTTCTGCTGGATCTGCGGCATGTACTCGGCCTGCAGCTTCTTGGCTGGGCCGAGCAGACTGTCGAAGGTGTCCTTGAGCACGGCGGTGTTCATCTGGCGGCCCCCGCCGTAATAGCGCTTGGCCAGCTGCCCCAGGGCGTAGGTGGTGGCAAAGCTCATGGCGATGCCGGTGCCCGCGCCCACGATCTTGCCGGCCGTGCGGCCCACGTACTTGCCCACCAGGCCGCCCAGCAGCTTGCGGCCGAACTGCTCGACGTACTGCCCGGCCAGACCCACGCCCGCGGTGGCGAGGAATTCCTTCACGTGGCCCTTGTCCAGCTCCACGCCATGCACCTTGCCCACGGCGTAGACCATCTTCATCTGCATGGGGATGATGGCCATGCTGGCCCAGCTTTGCGGCAACAGCTCCAGCGCGCCGCAGAGGATGGAATAGTTCAGGATGCTCTTGTCCAGCTCGGCCTCGCTCACGCTGGGCTGCACGCGTACGACCGGACCTGCGCTGCTTGCGCTGGCGACTGCGGGCAGCGCGGACGGGGCCGGGGCAGACATCATGGCGCCCGCCAGCGCACCGGCACCGGCAATGGCAGCCGTGGCGAGCACCGGGCCCGCGCTGCCGCTTGAGGCCACGCTCGCAGCGGCCGGCGCGGCGGCGGCTGGCGACTTGACCGGGTCATCCAGGAACTGGGCAAAGGCATCGGCCTGCTGCTCTGCGGCCTGCGCCTGCGGCGAGTCCTGCAGACCCAGGGCGGCCTTCAGTTCAGCCAGAAACTTCTTCTCGCTGGCGCTCTGGCTGCCGTCGGCGTCGGCCACGCATACCGCCATTTCATAGGCCAGCAGCTTGTGTTCCTGGCTGCTCAGGGCGGCGACCGCGTCGGCGAGTTTTGCGCGCTTGAGAATCACGTCCTGCACCAGCTTGGGCAGATCGATCCCCGGGGCACTGTCTGCCAGCGAACTGGCCATGTTGCGGATCGCCTGCCGCTCGGCATCGCCCTTGTTGCCGTCGGCCAGGGCCGTGAGCATGGCGATGGTCAGGATGGCTTGCTGTTCACTGGCTTGCATGGATCAGGCTCCGAGGCGATGAGGGAAGGACGTCGGGTACAAACACTGCTGTGGGCCGCAGGCTAGCGGCGCCCGGGCTGCGGCGTCACGGGGGCAAACCCCGTTTGCGACGAGTCATGGACAGCGCAGGACGAAACATGTTCCATGCCCGCAATTGAAAACGGAGATCGGCTCTGGATGAGCCTCTGCAGACCAAACTGGCTGGAGAGCCGCGCCAGACAAGCGATATGCGGTGCAGGCCTGCGGCTGTGAATGCAGGATTCGACCGGCCGGGCGCTGGCAAGCCCCTGCTCACGCGCCTCGCTGCGCGAGCAGCACGGCGCTACAGTCCACTGATCTTCAGGAGCCCCCATGTACTCGCCCTCGACCCTCGTTCGTTCGTTGCTTGCCGCCTTGACCGTGGCCGGACTGGCCGGCCTTGCCGCCCACCTACCGCCTGCCCATGCCATTGGCGCCGAGGAGCCACCGCCCAACATGCCGGCGGAAAAGACCGATCTCTCACCGGTGCGCGCGCTGATCAAGCAGGGTGACTTCAAGGGCGCCATCGCGCGCCTGAACAAGATGACCGAGGCCGACAGCAAGAACGCCGACATCTACAACCTGCTCGGCTACAGCCACCGCAAGAGCGGCAATCTGCAGGCGGCCTTTGCCAACTACAAGACCGCCCTCGACCTGAACCCGAAGCACCTGGGTGCGCACGAGTACATCGGCGAGGCCTACCTGATGAACAAGCAGCCCCAGGAGGCCGAAAAGCATCTGGCTACGCTGGCCGCGCTGTGCGGCAAGGGCTGCGAGGAGTATCAGGACCTCGACCGCGCCATCAAGGCCTACAAGGCCAAGAATCGCTGAGCCTGACGCAGGCAAGCGCTGTCCCCGGCCGACCCGCAGTGCGCGGCCGGGCGAAGCCGCGCTCAGGACAGACGGGCAAGGCTGACGCCGCAGCACGCAGCTGCCCGCGCCACCACCGACGCACCACCTGACGTACCAGGCACTGTCCCTCGCGTCTGCCTGCCCCCGACTGCGCACGCCCGCACACACCCGGCGCGCGAATAGCGGCCGCAACGATGGCGGTCAATCCCGCGGGCATCCCTGATCTGCATGTCCCCTGTGCGGCGCAAGCCGTGTTTCGGTGCTTGTTCCCCTTCGTCGGGCGCGCGACGCTGCGCAGCGTCGTCATCGCACCGGACGCTGCACCGGAACCCAGCCCCAGGGAGAACACCCATGAAACACCTTCGCATTGCCCCGGCCGCCATGGCCCTTGCCAGCCTGGCGCTGATTTCGGCCGCCCACGGCCAGACCGCCTGCACCGCAGGCAGCCTTGACGCCGCTTTCGGCCCCGCCAGCACCGGCGGCTTCGTGCCGGTGGGCGCGCGTCTGGCCTTTGTGCCCAACAGCGGCGGCGGCAACACCGAAGGCCTGGACTACACCGGGACCGGGCAGATCGTCACCGGTGCCATTGGCGGGGCCGACGGACTGGGCGCCGGCATCTTCAACGTGGCAAGGCTCAGCGCGGGCGGCAGCCTGGATCTGCCCTTTGGTGGCGCGGGCATGGTGGCGCCCTTCGGCACGCCAAGCGACGTACCCTTGAGCAGCCTGTCGCAGCAGACCCGGCTGGACGCCAGCGGTAACACCATCGCCGTCCGGGCGTGGAATGACCGCATTACGGTGAACCGCTTCAGCGCCACGGGCCAGCCCGACTTTGCCTACGGCGCAAACGGCGCAGCAGCGGTCACGCTCACCGTGGTGTTTCCGCTGCTGGGCCTGAACGTGCTGGCCGACGGCTCGGTGCTGGTGGCCACCACCGCGTTGAACAGCCTGAATCAGCAGCAAGCCGTGGTGGTGAAGTTCACGCCGGCCGGTCTGCCGGACAACACCTTTGGCACCGCGGGCATCCAGTGGCTGAGCCCGGTGGTGGTGGGCGGTGGCGCCAGCAACCTGAGCCGCGCCACCGATGTGCTGCCGCTGGCCGGCGGGCAGATGCTGGTGGCGGGTCGTGCGCGTGGTGCACCCGGTCCGTTCAGCGGCTTCATTGCGCGCCTGAACGGCAACGGCACCCTGGACACGAGTTTCGGCACGGCGGGCTATGCCACCTATGACTGGGGCGGCGGGCGCAGCACCCTGGTGCGCAAGCTGGCCCTGCAGTCCGATGGCCGGATCATCGCCATCGGCACCGCGCTGGACATCAGCGGCGCAGGCCTGAACTCGGGTGTCGTCATGCGCGTACTGGCCAATGGCGCGCTGGATGTCAGCTACGGCACGGGCGGGCTGGCACAGATCACGGGCACCTTCGGCACCACACTGTTCAATGTGGCCCTGCAGAGCAACAACAAGGCCGTGGTTTCGGGGGCGCAGTACACGGCGGCAGACTTCAGCACCCAGGCTGGGCTGGTGGCGCGCCTGACGCCCACGGGCGCGCTGGACAGCGCCTTTGCCGGCAGCGGCCTGGCCACCTACAGCGCGCCGGGCGCCAGCTCCACGGGCGGCGGGGCACTCGCAATCCGTGGCAACCGGGTGGCCATCACCTCCAACGTGACCTACGGCACCGGCAATGCCAGCCAGTTCGGTACCGTGGTGCTGCGCTATGACATCGGCACCGGCACGGGCTGCCGCTGATGGCGGGCGCAGCGCATGGACAAGATCATGAAACGGCACACGCCCCACGCCGCGCAGCGCACGAGCAGACACGCGCTTTCGGCCGGCTGGGGCTGCGCGGCGGCCCTCATGCTCGCGGCCTGCGCCGGTGAACCCCCGAAGCCCGTGGCCGCGGCACCGCAGCTGGCCTTTGCGCAACCAGCAGGCGGTGCCCTGGCACTGCAGCCCGGCAGCAGCCTGGTCCTGGTGTTTGATCAGCCCATCGACCCCAGCTCGACGGCGGGCATCCGCCTGCGCGCGGGCACGGAAGCCGTGGCGCTGGACGTGCGTACCGTCGGCAATGCGGTCCAGCTCATTGCCCGCAGCGCAGGCCAGGGAGCGATCGAACTTCAGGCCGACGGCTTGCGGGGGCGCGAGCACGGGGTATCTGCCGCACCGCTACGTCTGAGCTATCGCGCCGCGCCCGCCGGCGTGGCGCTCGCGTCGACCGATCGTCCTGCGGCAAGTGCGGCCACCCTGCCGCTCATGCGACCACTGCCAGGAGACGCGCCCGCGGCTGCACCACGGTCGGCGCCTGCGCCGCGCGGGCTGTCGACGCCGCAGACGCCGCCCGCCGCAGACGAACGACCCGCACCGCTTCAGCCTGCGCTCTAGCAGGCCCTAGCGCGCCAGGCGGGGATGCATGACCGCCCGCCACAGCGGCGGCACCCAGGCCAGCAGCACCATGGTGGCGTAGCCAAAGGGCAATTGCGGCGCCGTCGATGTCGCTCGCAGGGCCTCGAAGGGGCGCTCTGGATGGGCGTGGTGGTCGGCGTGGCGCTCGAGGTTGAAGAGGAAGGCGTTGGACAGCCAGGTGTCGCCATCCCAGCTGTGCGCGGGCGTGACGGTCTGGCCGCGCTCACGCGTGAGACCGTAGTGCTCCAGGTAGTTGGTGGTCTCCAGCAGCAGCACGGCAATCAGCGCCTGCAGCACCCAGAAGCCCAGCCCGGCCCAGCCAGCCAGCGCAAAGGCAATCAGCGCGTAGCCTGCCGAGAGCGCGGTGAGCTGCCAGACGCGGTCGTGCGCAACTGACAGGCCGCGGTGCTCGCGGCGCATGGCCTCCAGCTTGAGCGCGTGCACAAAGCTGCCATGCAGGGACCGCACCCAGAACGCATACACGTTCTCGCCAAGACGCGCGGTGGCCGGATCGTCATGCGTGCCGACGCGCACGTGGTGACCACGGTTGTGCTCGACGTAGAAGTGGCCGTAGCCGACGAGCGCGAGACCGATCTGTGCCAGGCCGCGATCAAGGGCCCCCGGGCGATGCCCCATCTCGTGCGCAGCAGTGATGCCGATGCCGCCGGTGGCCGTGCCCACGCTGGCCGCAAGCAGCAGCAAGGCCCCTGGAGACAGCTCCGGCGCAACGCTCACCGCCCAGATCACCAGTACATGGAGGCCGGGCACGGTGGCACGCGGCAGCCACGCCACCCAGCTGCGCTCGGCATTGCCACTGGCTGCAGGCGCGGACCAGGTCGGCCGCGGGCCGATCAGCGCGTCCAGCACCGGCAGTGCACCGTAGACCAGCGCCAGCGTCATCCAGGGCAGGCCCTGCTGATGCCAGTACCACGGGCCGACGATCAGCAGGAGCGCGAGCAGGAAGCGAGAACCGTGAAAGCCGTTCATGAGATCGGTTTATACGGGCGCAGCCCCCTCGGGCCAATGGGTGCAGCACCGCGCCCCGAAGCGCCGGCCCAAGGCATGGCGCACGGGCTGCGGCACAATGCCGGCACTGCCAAACACCCGCGCCTGCGGGCCTTCGACCTCGAGCCCCAAGACATGAGCACCCTGGATCAAGCCGCCCTGGATACCCTCTTCTTCAACGCCCGCACCCACAATGGCTGGCAGGACCAGCCGGTGGACGACGCCCTGCTCAAGCGCCTGTTCGACACCCTGAAATGGGCACCGACCAGCGCGAACTGCTCGCCACTGCGCCTTCAGTTCATCAAGAGCGAGGCGGCCAAGGCCCGACTGGTTCCCTTGATGATGCCGGGCAACCAGGACAAGGTGCGTACCGCGCCGGTGACGGCCATCCTGGGCATGGACATGGCTTTCTACGAGCATCTGCCCAAGCTGTTCCCGCACACGGATGCGCGCAGCTGGTTTGTCGGCAACGAGGAAGTCATCCGCAACACCGCGTTTCGCAACAGCAGCCTGCAGGGCGGCTACTTCATCGTGGCCGCGCGCGCGCTCGGCCTGGACTGCGGACCGATGAGCGGCTTTGACGCTGCGAAGGTCGACGCCGAATTCTGGCCGGGCAGCACGGTCAGGACCAACTTCATCTGCAGCCTCGGGTACGGCGACGCGGCAAAGCTGTTTGCGCGCAGCCCGCGCTTCGAGTTCGACGAGGTCTGCAAGATCATCTGATCGCGGTAGCTCGGCCCCATCACCCCGTGATCGGGGGATTCGTGCTTTGCCGAACTCATTGGACACTCCGCGGAACATTCATGCCCGCAGGAGCCGCCATGCCGATCTACACCAAGTACCTCACCGCCGAGGGTTTCAACAAGAGCGTCAACACCCTGAATGACTACATGGCTGGCGTGCTCGGCTGCCTGCAGGGTCGCGTAGGTGGCGAACCGATGTACCGGACGCGCCTGCCGATGCTCAACACGCGGATGACCGAGTGGCTCGGTCAGCGCAAGCTGGGCCCGCGCAAGACGGAAAAGCTGGTGGCGCTCGGCGGCGACGGTGATCTGTTCATCCAGTTTGCCGACGGTCTGGTGGAAGAGACCATCAACGCGGTCCTGCCGGCACCACCTCGCGCGCCGCAGACCCTCAGCTTCACGCAGATTCCGACGGGCAAGCTGATCTATGGCAGTCCGCGCGTCCAGGGTCTGGTGACGGCAGACCCGAACATCAAGACCAAGATCGCCTCGGTGTATTCCATGGGTCAGAACTACACAGGGCACGGCCCCACGACCAGCCTGGGGCTCGGCGCGCTCCACTGCCATGTTGGCAATGGCGATGGCATCGGCTTCAAGTGGGTCGGCGACGTACTGCACATCCTGGCCTGGGGCCAGAAAAGCGACTCTGCCGGCGCCGGCACGTCCGGCTACAAGTGGACGACCTGATCGCCGCCCCATCTGCCGATTGTGGCCGATTTAGACCGAATCCGGACAGACAGATTGGCTGCCTCCGCTTGTCTGGTGCGGCTTGGCGTCAATTCGTGCTGAACAGAAAATTGGGCCGAAAATGACGCATCATGCCGCTGCACGGCGCTGGCGCACGGCCTCGAACAGGCACACGCCCGCCGCCACGGAGACATTCAGGCTTTCCACGCTGCCGGCCATGGGAATGCTGACCAGCTGATCGCAGCGCTCGCCGGTCAGGCGGCGCATGCCCTCGCCTTCCGCACCCAGCACCAGCGCGGTGGCGCCACGCAGGTCGGCATCAAAGAGCGTGGTCTTGGCGGCATCGCTGGTGCCGGTGATCCAGATGTTGCGCTCCTTGAGCTCTTCCATGGTGCGCGCCAGATTGGTCACGGCGAAGTACGGCACGGTGTCTGCCGCACCGCTGGCCACCTTGCTCACGGTGGCGTTGATGCCGCAGGAGCGGTCGCGCGGCGCCACCACGGCATGGGCGCCAGCGCCGTCGGCTACGCGCAGGCAGGCGCCGAGGTTGTGCGGGTCGGTCACACCGTCGAGCAGCAGCAGCAGCGGCGGCTCGGTCAGCGCATCGAGCAGGTCATCGAGCGAGCGGGCGAGCTCGACCGTGTCGGCCTGCGCCACCACGCCCTGGTGGCGGCTGGTGCCGGCCATGCGGTCCAGGCGCTCGCCGTCGACCTGGTGCACGCTGAGCTTGAACTCGGCCGCCAGGCGCAGGAGGTCCTGCATGCGCTTGTCGTGCCGGGTGGTTTCGACATAGATCGCCTTGACGCTGGCGGGCGCCGAACGCAGACGCGTCCGGACGGCGTGGAAGCCGAAGAGCAGTTGGGGCTTGGACATGGATGATCTTCTGGCGGGTCAGTGACGCCCGCGCTTTTTCTTGGCGGCGCTGCGACGCGCCATGTTCTTGCTGGCCGCGCCCTTCTTGAAGGCCGTTTCCTGCTGCTTGCCTTGCTTGCGTGACTCGATGGCCTGCTTGACGGCGGGGGTCTTGGCCTTGGGCCCCTTGAGGTGCTTGGCCGGACGCGCCGCGCGGCGGGCGGATTCTGCCTCATCGGCCTGCTCGGCGCGGGCGCCCGGGCTCTTGACGAGCCGGAAGTCCATGCGCCGCGCCTCGATATCCACACGCGCCAGCTGGACGTGGATGCGGTCGGTCAGGCGGTAGCGGATGCCGCTGTGCTCGCCGCGCAGCTCGTGCAGGCTCTCGTTGAACTGGAAGTACTCGGTACCCAGCTCGCTGACGTGCACGAGGCCATCGACATAGAGCGAATCGAGCGTGACGAACACGCCGAACGGTGCCACGCCGCTGATGGTGCCGCTGAACTCCTCGCCCACGCGGTCGCGCATGTAGTAGCACTTGAGCCAGGCGGTGACGTCGTTGCTGGCCTCGTCGGCACGGCGCTCGTTGGCCGAGCACATCAGGCCGAGCTTGTCCCAGCGGTCGTGCGCGTAGGCGGCGGCCTCCTTCTTGCTGCGCGGCGCGGGCAGCTTGCGCTCGCCGGCGTCGCCGCCGGGCGTATAGCTCTGCTTGGCCAGGATGGCCTTGATCACGCGGTGTACCAGCAGATCCGGATAGCGGCGGATGGGTGACGTGAAGTGGGCGTAGGCCTCGTAGGACAGGCCGAAGTGGCCGGCATTGTCCGGGCTGTAGTGCGCCTGCTGCAGGCTGCGCAGCAGCATGGTCTGCAGCAGCTGGGCGTCGGGCCGCGGCGTGATCTTCTTCATCAGCGCGGCGTAGTCCTTGGCCTGCGGGTCGTCACCGCCGGTGAGCAGCAGGCCCACTGTTTTGAGGAACTCGCGCAGGTTCTGCAGCTTGTCGGGCGTCGGCCCTTCGTGCACGCGGTACAGGGCCAGCTGCTTGTTGCGGGCAATGAAGTCGGCCGTGCAGACGTTGGCCGCGAGCATGCACTCCTCGATGAGCTTGTGGGCATCGTTGCGCACCCGCGGAATGATGCGCTCGATGCGGCCCACGGCGTTGCACTCGATGTAGGTCTCCACCGTCTCGAAGTCGATGGCGCCGCGCGCCACCCGGGCCTTGGCAAAGGCGCGATAGACCTCGTAGAGCTGCTCGAGCTGCGGAATGACGGCCTTGCGCTTCTCGCGCGCCGGGGCCGTGGGCTGGGAGAGGATCGCCCAGACCTCGTTGTAGGTCAGGCGCGCGGCCGAATGCATGACGCCGGGGTAGAACTGGTAGGCGTGGATGGCGCCCTCGGCCGTGACCACCATGTCGCAGACCATGCACAGGCGGTCAACCTCCGGATTCAGCGAGCACAGGCCGTTGGAAAGCTTTTCCGGCAGCATCGGGATGACGCGGCGCGGGAAGTACACGCTGGTGGAGCGCAGGCGGGCGTCGGCATCGAGCGCATCGCCGTCCTGCACATAGTGACTCACGTCCGCGATCGCCACGAGCAGGCGGAATCCCGGCTGGGCCGCCTTGCCGCGACCGATGGTGGTCGGTTCGCAGTACACAGCGTCATCGAAGTCGCGCGCGTCCTCGCCGTCGATCGTGACCAGCGGCACATCACGCAGATCCACCCGGCCGGCCAGGTCCACTTCACGTACCACATCGGGCAGCGCGGCGGCTTGCTTGCGCGCGGCGTCGCTGAATTCGTAGGGCACGTCGAACTTGCGCACGGCAATCTCGATTTCCATGCCTGGGTCATCCACTTCGCCCAGCACCTCCACGACCTTGCCCAGCGGCTGGCTGTAGCGGGAAGGCTGCTGCACGATCTCGACCATCACCACCTGCCCGGGCTGCGCGCCGCCGCTCTCGGTGGGGGGCACGAGGATGTCGTGCTTGATGCGCTGGTCCTCCGGCACCACCACGGTGATGCCGCGCTCCGCGATGAAGCGGCCCACGAGCTTGTTGGTGCGCCGCTCGATCACCTCGGCGATCACGCCTTCGGGCTTGCCGCGGCGGTCCACGCCGATCTGCTTGGCGAGCACACGGTCGCCATGCAGCACCTTGGTCATTTCCTTGGCGGGCAGATAGAGGTCCGGCCCGCCGTCGTCGCGGATCAGGAAGCCGAATCCGTCTCGGTGCCCCTGTACCTTGCCGGCCAGCAGGTCGATGCGCGAGGGCAGCAGCACATGGCCCTTGCGGTTCACGAGCACCCGGCCCTCGCGCTGCAGCGTTTCGAGCAGCGCCTCGACCTTGGCGGTATCGATCGCGGGCAGCCCCAGTGCACTCACCAGTTCAGGTAGCGCCACGGGTGCCTGCGCGGCGGAGAGCGCCGCAACGATGGATTCAGCAGTCAGCGCGGTGCTGCCTGCGGTCGTGGCCGTTGTTGTTGTCTTTCTTGGCATATATCTCTTGAATGGAGTCCGTCCAAGGCGTGGACAGACCTGAATTTGACTGGGCAGAAAAATCGCCTATACTCTTTGTCTCACCTGCCCAGGTGGCGGAATTGGTAGACGCACTAGTTTCAGGTACTAGCGCTGAAAGGCGTGGAGGTTCGAGTCCTCTCTTGGGCACCAGATCATAAGGCCAGCGAAAGCTGGCCTTTCTCTTTTCCGGCGCAGCCAAAGCTGGCCTTATTCATTTCTGCCCAAGAAGTACAGCGCCTGCACGCTGTATGCGAGGACTCGAAAGGCAGGGCTTGAAATCCCTGCCGAGGTCGCGCGAAGCATGGCCCCGGCATTGGGCCATAAGGCCAGCGAAAGCCGGCCTTATTCGCCTGCAAGTACGACGTGTGCTCGCTGCAAGCCGGGGCTCGCGAGGGCGCAGGGCTTGCGCTGCGGTTCAGGCCGCCCTGCCCTTCTTGATCCACGCAGCCAGCTGGTTGGGGCGCAGGGTGTCGTAGTCCTCGAAGGGCTGGTGGATCCAGGGATTGGTGGCGAGGTAGTCGACGTAGTAGTCGGGCTTGACCTTGCTGCATGCCTTCCACCAGATCACTGCGGAGCGCACATCGGTCACCTGGCGATAATGATCACGCAGATGCTGTCCGACGCGTTCCAAGGTCACACCCGAGTCCACAAGGTCATCGACCACAAGGATGCGGCCACCCAGCTCTCCCTTGGTCATGGTGATGTACTTGGAGATATCGAGGTCGCCCTGAACCTTTCCACCAGCGTCCCGGTATGAGCTGGTCGACAGGATGGCCAGCGGAACATCGAAGATGCGTGACATCACGTCCCCCACGCGCAGCCCGCCGCGCGCCAGACACAGGATCTGGTCAAAGGCGTAGCCCGACTCGTGCACGATCAGCGCAAGCCGCTCGACCAAGTGGTTGTAGTCGTCCCAAGTGACCCAGAGGTCGGCATCAGTGCTGTGCGACATGACCCAGCTCAGTGTGCAAGCGTCTTGTACGGATGGCGCAGCACGATGGTGTGCTCGCGATCCGGACCGGTGGACACCATGTCGATCGGCACGCCAGCCAGCACCTCGATGCGCTTGAGGTAGTCGCGCGCTGCTTGCGGCAGCTTGTCGAGATCGGTGATCCCCGCGGTGGACTGTGTCCAGCCGGGCATGGATTCATAGATCGGCTCGCAACGGGCCAGATCGTCCGCGCCCTGCGGCAGGGTCTCGATCAGCTTGCCGTCCAGACGGTAGGCCACGCAGAGCTGCAGCTCTTTGATGCCATCGAGCACATCGAGCTTGGTGATGCACAGACCCGATGTGCCGTTGATGCGGTTGGAGCGGCGTAGGGCCGGAATATCCAGCCAACCGCAGCGGCGATAGCGCCCGGTTGTCGTGCCGCGCTCCGCACCCACGGTCGACAGATGGTGCCCCACCGTGCCTTCCTGGAAGATATCCAGCTCGGTGGGGAACGGACCACCGCCCACGCGGGTGCAGTAGGCCTTCACGATGCCCAGCACGTAGTGAAGCTTGTCCGGTCCGAGGCCGCAGCCAGCCGCGGCATTGCCCGCCACGGTATTGCTGGAGGTGACATAGGGGTAGGTACCGTGATCCACATCCAGCAGCGTGCCCTGAGCGCCCTCAAACAGCAGGCGTTCGCCACGGGCACATGCATCGAACAGCAGGTTCGGCACGTCGGCTGCCATGGGCAACAGCTGCTCGCCCTGCCTGAGCGCCGCCTCGATCATCGGCTCCACCGCCACCTCGGGTGCGTGCAGCCAGTTCTTGAGCAGGAAGTTGTAATACTCGGCCAGCTCGCGGACCTTGTCGGCAAAGCGTTGGGGGTCGCGGAAATCCTGCATGCGTATGGCCCGGCGCCCGACCTTGTCTTCATAGGTCGGGCCAATGCCCTTGCCCGTCGTGCCGATCTTCTCGGTGCCGCACTTCTCGCGGAAGGCTTCGCGCGCCTGGTCGAGTGCCGCGTGGATGGGCAGGATCAAGGGGCAGGCTTCGCTGATGTACAGGCGAGAGCGAACTTCGATGCCGGCTGCCTCGAACTTCTGGATTTCCTCGAGGATCTTTTCCGGCGAAAGCACGACGCCGTTGCCGATGTAGCAGCGCACATCGTCGCGCATGACGCCACTGGGCATGACATGGAGTGCGAACTTCTGGCCCTTGATGACCAGAGTGTGGCCGGCGTTGTGTCCACCCTGGAAACGAACGACACCATGCGCTTCGCTGGTCAGCCAATCGACCAGCTTGCCCTTGCCTTCATCGCCCCATTGGGCACCCACCACGACCACATTGCTCATTGGATTGCTTCCAGGAAATTGGAACTGATGGCGATCAGGCGCGAGCCCTCACCACCCATTGACCGTCAATCTGTGCCAGTTCACGGTCATAGGAGAACTCGTCATGTTCGTGCAGCGCACCGGGGAACTCGACCACCACGATCTCGCCAGCAGCGCGCAGCTGCGCGACCGCGTCGCGCCAATCCACGGCATCCTGCCAGGGAGCCGCAATAGCGCTCGCTGGGACAGGCGACGGAACGAGTCGCGAAAGATCACGCAGATCCATGGAGAAACCCGTTGCCGGCCGGGCTCGTCCGAACTCGCTGGAGGCCGTGTCGTAGCGCCCGCCACGGGCCAGAGCCGCTGCGCCCCCAGGTGCGAAAACCGCGAACGTGATCCCGTTGTGGTAGCCGTAGCTATGCGTGTCGGCAAGATCGAAAAGCACCTGTGCCCGACCCGCGATCGCACCGGCCACACGCTGCAAATCCGCGAACGCCTGGGCCGTTTGTGGGTGCCGACGCTGCAGACGATCGCGGCAGGCCGGCAGGCCCGCGCCGTCCGGCGACCCGACCGCGCCCAGAACTGCCAGCAGATCATCTCGAACCTGCACATCGGTGATTCTGCCAAGCGCAGCACGATCCTTGCAGACCAGCGCATTTGCCGCTGCTTCGCGCCAGTGGCTGCCATTGGCAGCTGCGCCCAGCACCGCCTGGACGATGCCCACATGAGACAGACTCACAACAAGCGGCGCGTCAAGCACGTGCTGAAGCAGATTCAGGGCCAGCTCGAGGATCTCAGTGTCGGCGTGCACACCTGGGTAGCCGTACAGCTCGGCGCCAAGCTGGATAGGCTCACGCGAGCCCAGCGGAGTACGAGGCGTGGCATGAAGAAGGTGTCCGCAATAAGCCAGCCGAGTCACGCCACTCCGATTGAGCAGATGCGCATCGATCCGCGCCGCCTGGGGCGTGATGTCAGCTCGAACACCCATGGTTCGGCCAGAGAGTTGATCGACCAGCTTGAAGGTGCTGGCCTCCAGATCACGCCCCACCCCGGTAATCAGGGAGTCAAGATATTCCAGCAACGGCGGCTGGATGAGCTCGTAGCCATGGCTGCGAAAAATGTCGAGCGCCACCCGACGCAGCTCCTCGAGCTTGCGGGCCTCGGCAGGCAGAACATCGGCAACGTGATCAGGAAGGCGCCAGAGCGGCATGTCGCGACGAGGATTCGTTTTTGGCGGACAAAAGAAAAACGGCTGCCCGCAGGAGCAGCCGTACTCGATTTTCCCATGAAGCGGCCGGTCAATCAAACCGGCACGATAGGCGTCGCCATCAGGTGAGAAACAAGACGAGGCAGATGCCAGCGCCTACCGCGATCAGGCCGATGGTGCGCAGCTGACCGTCCCGCAAGCCGATCAGCCTGCCGAAGGTCTCTTTCCATGCCCGAGGAGCCAAGAGCGGCAAGAGACCCTCGATGATCAACAGCAGGGCGAGCGCAAGCAGAAGCGCCTGACCCACTAGCGTCGGGCGCCGCCTGCTGCGGCTGGGTTACGCATGTACTTGAAGAATTCGCTGGACGGGTCGAGGACCATGACATCGGTGCGTGACTTGAAGCTCTGACGGTAGGCCTCAAGGCTGCGATAGAACGCAGCGAATTCGGGATTGGTCGAGAAGGCTTGTGCATACAAGGCATTGGCCTGGGCGTCGCCCTCGCCCTTAATGCGCTGCGCCTCCCGGTAGGCCTCGGCCAGGATCACTTCGCGCTGGCGCTCGGCATCGGCGCGGATCTTTTCGCCTTCTGCCGCACCGCCAGCACGCTGCTCATTGGCTACGCGCTTGCGTTCTGCTTCCATACGGCGGAATACAGCCTCGCTGATCTCGGGCACGAAATCGACCCGCTTGAGCCTCACGTCCACGATCTCGACACCCAGCGTCTTGACCCGCTCCTGCACCGTCGCACGAACCTCGTCCATGATCTTGTCGCGCTCACGCGAGGTAACGTCATTGATCGTCCGCTTGTTGATTGCCTGCTGCATTGCATCGCGTACCAGCGCAGCCAAGCGGTCATCCGCGGCGCGCTCAGGCACCGAACCGGAACGCGCGACAGTGCCGAAACTCTGATAGAACACCCGCGGGTCGGCAATGCGCCACTTGATGAACGAATCAATCTGCAGATTCTTTTTCTCAGATGTCTGCACGCGCTCCGCATCAGGCGTATCAATGGTCAGGATTCGCTTGTCGTAGTAGCGCACGTTTTGAAACGGAGGCGGAAGCTTGAAGTACAGGCCCGGCTCCGACTTCACTGTACGAATCTCGCCGAGGGCAAAGACCAGGGCGTACTGCCGCTGATCAACGATGAACAGCATCGTCGATCCGACAAATAGCAGCAAGAGCACCCCGAAGATAGCGGCAATCAGGCGGTTCATTTAGCGGGCCTCCCGGTTGCGCAGCATGTCTGCGGTGCTTTGTTGCTGAGAGGGTGCCGGGCTGGCCGCCGCTGGGGTGGGCGCTTGCACCGTGACCGTTCCAGTCGCTGCGCGTGTGGCTTCTGCGCTCGTCTGCGCGATGATCTTGTCCAGAGGCAGATACAGCAGGTTGTTGCCTTGACGGCTTTCCACTAGCACCTTGGTCGTATTCGTGAAGATCTCCTGCATGGCGTCGATGTACATGCGGTCGCGCGTTACTGCGGGCGCACGGTTGTACTCAGCCACGATGGCGCGGAACCTGGACGAGTCACCTCGGGCCGTTTCCACTACGCGCGACTTGTGACCCTCAGCCTGCTGCAGGAGTCGCGACGCCGCACCTTTCGCGCGAGGAATCACATCATTGGCATACGCCTGGCCCTCGTTGATCGCACGCTCGCGGTCCTGTCCGGCCTTCACCGCATCGTCGAATGCAGCCTGAACCTGTTCAGGCGGTTGCGCATTCTGAATGGCCACGGCCAGGATCTCTATGCCCGTACCGTACCGATCGATGAGACTCTGGATACGCTTGGAGACGTCACCGGCGATGGTCGAGCGCGACTCATACAGAACCGAGTCCATCGTCATGCGACCGACGACTTCCCGCATGGCACTCTCGGCAGCCTGCTGGACTGCTTCTTCCGGAGACGCGGAGCTGAACAGAAAATCCTTCGCACCGTCGCCCTTGACGCGGTACTGGACTTCGTACTGCATGTCGACGATGTTCTCATCATCGGTGAGCATCAGCGCTTCGCGGGTGCGCTGCGCGCGGGCCTTGGTTCCGATCTCGACCTTGCGAACCTGCGCAACCTTGACGATCTCGTGGCGTTGGATCGGGTAAGGCAGGCGCATGTTCAAGCCCGCGCCTACGGTCTTGTGATATTTGCCGAATTGCGTAACGACCGCGGCGTTGCCTTCATCCACGATATAGAGCCCGCTGCCAAGCCAGACCAGCGCCGCCACACCCAGAACGATCGCTGCACCAGCGCCTGCCGCCTTGGGAGACGGCGCGCCATTGCGCCCCCCCCCAGTGTCGCCACCGCTGTTGCCGCCACCTCGAAACACGCTGTTCAGGCGTTTCTGGAAATCCCGCCAGAGCTCATCCAGATCGGGGGGGCCTTGATTGAAAATGCCCAGGCGGGCTGCAAGCCACTGCCTGAGGCGCAACACACCAAATTTGGCAGTGCTTAGCATGGAGTTGGAGGTCATCGGTCAGGTAGGAACATAGGGCCTAGATGGTGGCCCGTTCTTTGGTATCAAGCCTTGTGGCAAATCACGACAGCATGAGAAACCCGAACTTCGGCAGCCGGCGGGGATTGACCTGAAGGCATTCTATGACGGATCGCCGGACCCGCTCAGAGCGAAGACCCCAGAGAAATCCCGGTCGAGTGAAGCTCTCCAGCTGGGACAACAGGCGTCTCTGCCACTGGCTCGCCAACGCGCGCCTGGTGCGTTGCGGCCAGCGCCAGCAACTGGGCACGAAGCAGATCCAGCCCGACGCCCGACTGAGCGGACAGATACACCTCTCCCAGGGCTGCGCCGCCTGTTTCGGCAAGATCCCGCCACCTTGGCGGTACACCTGTGAGGTCGATCTTGTTGAGGACATGAATCCGGGGGATCGCATGGGCGCCGATCTCCGCGAGAACAGATTCGACCTGCGCGATCTGCACATCACGCGACTCGCTGGCTCCGTCGATGACGTGCAGCAGCAGGTCGGCATGTACGGTTTCCTCGAGAGTGGCCTTGAAGGCTTCAACGAGCTGGTGCGGCAGCTCGCGGATGAAACCGACCGTGTCCGCAAGCGATATCTGAATTCCATCGCCGAGATACACGCGCCGCGTGGTCGTGTCGAGCGTCGCGAACAACTGGTCTGCCGAATAGACTCCAGCGTGCGTGAGCTGATTGAAGAGAGTGGATTTTCCGGCGTTGGTGTATCCGACCAGGGAGACCTTGAACACACCACCCCGGGTGCGTGCACGACGCTGAGTGTCGCGCTGCTTCTGAAGGCGCGCGAGGTCTGCAGTTAGGCGTTTGACGCGCGCGTCGAGCATACGGCGGTCGAGTTCCAGCTGCTTCTCGCCCGGACCGCGCATCCCGACGCCACCCTTCTGGCGCTCAAGGTGACTCCATTGACGCACGAGGCGGGAGGACAGGTGGCGCAGCTGTGCCAGCTCTACCTGCAGTTTGCCCTCGTGGCTTTGCGCGCGAAGCGCGAAGATGTCGAGAATCAATGTCGTCCGATCGATCACCCGGGCGCTGAAGACTTTCTGGAGGTTGCGCTGCTGCGCTGGCGTGAGCGCGTGATTGAAGATCAGGCCATCCGCCGACAGCGACTTCACAAGCACGGCGAGCTCCTCCGCCTTGCCGCTACCGACGAATAGTGCGGCATCAGGTCGCGCTCGCTTGCTGATGGACTCGTGGACAACCTCGGCACCTGCAGACTCCGCCAACAAACGCAATTCAGCGAAGCTGTCAGGAAAGTCGCGGTCGCCGAAATCGACACCGACAAGAATGAACCGCATCAGCGCGATTGCCGCATCAAGCCTAGCGACCGGCGCCCGTCACCAGTGGGCTTCACGCAATCAAGCCGCCTCAGCATGATGGCCCTCCCACGACGGCATGCATCAAGATGCTGCTTCGCCGCCGCCTTCGGTACTGAAGTTCACGGCACGGGCCGGAACAACCGTGCTGATCGCGTGCTTGTAGACCATCTGCGTGACAGTGTTGCGCAGCAGAACCACGTACTGATCGAACGATTCAATATGGCCCTGGAGCTTGATCCCGTTCACCAGATAGATCGAGACGGGGACGTGCTCCTTGCGAAGCTGGTTGAGGAACGGGTCTTGTAGCGCTTGCCCTTTGTTCATGCCTTACTCCTGGCTTTGTGAGTGTGGTTAGTTGCCTATGGGGCCGGCTCTTGGGCCGACGGCTGATTCTCGCGAGATTCGTGCCAGCACGTCAATTGCGTGAGGCTGCCCGGAACATTTGCCCGGAAAGCTCAGTCCTTGAACGGGTTGCTGCTGGAGCGGAACTCGATACGCAATGGAGTGCCGGGCAGCTTGAAAGTTTCCCTGAAACGACCTTCCAGGTAGCGCCTGTATGCCGCAGACACGCCATCAAGAGCGTTGCCATGAATCACAATCAAGGGCGGGTTCTGCCCGCCTTGGTGCGCGTACCGAAGCTTGGGCCTGTGCAGACCCTTGCGCGCAGGCTGCTGCTGCTCGACGGCGGCCTGCAGCGCTCGCGTGAGCTTGGGCGTCGACAATTTGGCGAATGCCGCTGCAAACGCCGAATCGACAGACTGCATCAGCGCACCCAGGCCGTGCGACTTTAGGGCGGACACGTTGTGGACATTCGCAAAGTGCAGAAACGCAAACTTGCGGCGCAGTTCTGCCTTGGCCAGCTCGCGGGCCTGGTCGTCCATGTCGTCCCACTTGTTCAGCGCGATCACGATCGCCCGCCCCGTCTCCAGGACGTAGCCGGCAATGTGGGCGTCCTGATCGGTGATGGACTCGCGTGCATCGATCGTGAGAATCGCCACGTTGCAGCTATCGATGGCCTGAAGGGTCTTGACCACAGAAAACTTCTCGATGGCTTGGAAGACCTTGCCCTTGCGGCGCAGACCTGCGGTGTCAATCAGTACGTAGGGCTTACCCCCGCGGGTGAATGGCACCTCGATGGCATCCCGGGTCGTGCCCGGTGCATCGAAAGCAATCACTCGTTCTTCGCCGACCAGCGAATTGATGAGCGTGGACTTCCCCACATTCGGACGCCCAACGATCGCAATTCGAGGCACACGCGGCGAAAGATCATCCTTCGAGTCGTCTCCATCGACTGCCGGCACCTCTTCCGGTGCGGGCAGATGCGCGAAAACTTGCTCCAGTACCCCACGTACACCGTCGCCGTGGGCGCTCGACAAGGCGTGCGGTTCGCCCAGCCCAAGCTCGTAGAACACGGACGTGACGCCTGTGAGCGCCATACCTTCGGTTTTGTTGACGGCAAGCACGACCGGCCTCCCGCGCTTGCGCAGGGTCTCGGCAATATCGAAGTCATGCCCTGTCAGTCCGCTCCGACCGTCGGTGAGGAAGATGACGACATCGGCCTCATCAATGGCCTGGAGCGTCTGCTTGGCCATTTCCCGGAGGATGCCCTCTTTGACGACCGGCTCGAAGCCGCCCGTATCGATGCAGATGAACTCGCGGTCTTCAAACTTCGCGTTGCCGTAGTGCCGGTCGCGAGTCAGCCCAGCGAAATCCGCAACGATGGCATCTCGCGACCGGGTCAGACGGTTGAACAGTGTCGACTTGCCGACATTCGGCCTGCCAACGATCGCGACAATGGGTTTCATGATGCGCTTTCGCTCGCCTTACTTGACCTGGAAGGCGTAGATGGCGCCGGACCGGTTCTGGACCACGAGCAGGCGCTGGCCGCCAATATCAAGTGCGATGGGTGCGCCAACCAGGGCTCGACTGCCTGCCTGGACACGCCCGACGATCTCGCCCTTGTCTGTCGACAGCAGGTGGACATAGCCGTCCAGGTCCCCGACAGCAACTGCGCCGGGTAGCACAGCGGGGGCCGTGAGCTGGCGGTAGGCCAGCGCTTCGTTCTTCCAGACGCTCACGCCAGCTGCGCTGAATGCAGACACATGAGACTTGTCGTCCGTGGCAAAGATGGTGCCGTTACCCGCAGCCAGACCGACGTTGGACGAGAAGTCTCGTTGCCAGCTGGTACGGCCGTCGCGCACATTGATGCACCCGACCTTGCCCTGATAACTGGCTACACAGAACTCCCCTGCAAGCCCGCCCACAGCGGGCATGATGTCGCTGATGCGCTCCACTTCGTTGGAGCCCTTGGGCTGCGCAAAGGTCGTTTCCCAGCGCACTTGGCCATCACGGCTGCCCAGCGCCATCACGCGCCCGGCAGGCAGACCGACCAGAAACCCGCCACGCACACCGATGACCGGGCTCGCCACACGGAGCGTCAGCGATGGCGCGGCGCGCTGCACCACCCACCGTCGGCGACCGTCCGTGGCGTCAAATCCCACCAGGCGGCCGTCCGTGGTCAATACGGCGACGATGCCGTCTGCCACCGCGGGTGTCGAGATGATCTCGGCATTGAGGCTGCTCTTCCACAGCTGCTTGCCCGTGGCGAGATCCCATGCGATGACGTCACCGTCACGCGTCGCCGCAGCAGCGAGCGTGCCATCGCTCGCTGCGCCCGTCGTCAATGCGTTGTCTGCAGAGAGCGTCTGGGCGACATTGCCCGCTGCGGGATCGATCACGCGGACCTGCCGCCCTTGAGCGGCAAAGACGCGCGGCCCGGCGGCCGTACCGACAATCGTCAGGGCGCCCGCCGGACTGTCGTCGGCGCCGAGCTGCCAGGTCGCATTCAGCGATATCGTCGGATTGACGGTGGTGAGCTCAGCAGGCTTGAACTTCGGCTCGTCCTTGAATGGGTTGAGCGAACCGCAGCCTGACAGAGCAAGCATGCTGGCGCTAACGAGCGCGGCAAGCGAGCTGCGCGAAAGAATCTTGATCATGAAGGAGTCCGGTTCGAGGGCGCGTCAGGCATTCAGGCGGCCTTCGGGGTGGGCACTTCACCGCCCACGCCTTCAAGCTTCTGTTGAATCAGGCCACGCAGCGGATCACGGTCTTCAAGCTTGTTCCATGCCTCAAGATAGGCTGCGCGCGCTTCTTCGAGCTTGCCCTGGGCGGACAGCACATCACCCCGGCGATCGCTGACCAGAGGAGCCAATTTGTCGATCTTCGGCGGGGCAAGCAGCGCCAGTGCGGCGTCGTACTGCTTTTCATCGAGCAGAATGCCGGCAAGGCGAACACGAGCCACTGTCTTGTAGGACTCGTCTCGACCCTTGTCGATCACCCACTGCAGCTGGGCCTTGGCGGAGTTCAGGTCCTTGCTCTCGACGAACATGCGGGCTGCCTGCAGCGCGGCCATCTGACCATAGACGGTCTTGCCGTAGTCGGAAACGAGCTTGCCAGCGGCATCCTTGCCAGCGGCCAGATTCTTGTCCTTGATGGCCTTCTCGAGCGCCTCGTAGACCACACCGGCCTCTGCCGCCTGCTTGCGCTGCCAGTACTGCCAGCCCATGTAGGCAGCCACACCAGCCAGCACCAGGGTGAGCAACCACGTAACCGCGTTGCCGTACTTGGTCCAGAGCGCCTTCACTTGCGCAATCTGTTCCTGTTCTTCGAGATCGTATGCAGCCATGACTTGTCCGTGTTGCAGTGGAGACGGGTTGCGCGTTCAGAGTGCTCCAGCCAACTGGTCGACCGAGACCAGGCGCTGTTCGCCCTCCTCACGCAGGGGTTTGAGAGTGACTGAACGGGCATCCCGTTCGGTTTCGCCGATGATCAGTGCCCAGCGGGCGCCTGAGGCATCGGCCTTCTTCATTTGACTCTTGAAGCTGCCACCGCCCGCATGCACCACCGCGGTCTTGCCGGCATCGCGCAAGTGCTCTGCCACCTTATTGGCAAAGTCCTGGGCATCGACATGCACCACATAGGCATCCGGCGTGTGCACCGGCATGGCCGCTGCCACTTCGGCAAGCTTGAGCATCACGCGCTCGATACCCATGCCGAAACCGACGCCCGGCGTGGGCTTGCCGCCGAGCTGTTCGAACAGGCCGTCGTAGCGGCCGCCGCCCGTGATGGTGAGTATGCGGCCCTCGATCGGCGTCACCCACTCGAACACGGTGCGGTTGTAGTAGTCCAGTCCGCGCACCAGGCGGGGATTGATCCGGAAGCTCAAGCCGGCCTCGGTCAGCAGACGCTTGAGGCCCTCAAAGTGCGCAAGAGACGCCTCACCGAGAACATCCAGCAGCTTTGGCGCAGCCTCGACCTTCGCCTGCATGGCCGGGTTCTTGGTATCCAGGATGCGCAGCGGATTGCTGTGCAGCCGGCGCCGCGCGTCCTCGTCGAGCAGGTCGGCATGCGCCTCGAAGTGCGCGATCAGCCTTTCACGGTGCGTGCGGCGCTCGGCAGCATCGCCGATTGAATTGATCTCCAGCTCGACATCCTGCAAGCCGAGACGCTTCCAGATGCGCGCAAGCATGACGATCTGCTCGGCGTCGATATCTGGCCCCTCGAAACCCAGCGCTTCGACATCGAACTGATAGAACTGGCGGTAGCGCCCCTTCTGGGGACGCTCATGGCGGAACACCGGACCCATGGCCCAGACCCGCTGCGGCCCAGCGTGCAGCCAGGAATGCTCGATCGCCGAGCGGATGATGCCCGCGGTCAACTCCGGGCGAAGCGTGAGCCGATCGCCATTGAGCTGATCCTCGAAGGAGTACATCTCCTTCTCGACGATGTCCGTCACCTCGCCGATTGAGCGCACAAACAGATTGGTCGGCTCCACGACCGGCGCACGCACGAGCCGATAACCGTACTGTCGTGCCACATCACGAACGGTGTCTTCGAACCACTCCCATCGCCCGGATTCATCGGGCAAAAGGTCGTTCATGCCTTTGACGGCTTGGATCTTCTGGAGCATGGAGGATGGGATCAGGCGGCCGGCGCGGTTTCGGCCTGGACGGCGTTGCCGTACTTGGATTTCACGTAATTATCGACGATTGCCTGAAACTCCTCGGCAATGCGATCGCCCTTGAGGGTCACGACCCGCTCGCCATCCACGTAGACGGGTGCTACAGGCGCCTCGCCGGAACCCGGCAGGCTGATGCCGATGTTGGCGTGCTTGCTTTCACCCGGGCCGTTGACCACGCAGCCCATCACGGCCACCTGCATGGTTTCCACACCCGGAAACTCGGTACGCCACACGGTCATCTGGTCGCGCAAATAGCCCTGGATCTTCTGGGCCAGCTCCTGGAAGAAGGTGCTGGTGGTGCGGCCGCAGCCTGGACACGCGATCACCATCGGCGAGAAGGCACGCAGCCCCAGGGACTGCAGAATCTCCTGAGCCACGATGACTTCCTGGGTGCGCGAGGCACCAGGCTCGGGCGTCAGCGACACGCGGATCGTGTCGCCGATGCCCTCCTGCAGCAGCATCGACAGCGCGGCGGCGGACGCCACAATGCCCTTGCTGCCCATGCCGGCCTCGGTCAGGCCGACATGCAACGGATAGTCGCAACGCCGCGAAAGCTCGCGATAGACCGCGACCACGTCCTGAACGTTGCTCACTTTGCAAGACAGGATGATGCCTTCCGGGCTCTGGCCGATGCTCTCCGCCAGCGCCGCCGACTCCAGCGCCGACACCACCAGCGCCTCACGCATCACGGCCTGTGCGTCCCAGGGTTCGGCGCGGGCATGGTTCTCGTCCATCATGCGCGCGAGCACGGACTGGTCGAGGCTGCCCCAGTTCACGCCGATCCGCACCGGCGTGTTGTACTTGCAGGCCACCTCGATCATCTGCGCAAAGTTGTCGTCGCGCTTGCTGCCGCTGCCCACATTGCCCGGATTGATGCGGTACTTCGACAGCGCCTCGGCACAGGCCGGATGCTGCGTCAGCAGCTTGTGGCCGTTGTAGTGGAAGTCGCCGATCAGGGGCACGTCGACCCCCATGCGATCCAGCTGTTCACGGATCTTCGGCACGGCTGCGGCCGCAGCTGGTGTGTTCACCGTGATCCGGACCTTTTCGCTGCCGGCTTGGGCCAGCTCCTTGACCTGGATGGCCGTCCCGATGTGGTCTTCGGTATCGGTGTTGGTCATCGACTGCACCACCACCGGTGCACCCCCGCCCACGAACACCGTCCTGGCGCCCCACTTCACGGCCACCAGGCGCGTGCGCTTGCGCGGATGCGGGCCCACGGGCATGGGGGCCGCCGCAGCGGGGGTATTGACTGCCGAGGGGGCCTTGCAGGGTTCGGTCATGGCGTGCTCACCGCGCCGGCCTTGCGGCCAGCGCCTCTCAGTTCAGGGTCATGCGGGCCACGTTGGCCTGCTTGTAGGGCGTCAGATCCACGGCCTTGCCATCCGCTTCCAGGCTGACGCCGTCGGCCGAGCCGATGACCAAGCGCAGGGGCGGCTTGCCAGAGAGCACCTGCTCGCTGCCGGCGCGATTCAGCTGCGAGACCAGGATCGACCCCGATGCGTCACGGATCTCCACCCATGCGTCGGCGCGATAGACCAGGCGCACACGGCGCTCGCCTGGCACGGCCACGGCCTGGCTGGAGGGCGCAGCGGCAGCGGGCAGAACTGGCGCAACAGACAGCGCTGGCGTTTGCACCGCCGGTGCCACCGGCGGTGCAGCGGCAGCACCGGCGGCCGTGCCTGCAGCCGCCACAGGCACGGGGGCTGCCTCTGGCGCAGGCGGTGTGGCCGTGGCGGCGTTTGTCGAGCCAGGTGCAGTCGCATTGGCCGGCGCTTCGGTTGGCGTCACCGGCACGCTTTCGACGGTCGCCTTCGGCGGAAGCACGATGGTCTCCGACTTTGCCATCCAGGTGGACAGGCCCGTCATCTTGACAATGCGGTCGCCAAAGACCCCGATCCCAACAGCCAGCACGGCCAGCAGCACGGCGCCGCCAATCAACACCGGGTTCGCTGAAGTCTTGTTGCGCAGCGCACCCGCCTCGTCGTAACGGGCGAGTGTGGTGGGATCGTCACGCAGCAGATCGCTAGGACGCAGCTGGCGGTAATGCTCACTGAGGGCGCTCAGATCATCAGACGGGTCGAGGTCGACCAGACGAGCATAGTTCTTAATAAAGCCCTGGCAGTAGGCCTGGGCCGGCAGGCTCGCCCAGTCGCGCCGCTCGATGGCCTCGACCTGCACCACCGACAGGCGCAGGCGCCGTGCCGCTTCTTCAAGCGACCAGCCGCGCGCCTCTCGCCCCTGGCGCAGGCTGATCCGGGCGGGCACGGGCACGGGCTCAGGCTCAGCATCGGCCGACATTACAGGCTCTTCGGTCACATCAGCCGGAACCGGTTCATCAGCCGAGGTCGCGTCCGTCGGCACGTCATCACCCATTGTCTGGGGCACGTCCGCAATCGGGAGCAGCGTACCTGCCTCGTTGGACGCCGAAGGAGACTGCACGGGTGCGGCCTCCGGCGCTGCGGGTGCAGTGGGCTCCATGTCCGCTGCGCCCAGGGCCAGCTGGCGCTGCGGTTCACTCATCGAACGCTCCGCGCTGGAAGGCAGCCCACTCCGGCGAGCTGATGAAGCCGCGGCGCAGTTGGGTGGCCAAGGCCTGCTTCTCGCCATCATCCTTGCGGGCATGCGCCACACGGATCGCGAGCCACAGGGCTTCGGCCGAGGGCTCAGGCAGCATCTTGTTCAGGCGCTCCGCGTAGAACCAGGCGCGCTCAAGATCCTTGGCACGCAGATACATCAGCGCCAGGTTGTAGACACCGACCACATTGCCCGGCTCCATCTCGAAAGAGCGCATGAGATAGGTTTCCGCCGCCTTCCAATCCTGCACGCGCATCAGGCAGATGCCGGCATTGCGGATCGGCATGGCCGGCGTCTGGTAGAGCGGGTTGCGGGCTGCGGCATCAAAGAAGCGGATCGATTCGCGCTCACGCCCCTGCTGGCAGAGGAACCAGCCGAAGTTGTTGTTGATGTCCGAGTCCGTGGGCGTCAGGCGCAGCGCACGCAGGAAGCTGGCCTCCGCGTCCTTGTTCTCACCGATCGAGCTCAGCACGATGGCGCGCATGTTGTGCACGTCTGCAAAATTCGGGTCAGCTGCCTCGGCCGAGCGCAGCTCCTCAAGCGCCGTCTTGATCTGGCGCTCCTTGAAATAGTTCACGGCGAGCTCGAGCCGGATCTTGGCGCGGCGGCGCTGATCCGTATTGGCCGCTGCGTTTGCCGCCTCCTGGGCGCGCAGGAATTCGCTGCTGCTCACGCCCATCTGGGAGGCCGGTGCATCTTCAGGCGGACGCGCGGGGCGCGTGCCGTCGGCAGACACGCAGGCCGACAGGGCCAGCACGGCCACCATGGCCAGGGGGCCCAACCTGCCGATGCGCAGCGGCCGCCCCGCGGGGGGTGCTGCACGCTCTGAGCTGCCTGTGAACATCAATCGCCTCCGGTGCCCGCTTGCTCGGGGTCTCTGGTGTTGCGCTGCGCTTGCGTGGGTTGCGAATTAAGCGCCAGACACGATTGTGCCAAAGCGGGGGTCACTGCGCTCGGATGTTGCAGCCTGCTTGCCCTGCGCGCGGCGTTCCTGCACCCGGGTGCGGTCCTGCACCTCGCCGGCCAGCTGGCCGCAGGCGGCGTCGATGTCATCGCCGCGGGTCTTGCGCACGTTGGTGATTATGCCGTCTTCCTACAGGATCCTGTCAAAGTTCTGTATGCGCTCGCGCTTGCTACGCGCCAGACCCGAGCCCGGGAAGGGATTGAATGGAATCAGGTTGATCTTGCAGGGCACGATGCGGGCGATCTTCACCAGCTCGTACGCGTGCGTGTCGAGATCGTTCACCCCGTCGAGCATGCAGTATTCGAAGGTGATGAAGTCGCGCGGAGCGAACTGCAGGTAGTCGTTGCAGGCCGCCAGCAGTTCCTTGATGGGGTACTTGCGGTTCAGCGGCACGAGTTCGTCGCGCAGGGCGTCGTTCGTGGCGTGCAGACTCACCGCCA
This sequence comes from Burkholderiales bacterium, assembly GCA_027484405.1. GTDB lineage: Bacteria > Pseudomonadota > Gammaproteobacteria > Burkholderiales > Burkholderiaceae_C > Piscinibacterium. Next base: position 26,998 of record JAIXTA010000040.1, read on the forward strand.
ACGCCACGGGCAGATCACGCCCGAGGCGCTCGATCATCGGCACCACGCCGCTGGTGGAGAGGGTGACACGCCGACGCGACAGGCCGTAGGCGTTGTCATCGAGCATCAGGCGCATGGCGCCCACCACCGGCTCGTAGTTCAGCAGCGGCTCGCCCATGCCCATCATGACCACGTTGGTGATCACGCGGTCACCGCGGGACAGATTTGCAGGGTTCTGCCGCAGCAGGAACTCCGCCATCCAGAGCTGGCCGATGATCTCGCCCTGCGACAGGTTGCGCGAGAAGCCCTGCGCACCCGTGCTGCAGAACTTGCAGTTCACGGCACAGCCGGCCTGGGAGGACACGCACAGGGTGCCCCGGTCATCCTCGGGGATGTATACGGTTTCCACCGCGTTGCCCTGCCCCACGTCGATCAGCCACTTGCGGGTGCCGTCGCTTGCGGTGCTGTCCTTGATGGCCACCGGCTCGATGATCTGCGCCGTGTCCAGCAGCTTGGCGCGAAAGCTCTTGGCCAGATCGCTCATGGCCTCGAAGGACTTCTCGCCGTTCACATGAATCCAGCGCAGCAGCTGGCGCGCGCGGAAGGGCTTTTCGCCCATGTCAGCGCAAAACGCCGCCATCGCGGCGGCGTCCAGATCCAGCAGGTTTTGCTTGGGATTCATCTTGGTATGACTTGTACTGCTTGCTTGAGCCACCCGCTATTCGCGGAAAGCCGCAGCGAGCAGGGTGCGGAGGCCGGGAGGCGCGCAGACGTACGTATGTACGTTGAGCACCTCAGCGGCCGCCCCGCCCTGCGCAGTCGGCTTAACGCGAGTAGACGTTCATGCCCGGGAAGAAGAAGGCCACTTCATTCGCGGCGGTTTCCGGGGCGTCCGAGCCGTGCACGGCGTTGGCGTCGATGCTGTCGGCGAAGTCGGCGCGGATGGTGCCGGGGGCGGCCTTCTTCGGGTCGGTGGCGCCCATCAGGTCGCGGTTCTTGGCAATGGCGCCTTCGCCTTCCAGCACCTGGATCATCACCGGGCCGGAGACCATGAA
>JAIXTA010000085.1 GCA_027484405.1 Burkholderiales bacterium
GACGACGACCACTTCGGCAATGTGCAGCGGGCGTCTCGGTTTGCCTTCCGGCTTGAACTCACTCAGGTCGGCAAGCCGGTGCTTGGCAACCGCTTTGCAGTTGCGACCAAGACGACGCCGATCTCCGTGAATTCGGCCTACAACTTCACCACCAACACCATCGACATTACCGCTGCAATTCTGCAGCCGCCGTTCTACAAACCGGGTGCGGATGCTGCTGCCAACTATTGCTCAATCGGTGCGGTGATCGGACATGAAATCACGCATGGGTTCGACAGCCTGGGTCGCCAGTATGACCCTCAGGGCAACCTCCGCAATTGGTGGTCCTCTGAGGCGGACCGTCGTTTCAAGCAGCGGACGGACGTCCTGATTGACCAGTACAACCGGTACGAGATCCTGCCGGGACTGATGCACAACGGTGCACTGACCGTGACTGAAAACACGGCAGATCTGGGCGGCATCACGCTGGCGCATGCAGCACTGAAGCGATATCTGGCGAAGAAGCCTGCGTCGCAAGTCGACGGCCTGAGCCCCGATCAGCGCTGCTTTGTGGCGTGGACCCAGATGTGGGCTCACAAAGCCCGCTCCGAACGGCTGAGGTTCCTCGTGTCGGTCGACGTGCATGCCATCGCCTCGGTGCGTGCTGTGGCGCCCTTGCTGCACCTCAATGCGTTCCACGAGGCCTTCGGCACGCGGCCCGGCGATCCAATGTGGCGAGATCCCAGGCAGAGGGTTGTGATTTGGTGAGTCGCTGCGTCATGTTGGCGCTGAATGCAGTGAGCGCGGTCGGCAGGTACCTGGAGAGACGAGGCGACTTCTCAGGCCAGAAGGGCCGGGGGTTCTCGATCGAGGGTAGGGGACGCCTTGGGCTGGCAACCACGGTCTATCTGGGTGAGGGTCGCTACAAGACGCATTCCTTGAGATTCAGGCAGAACCTGATGCTGCTTGGCGCTGCCGAGGCCCAGGCGCTGATGCAGTGATCCATCCAACCAGCAATGAGGAGGGCATCTTGAGCCAATACCGCACCGTGCCGTTGTCGCCTGAACTCAGGCTGGGCCGACTCGAAGACCCGGCGGGTGACTTTCCCTACTACAACGGTACGCCCGTCCTCATCTCTGCGGGTCAGTGGCTCTTGGTCATGGCGGCAGCGGCGTTGGGTTTCGTGCTGCTGGTCGCGCCGATCGGATGGCCAGGCGGATCGGTGGGTCAGCTCATCCCTGCGCTGCTGTTTCCCGCGCTGCCGCTTGTTGCACTCGCCTACGTTGCCCCAGGACATTGGCGCGCGATCTTTGGAACAGTCGGCCTGCGTGAAGTGAAGCTGATGATCGGCTTTGCATTGCTGAACATCGTGGTCAGCATGAGCGTGGGCGCGGTCGTTCGCTCCCTCACAGACTTGTCGTCCAACGCGGCTACAGCACAACTGGCTGCCATGGACACGTCGGACCGGGTGCTGTTCTATGCCAAGACCATTCCGCAGCTGCTCGGCGAGGAACTGATCACGCTGCTGCCCTTTCTGGCCTTGCTGCATGTGTTTTGCGCTCGAATCGGTGTGGGCCGGAAGCGGGCAGTGATCGCAGCTTGGCTGATCTCGTCATTGATCTTCGGTTTGCTTCACCTGCCCACCTACAACTGGAACTGGGTGCAATGCATCTTCATCATTGGTTCGGCGCGCTTGGTGTTGACCTTGCCGTTCATCCTCACAAAGAACGTGTGGGTTTCGACCGGGGCGCATATCACCAATGATTGGCTGTTGTTCTCGATCAGTTTGCTTGGCGCAGGCCTGGCTGGACAAACTGCCTAGGTGGTTCGATGCATGACCGATCCGCGCACGAAGACGCGCCACAGGCAACGGGGTGCGTTGTGCTTCAAGCGGCTGATCGTCAGGGGAGACAGCCTCGGTACGGCTCTGCAAATCAATGCGTGTACGCAGCGGCGGCCTGGTGCTGAAGACGCGCCAAGCACGTCGATACGCACAGACCTCGCCCGATGGCAGTCGGGAGCCTTGCCGCGCAGCGTGTGTTTGGGTCGATTGAAGTCTTTCGATTGAGAGATACTCAGCAATGAATGCTCTGCAGTTTGCATCTCGGATGGAGCGCCTGAGTTCCGGCGCAGCAGCTGCCTCGGAATCAAGGTGTGCATCTGCCGTGCTGTGCCAGGGAGGGCCCAATCGATGAGCGCTTCATTGAGCCGACAAGCGGTGGTTGGCGTGATCTCGCTCGCACTGGCGGGCTACGGGCTGCCAAGCTTTGCATCGCAAAGAGAGATCCGCTGTGACAGCCGTGGTCTGGGTCACAACTATTGCCGTGTGGACACCGAAGGCAAGGTTGAGCTGATCAATCGCCACTCGGTGTTTTCATGCCACGAAGGCCGATCTTGGGGCTATGACGATCGCGGCGTCTGGGTTGATCGAGGGTGCTCAGCGACATTTCGTGTGGGCCGGCACGGCCACAGCAACAAGGCCGCAATCGGTGCAGCAGTCGTCGGCTTGGCCGCATTGGCGGCCATTGCAGCGAGCCGCCAGAAGTCTGAAGCAGTGGAAGTCGAGAGCTGGGCGGTGGGTTCATTCACCGGTGATGACCCGCGTGAACGGGTGCGCGTCACCCTGAGGATTCTGCCGGGCGGTCAAGTCAACGGTCGCGCCGGTGACGCTGATATCACCGGTCACCTGCAGGGCGCTCGCCTCGAAGCAGGCCGCCAAGTGTTTCGCATTGAGCGGCAGGGCAGTGGATTTGTGGCTGTTGATGAGCGGGATGCTGCGCACCGCGTGATCTTTGAACGAGTCGCGACGGGATACTGAACATGTCAAATCATCAAGTGAACATCTTCGCGGGGTGCAGCAAGGTGCTGCGATCGACCATGGCGCTGGTCTGCATCCTCATTTGCTGCAGCCCTGTTCTTGCGCAGACAGTCGGCGGCCAACCCAGCTCTGCATGGGCTGATCCGCAGCTAGGCAAGCATTCGCCGGCGGTCGATTCGGTCAGCCCGGTGATGCGTCCACCTGCAGTGGATACCCTGGCCACGGTTCGTCAGCGAGGCGTTCTGCGCGTGGGTGTCGTCCAGGTGGCGCCCATGGTGATGATGGATCGGAGCCAAAACTACGTCGGCTTCAGCATTGACCTTGCCCGCCGGCTCGCGTCGGATCTGGGGGTGCGTGTCGAGTTTGTGGAGACTTCGTGGGCCGGGATCATCCCGCAGCTCCTGGATGGGTACAGCGACGTCATCATCACGGGTTTGTGGAAAAACGTCCCGCGTGCTCTGGTTGTCAATTTCACTCAGCCGACTGCGACCGAGGGCATTCACTTGATCGGCAGCTTGGCGCTGGCGTCCGATCGTCGCAACCTTGATGCATTCAATCGCCCGGGGACACGGATCGTGGTTTCATCGGACCCGGTGCAGCTTGCGGTTGCCAAGGCCCGCTTTCCACGCGCCACGGTGACTCCTGTGGAAACCGATCCCATGCTTGTGCTGAAGAAGGCACAAGCTCATGCCGCCGTCCTTGCGACACTGTCGGCAGACGCCATTGTTTCGTCGGAGCCGCGGCGGTGGTACCTGCCTTCCAGCGATCCGTTGGCGCGAACGTCTGCTGGCATGGCTGTGCGCAAGGGTGATCCGGACTTCCTGTCATTTCTCAATACATGGCTCGACATGCAGCGCGAAAGCGGCTGGCTTGAAGCGCGGCAGCGTCATTGGGCCACCTCAACGGAAGGTTTTCGTTGAGATTCCGGGCTCTGCGTGCGTCCTGAGGTCCGACCTATTGGCGCAGGTCGTCCATAGAGAAGTTCGCTGCCACGTGAAGTGCGGGAGGCAGCAGCACCAACAGGGCGGCGGCAGGCCAGTGCTTAATCAAGCGCTTGGTCTCGGTGGGGAGTGGGTCGGTGCGCGGGCAAATCTGTCATTGCGGCAAACAGTCGCGAATCCAGCGGGGCGCAGAACGGCTTCGGTGAGCCACAGACCTGCGCAGCAGCAAGGCCCGCTGCGGCTCCGGCGGTCAGCCTTGGGTACGGCGGTCCGTGACGGCGGAGCAAGATCGGGCACTGAGCTTATTCTTGCGCCCTGAAATTGCGCGATCGGCTCGCACTTTTGCCTGCACACCGGCCTGCCCCTGCGAAAGGAAACTTCATGATCAGCTTTTCGGCCTCCCGCACCTTGAAGACGCTGCTCACATGCACGCTGCTGTTCTCGCTGCTGTCACTCGGCGCCCTCAGCCATGCGCAGCAGGTGTTTCGTGTGACCACCATCCCCGAGGAGGCAGCCACCGAGCAGGTGCGCAAGTTCACGCCGATAGCCGAGTACCTCAGCAAGCAGCTGGGCATGAAGGTCGAGTTCACGCCGGTCACGGACTATCCCGCGGCCGTGGAGGCCCTCGTGAACAAGAAGGTGGATCTGGTCTGGTTCGGCGGCTTCACCTATGTGCAGGCGCAGATCCGCTCCGGCGGCAAGATCGTGCCGATCGCGCAGCGCGAGGAAGACACCAAGTTCCAGTCGGTGTTCATTGCCCGCACCAACTCCGGCATCAAGGCCCTGGCCGACCTGAAGGGCAAGGAAGTCAGCTTCGGCTCGCCGTCCTCCACCTCCGGGCACCTGATGCCGCGCCATTTTCTGGCCCAGGCCGGCCTGACGCCCGAGAAGGACTTCAAGCGCGTGGCCTTCAGCGGCGCGCATGACGCCACCATCGCCTCCGTGGTCAGCGGCCGCGTGGATGCCGCAGCGCTGGACATCACCGTCTGGCGCAAGTTCGTCAGCGAGGGCAAGGTCGATACCAAGGCCGTCGATGTCTTCTACACCACCGGCCCGTACTTCAACTACAACTGGTCGATGCATGCCGACACCCCGGCCGACCTGCGCAACCGCGTGCAGCGCGCCCTGCTGGCCCTGGACCCCGCCAAGGAGCCGGGCGCCGAAATCCTCAAGCTCAACCGCGCCACGCGCTACCTGAGCACCACGCCCGACAACTACAAGGGCATCGAGGCCGCCGCGCGAGCAGCCAACCTCCTGTGAGCACAGCGGCAGGCCGCGTGGCTGAAGGCAACTCGCCCGCCTTGGGCACAGGAATGCGTCTGGCGCTCGACAGCGTCAGTGCGCAGCACCCCAGCGCCCGGCCAGGCGCACCCGCTGCGCTGCGCGCACTCAGCCTGAGCATCCAGCCGGGCGAGCAGCTGGCCATCATCGGCCCCTCCGGCGCGGGCAAGACCACGCTGCTGCATCTGCTGGCCTGCGCGCTGCCGCCCGAGAATGCAGCGAGCTTCCAGATCGACGGCCGCGCGCCCTGGCAGCTCACTCAGCGTGAGCGCCAGGCCCTGCGCGCCGCGCTGTTTCTGGCGCCGCAGGTGCCGCCACTGCCGCCGCGTCAGCGCGTGGTCACGGCGGTGCTGGCCGGCCGTCTGCCGCAGATGAGCCTCGCGGCCAGCCTGCGCTCGCTGTTCTATCCGAGCGACATTCCCGCGGCGTGGGCGGCGCTGGAGCGGTTTGATCTGGCCGAGAAGATCTTCGAGCGCGTGGATCGCCTCTCCGGCGGCGAGCGCCAGCGCGTCGGGCTGGCGCGGGCGCTGCTGTCGGACACGCGCCTGTGGCTGGTGGATGAGCCCCTGTCGGCGCTGGACCCGCGGCGTTCGGAACTGGCCGTCCGCACCCTGGCCGACGAAGCCCGGGCCCGCGGCGTCACGCTCGTGGCCACGCTGCACCAGGTGGACCGGGCACTGGCGTACTTTCCGCGCATCATCGGCCTGCGCGACGGCGCCCTGGCCTTCGACCTGCCGGCCGGCGAGGTCACGCCCGCGCTGCTGGCGCGTCTGTATGAAAGCCACGAGCACGAACTCAGCGGCGCTGCCCCGGTGGCCGACGAGCCCGCCGCCGCCGCTGCCCCACCCGTGGTGATGCACTGCCGATGAACGCCGCCGCCGAGCCCCTGAGCCGCAGCGCCCCGCAGCGCGACCCGGCCTGGCTGGCGCGGGTGTTCTGGATCAGTGCCGCGCTGGTGCTGCTGTGGCCCTTGGCGGTGGCTTCGGAGTTCAAGCCCTGGGTGCTCTTCACGCCGGACAACCTCAAGGTCACCGGCAACTTTCTGGCGAGTTTCCTGCCGCCGGCGCATTCGCCGGAGTTTCTCAAGATGCTGGCCGTTGAGGCCTGGCGCACGGTGGCCATTGCCACGGCGGGCATGACGCTGGCGCTGCTGCTGGCCGTGCCCATGGCACTGGCCTCGGTGAGCCTGCTGTCGGTGTCGGCCCTGTCCGGCCGCATGGCGCGCCTGCCCTTCTGGCTGCGGCAGGCCGTGCGCGGGCTGATGATCCTGCTGCGCAGCGTGCCCGAACTCATCTGGGCGCTGATCTTCGTGCGCGTGGTGGGGCTGGGGCCCACCGCCGGCGTGCTGGCGATTGCGCTGACCTACGCCGGCATGCTGGGCAAGGTGTACGCCGAGATCATCGAGAGCGGCGAGCCGCACGCCACGCACAGCCTGCTGCGCAACGGCGCCGGGCGCCTGCAGGCCTTCTTCTATGCCGCCCTGCCGCAGAACGCGGGCGAACTGACGAGCTACACCGTCTACCGCTGGGAGTGCGCCATCCGCAGCTCGGTGGTGCTGGGCTTCGTGGGCGCGGGCGGGCTGGGGCAGCAGCTCAACACCAGCATGAAGATGTTTGCCGGCGGCGAGGTGCTCTCCATCCTGCTGGTGTTCGTGCTGCTTGTGGCCCTGGCAGACCGGGCCAGCAGCAGCCTGAGAAAGGCGCTGGCATGAACCACCCGGTGCTGGGTGAGGCACGCGCTGCGGCCCATGCCGCGGCCAATGCGCCGTACCGCATGCCGCCGCCGCTGTTCTCGGCGCGCTGCCGCGGCTGTTGGTGGGTGGCCGCCGTGCTGGTGCTAGTGGTGGCCAGCTTCTGGACCCTGGACCTGCAGTGGCGCCAGCTCTTCTCCATGGATGCCGTGGTCAGCATGGGGCGCTTCGTGGGCGAATTCTTTCCGCCGGATACGAGCCCTGCCTTTTTGCAGCGCGTGGCCGTGGCCACCTGGGAGACCTTTGCCATGTCGGCCTTCGGCACCCTGCTGGCGGCGGCGCTCGGCCTGGCGCTGGCCGTGCCGGCGGCGCGCCTGCATGCGCAGGATGCCTCGCTGGCGCGCGCATGGACACGTTCTTCCACGCGTCTGCTGCTCAATGCCCTGCGTTCCGTGCCGGAGCTGGTCTGGGCCGGGCTGCTGCTGATTGCCGCCGGCCTCGGCCCCTTTGCCGGCACGCTTGCCCTTGCCCTGCACACCGCCGGCGTGCTCGGCCGCCTGTTTGCCGAGGCGCTGGAGAACGTGCCGCCCGGACCGGCGCAGGCCCTGCGCAACCACGGCGTGGGCGCGGGCCGCATCCTGCTCTATGCCACGCTGCCCCAGGCCC
>JAIXTA010000180.1 GCA_027484405.1 Burkholderiales bacterium
GTCAGCCGCTGCAGCCGCCTCGCCACCGTCGTGTGCTCCACATCCAAGCGCCGCGCCGCCCCCGCATGGCTGCCGGTGCGCGCGACTTCCAGGAAGTAGCGCAGGTCGGACCAGTCGGGCAGGGTGTCGGGTGGGGGTGTGAGGGAATGAGTGGGGGGGGGGTGGGTGGCCGGATTCATATGTGAAATTTTGCCGCCATACGTTTGACGCTGGTGCTCTTGGGCACCGGCACACGGACAGAAAGGTCCTTCGGGCTTGTCGCTCACCCCGCGAATCGTTGATCGCGTGAGCGTCCGCAATCAACGGCGGCAGAGTCGCAAGAGCGCATGCAGATGCAGCGCAGCGAAAGAGGCTGTTGCAAAGACGCCGCGACTCACTCTGAGGTTCAGGTTCGGAGTTGAACTTCAGTACGCAATGGCACTTCGGCAAGAACGTCAAACTGATGCAGGACGTGATTTGCCAAGTCACTCACCCCTGGCACCCGGAGACGTACTACGAGCGCGAAAGGCAGTGCGCTTGGCTGCTCATGAGCAGGCAGGGGGCGCGAAGTGATCGGATCGCGAAGGGTCTCGGCGTCATTGCCTCCCTCCTCTCGCCCTTGGTAGCGGATGAGGAAGCTCGGATTTGTGAGCTTTTCTTGGCTAAACCGGGACTTCTTGTGTCGACACGTCTCCCACTTAAGCGCGTCGCGACGCAGAGATTGTTCGGTATCGAAATCGGTGCTGCTGAAGAAGCCCTGCGACCGCACGCCGTCAGGCTGGAATCGAACTTCGAGACCGGAACGGGTGTAGTTGACAGGGTGAGCCGGGTCAATTGGAGCGCGGTAGGCAAATGTTGCTGCGATCTCGATGCGCCCACTGGCCTCGATTCCGATGGGTAGTGGAACGGCTGCCCGGACCGGTTGTCCCTTAGCAATCATGCCCTGGTACATCACGACAACCTCGTCGGGCGCGGAGAACAGGATCTCGTCAATCGACTCGGGGAGTACGCCCCAGCCAACCTCGGTCTGGTTATGCAATCGCGCACTCCACTGAGCGCGCGAGACAAGTAACGCGTGAAGCATGATGGGTTGGATTTCTTGGTCGACCGTTGCGCACACACCAGAAGCTAGGCGGAGCGCCAACGGGGCCGCGTAACTGGTGCCATAAGCCTGCTTAACCATCCCAGTAATCGGATCCAAAAGACGAACTGGCGTGCCGGCCACACCCCCAAACGCAACAGCGTCGGGCTTAACTAGACCGGGGCTGCGCCCGGGACCAAGGCAGCTGTACGGCGCACGCAGCGACCGTGCATGGTGTCCATCGCTCGCGCCAACCGCAAAAGCGTTTACGGCATCCGCTGGAGGTTGAATCCTTCCGAGGTCGGCGCCATTGGCCCCGTCGTTACCAGCCGCAACGGTGAGAAACAGGTCACCAAGCGAGAGAAAGTCATCCAATCGCACAGTCCACTCATGTGGATCGTCGTCCGCGATGGGCATCCGTGGTCCCAGACTCAAGTTAGCCAGTGTGTAGGGCGAACCAACATTGCGAGCCGCTTGAAGGGTGTCAATGATTCGGTCAATGACGTCACCTACTCGCGCATCCGTCGCCGTGCTGGGCAACACCCGTACGTGGTCAACGTTGCAGTACGGGCGAGGAAGAGTTGTTTGCGTCGGATCTATTGAGCCGAACAAGAATGCCGAGGTGACAGCGTCTCCATGCGGCCGTTGTGGAGCTAGCGACGGAACCCCAGACGCGTCGATTGCTGTTACCCAAGGCAATGTGCCAGCTGTGCTTCCACCATCAAAAATTGCGGCACGAAGCTCGGAATCTATTGCGGGCTCGCGTGGCAATGGAGGCGCGGCCTCCAGCGACCGCGCCGTGGGGCCGCCTAGTTCCAACGGGTCCTCACCCACCAGCGGCATGTTGCGGATGGCACGCAAGTGCGTAAAGCCCTCAACGCCGCGAACAAACGCTGCCGCAATAGAAGTGGGCACGAACAGCGGCAAAAACGTTAGTCCTCCGACAGTGCGCGAGCGACTTTCAGCTGCTTCCGCACCGAGTGTTCGCACCAACGCAACGAATGCATTGAGGACATCTGGCTCCTCAAAGGATGCGTGTAGGACGGTCTCAGCCCAGCCATCAAAATGCGCCAAATCCAGTCCTCGCTTGCGGTCCACTGCGAGGAAAGGCTCCAGACTTTCGACACGATTGAATTGACTAGTTAGGGCGGCAGAAAGGTCTGGCAACTGAATCAACGAAGCTGCGCGAGTGAACTTGTCTGCCGTGCCCGCAACAATTAGCGTTGCGGTCGGCATTTCTTTGGGCTCCGCATTGCGCACCATTTGGCGTGGGGTCACTTCGGCTGCGCGCGATCCGATTAGTCGCAGGCCAGTCGCGCTGAGTAGCGAGGCAGGAAAGTAGCTCTTAGCCAGAAATTGCGGATGCAGGGTTAGCTTGGCGGCGACCTCCCCACGAGGCATGAGATTCGATGGCGTGTCTTGCGCAAGAGCGGCCATTCGCTCAAGCACAGGCACCAGCAATGAGCGCTGCTGTGCAAGGCTGTATGGCTCCGGCTTCGGGCGTCCGCCGCTCGGCCAATCGCTGTCTTGAAGGAGGCGTTCACCGCGACCGATGAGCAGGTTTCGGCGTGGCGTATTCACTTTAGGACTCCGTAATGACTTTGAGGTCACGCAGGACCGTGGTGTGCGAAATGTCTAGTTCTTTAGCGATCTGGTGTGCGCTCTTACCGGCATCGTGCAGCGCAGCTACGGTAGACCTTCGGTTCTCGACGGGCGTTTGCGCGTGGAGTTGCTCAGCTGCGGTTAACTCAAGTGCGGCCTCAAACGGAATGTCGGTAAGAACAGCGCGCTTCCGAGCAGAGATGACCAACCTAGTCGCATCCGAAATCGGCCTTCCTTGCAATCGGCGGCCCAGACTGGTCGCTTGCGTCGTGGGCACCCCTTGGGACTTCAGGACCTGGCTTATCTGCTGCCCAGTCGATAGGGGAAAGCCGATTGAAGCCTCGAAACGACGAACAATCGCGGTGTCGAGCAGCGATTCGTGGTTCGTTGCTGCTACCAATAGAGACGGACCATTCCACTGATCGACCGCTTGAAGCAGAACGTTAACAACGCGCTTGAGCTCACCCACATCCTGATCATCGCTGCGCCGCTTTGCTAATGCGTCGAACTCGTCGAGGAACAGCAAACAAGGGTGGGTGCGCGCGTAATCGAGCACTTTGGTGATGTTTTGTCCAGTTTTGCCTAGGTAGCTATTCATAGTTGCAGCGAGGCTCAGAGTTGCAAGCGGCATCTTGAGCTTTGTCGCTAGCCACCGGGCAGCGAGCGTCTTGCCGACGCCCGGTGGCCCGTGCAGCAAAACTGTCTTGATTGGGTGCAGCCCTGCGGCCAAAAGCGTGTCCTGCGACTGCCACTCGCCCACGATTTGCAGCAGGTCATTTGCCACCCGCTTTGGCCAGATCGGGGCGGTCGGTATTGATGGGAGACTTTCAACGGAAAGCAAGTCTGGCATTTCGGCTAAGGGCACCGAAGAGTCCAGTCGAGTAAGCGATGAGTGTTCAGTGAGGCCCGTGCTGAGCGCGGCGGCCAAATCTGGATCCGCCGAGCGAATCATTTGAGCCAGGCGCATGGCTCGGAGGCGAAAACGTGTTGCCTGGCCATGCGCACCCTCCTGCATGAGCGCGGTCCATTCGCGGCGAAGTTGGTCTTTCATCAGAAACGGCTACGGAACAAGTTGGAACTCATTGGAACATAATCGAAAAAATGTTCCAACGTCGTCATCCCCAACTGTGTGTGCGCCAACCGCGAGTTCGAGAAGGTGGCCCGAATCAAGCACGCAACTGCGGCAGGCCATTAGGTGCATTTTTCGCATCGGTCCCGATCGGATGACCGTATTGCGTTCGATGTTCACTCTCGGAGTGTGACCGCTTTGAGTACGCGACTGGCCACGCCCGTGGGGGCATGGCATGGCCGGCGCGGGCGGCATCTTGGGCCGCGCACCGCTTCCCGGCTTGGGGCCTTGCATCGGACGTGCGCCGCTACCGGGGCGGGGAGGGGCTGGCTTGCTTGGCATGACTGCTCCTTTCAGGTCTTGATCAGCCAATTGACTAGGAGGGTCGGCTGCACGTTCGGGTGCGCTTGGCCGCCGCCAGTCGATTGGGTGCTATTGATGCCCACCGTGTTCAGGTTGCCCGCAATCTGAAAGGACCCCGCGCTGGTGGCCTGCCCGTTGTTGCCCGTCTGCTGGTGGGTGTGCGCCGGCATCTGCGCGGTAGTGAGTGTGTGAGTAGCACTGCCCCCGCTATCGCCCACGTTGATTCCGCTCAGCGCGGAGAACGTGAACACCACGCCTGTGCCACTGGTGACGCCTGCGCTGGTACTCAGGGTGACCTGAGTAGCGGAGTCCACCGACTGAACCGTGACGCCGGCAGGCAGCGTCAGGCCGCTTACTGACATACCCGGCGTAAGGCCGGCCGTGCTCGACAGCCCCGTGATGACTACAAAGCCGGCCGTGGTGTTGCCGCCCAGGGCGCGCGACAGGCGCTGCTGGTTGATCGTGTTGCCGATGTTCTCAGCGCCAGCCGGCACACGGCCGCGCAGGTCCGGGAGGTTGAAGGTCGTTGAGCCGTCGGCAGTCCCGTAGATGGTGCCGACAACGGCAAACAGGGCCGCGTAGGTGGCGCGGCTTACTGCCGTGCCATCGCAGAAGAGATACCCCGCTGGCGCGCTTGATTGCGGGGCAACCGGGCCGGCGAACGGCAAGAAGCTGCCAGGCGGCAACGCGATACCCGCAGGCAGCTGACCCACGGGCAATCGACCATCGGAACCGAGCGACGCGGCGCCAGTGGGTTGTCCCAGGTTCGCCTTGATGGTGTTGAGGTCCTGAATCGCCTGAAGCAACTCGGCTCGCGCCAGTCGCGGGCTGTCAGCACCGTTGTCCAGGTTGGCGGTCGAGATTGGCGTTGCGTCTGGCCAGGGCATGCAAGGCTCTCCAATGCGGAATAATCGGGGGCCATCTCCGGCTGGCCCCCAGGCCGTCGCGACACAGTTCGGGTAGGAGTGGCCCGGCTGTGCAGCTATCGCGCAGCTAGCGGTGATCAGGCTGCGCGGGTTCGTGTGTTCAGTGCATGACGGTCTGCGGCCCCGTCACTCCAGACCAGAACTCCCAAAGCGCACGGGCTCTCGGGCAAGTGCTCTCAGGCAGTCGATGTCCTGAAGCATGCGCGGCAGCTAGGGCATCAAGGCGCTCGCGCAGTAGCCGCGGCGCGTCTGACGGCGGGTGCACCAGCCAGTCCAGCTCGCCGGCATGCTGTGGAAGTCCGGGCGCCATCTCAGGCTTCAACCTTGGACCGAGCCTTGGCTGATCGACACGGCGCCAAGATCGCCGAGCACGCCAGCCACCATCGCTACGCCTAGAACTCGGTTGTTCACGCCAGCGCCGGGCACAGCCACGACGGCGCGGCCTTGGGCATCGCTGGTAAGGAAAGCACCAGCGGTAACGGTGCCGCCATACTCGACAGTGGCCACGCCGGTCAGGATCACATCGGCGCTGCGGCCGGCTGCGGGCACGTTCGCACTGGAGTCGAGAACTCCAACAAGGGCCTCTGTCGGGCCGGCGGCTTGGGCTGCGGTTCGGTCATCGATCAGGCGCACGATCCGAGCGCGGGTCATGGCAGCGTTTGATTGAAAGGCCTTTACCAGGCCCTGATTGCGCATCGTCATTGATTTCTCCGTCTAGGTCTTTGGCTGCCCGGCCTTCGCTCGCGCGACTGCTTCGGCGTAGGTGAGCTTCTGCCCCTTGGCGGCTGCCTCGCGGACAAGGCGGATGGCCTTGGCGGCAAGCAGCGCGGCGCCATCGGGCAGAGGCGGGGGTGCTGTGGTGTTCATCGGTATCTCCTTTGTTGTCAGCCAGCGCGCCGGCCCTGCTTGGGCTTGATCTCGAATTCCGGGGCTCGCGAGCGTTCGTAGATCAGCTCGCCTGCGCGCATCTCGCGGACCTTGCGGACATGCGCGGCAACCTTCGGCGAAGGCGTGCCTTCGAGGCGCTCCAATGCGCTGATTGCCATCGTGATGTAGGCGCGGACGGTCAGGGTGGCGCCGCGAGTGGCTTCGTTCTGGCAGGCCAGAACTGCAGAATTTCGCTGAAGCAGCGCACTGAGATGCTCGATGCTTTCCAGGGTGAGCGCGCGCGAGGTCGCCGGGCATGGGTCGGGCTGCGTCGCCGCGTGCTCGATTGCCGTCTTGAACGATGCCGCTAGTTCACGATCCGCGGGCAGGCTGTAGGCAATGCGGTTCATTTTGAGGGCCCTCCGTCTCAGGCTGCCGGCGACAGTGCGCCTGCCACGGCACGGGCTGCGCGGGTGATTGCGAAGGGTTTGCCGGGCTGGCTCAGCGCCTCCAACTCTGCAGCCACGTTCACCGGCTTGGCGAGCACGCGGGTAAGGTCCGCGCCAATGCCGTGCTCAGTGGGGTGAGCTGCGCGGTAGCGATCAACGCCAGCCGGACCCATGGCAGGCAGAGCCAGCGCCCCATTGATGCTGTAGGCATTGCTTAGCGGTTCGCCACGCAATGCCAGCAGCGCCTTGATTGCTGCCATGCGGTGTGCAGCAGCCACCAGGGGCGCCGCGTGCTCCATGTAGTTGGCCTCCGCGGCTTCCAGTTCGGAGCGCAGCCAGGCGGTTTGCGCGGCGTCGAGTGCGTCAGCAGCCTCTGCCGCTTCCGAGTTCGCTGCGGAAAGCCGGCGCCCAAGTCCTTCGCGGATGGCATTCAACGCGGCGTTTTCGCGCTCGGCTTCGTCCGCTTCCTTGCGCGCGGCTTCGAGGGCCTGCAGTGCTGCATCGGCGTGGCTTTGTGGCTGCTCACCCAGAGCCACGGCCGCCAGCGCGTCGCTGTAGGCGGTTTGCAGCGCGCTCAGATTGGTGCGGATGCTGGCCGCAGCAGCGAGAGGGGCGGCCTTGGCCTCGATCGCTGCCAGCGTCTCGCGGGCATGCGCAAGGCGCTCAGCAGCAGCCTTTAGTGTCTTGGGGTTCATACGCTCTTTGCTCCTACTAGGGTGCAGGCTCAGGCCTGCGGTCAGTGAAACGACTGGGCTTCGGGATGAGGTCGGGCTGCCAGCGCGTCGAGTTCCGCCATCAGTTCGGCCAGCTTCTGCAGGGCCGGCTGGGTGCGCGCCGTGTCGCGCGGGTCGGTGCTGGCAAGCAGCGGGGCCAACTGGATCAGGCTGCCAGCGGCCAGCGCGATCCCGACCATCGCGACCTGCTCTGCTTCGGGCGCGCCGCTTGCAGGGTTCGGCTTGAAGTTGTCGAGGTGCGTCACAGGATGCTCCCCGGCAGCTCAGCCGGGCTGTTGCCAACTCGCAGCTCAGACCGGCTCGGCGCGATGGATTTGGCAAGCTCGCGTGTCACAAACGCAGAGCGCGTGACAGGCAGCCCCAAACGCTTGCTCTCCGCCTCTGCGGCCTCGTCAAGGGCGCGGACAAGGCTCGCCGGGGCTCGGACAGACAGAGGTATCAGGTTGTCTTCAGGGTGTTTCATTGCGGCATCCCGTGTATTCATGGGATGCGTTCTGTGTAAAAC
>JAIXTA010000044.1 GCA_027484405.1 Burkholderiales bacterium
ATCCGCCGCGTGGAAACCACCGTGGGCCGTGCGATCCTCTCCGAGATCATGCCTGCCGGTCTGTCCTTCGACCACATCAACAAGCCGCTCAAGAAGAAGGAGATCAGCAAGCTGATCAACGCCTCCTTCCGCCGCTGCGGCTTGCGCGCCACTGTGGTGCTGGCCGACCAGCTGATGCAGAACGGCTTCAAGCTCGCCACCCGCGCCGGCATCTCGATCGCCATGAGCGACATGCTGATTCCGAAGGCCAAGCACGACATCGTCGCGGCTTCGTCCAAGGAAGTGAAGGAGATCGACCAGCAGTACGCCTCCGGTCTCGTGACCGCCGGCGAGCGCTACAACAAGGTCGTGGACATCTGGGGCCGTGCCGGTGACCAGGTCTCCAAGGCCATGATGGACCAGCTCGCCACGGAAGAAGTGACCGATCGCCACGGCAACAAGACGCGCCAGGAGTCCTTCAACTCCATCTACATGATGGCCGACTCCGGTGCCCGCGGTTCGGCTGCACAGATCCGCCAGCTGGCTGGCATGCGCGGCCTGATGGCCAAGCCCGATGGCTCGATCATCGAGACCCCCATCACGGCAAACTTCCGTGAGGGCCTGAACGTGCTGCAGTACTTCATCTCCACGCACGGCGCCCGCAAGGGTCTGGCTGACACGGCGCTGAAGACCGCCAACTCCGGCTACCTCACCCGCCGTCTGGTGGACGTGACGCAGGATCTGGTGGTGACCGAGGACGACTGCGGCACCATCAACGGCGTGAACATGAAGGCCCTGGTCGAGGGTGGTGAAGTCATCGAAAAGCTCGCCGACCGGATCCTCGGCCGCGTGCTGGTCAACGACGTCATCAACCCCGAGACGGGTGATGTGCTCTACGCCGCCGGCTTCCTGCTGGACGAAGATGCGGTCGAGCGCATCGAGGCCCTGGGCATCGATGAAGTGAAGGTCCGCACCCCGCTGACCTGCGAAACCCGCCACGGTCTGTGCGCCAAGTGCTACGGCCGCGACCTCGGCCGCGGCGCGCTGGTGAACTCCGGCGAAGCCGTGGGCGTGATCGCTGCCCAGTCGATCGGCGAGCCCGGCACGCAGCTGACGATGCGTACCTTCCACATCGGTGGTGCGGCGTCGGGTGCGGCCGTGGCCTCCGGCGTCGAAGCCAAGTCCAACGGCACCGTGCGCTTCCAGGCCATGCGCTATGTGACCAATGCCAAGGGCGATCAGATTGTGATCTCCCGTTCCGGCGAAGTGCTCATCACGGACGACAACGGCCGCGAGCGCGAGCGTCACAAGATCCCGTACGGCGCCACCCTGGCCGTGATGGACGGCAAGAAGATCACGGCGGGCACCAACCTCGCCACCTGGGATCCGCTGACCCGTCCGATCATCACGGAGTACGCCGGCCGCGCCAAGTTCGAGAACGTCGAAGAAGGCCTGACCGTGGCCAAGCAGGTGGACGAAGTCACCGGCCTGTCCACGCTGGTGGTCATCGATGCCAAGCGCCGTGGTTCGACCAAGGCCGTGCGTCCGCAGATCAAGCTGGTCGATGAAGCCGGCAAGGAAGTCACGCTGGCCGGCACCGATCACCCGGTGACCATCACCTTCCCGGTGGGCGCGCTCATCACGGTGAAGGACGGCCAGGAGATCAAGCCGGGCGAACTGCTCGCCAAGATCCCGACCGAAAGCCAGAAGACCCGCGACATCACCGGCGGTCTGCCGCGTGTGGCCGAGCTCTTCGAGGCCCGTTCGCCCAAGGATGCCGGCATGCTGGCCGAGGTGACGGGCACCGTGACCTTCGGCAAGGAAACCAAGGGCAAGCAGCGTCTGGTCATCACCGACCTCGACGGCAACGCGCACGAGTTCCTGATCCCCAAGGACAAGAACGTGCTGGTGCATGAAGGCCAGGTGGTGAACAAGGGCGAACTGATCGTCGATGGTCCGGCCGATCCGCAGGACATCCTGCGTCTGCTGGGCATCGAGGCCCTGGCCCGCTACATCGTCGACGAGGTGCAGGACGTCTACCGCCTGCAGGGCGTGAAGATCAACGACAAGCACATCGAAGTGATCGTGCGTCAGATGCTGCGCCGCGTGCAGGTGCTGTCGGCTGGCGATACGAGCTTCATTCCCGGTGAGCAGGTCGAGCGTTCGGAACTCCTCAACGAGAACGACCGCGTGATCGCCGAAGGCAAGACGCCGGCCACCTACGAAAACGTGCTGCTGGGCATCACCAAGGCCTCCCTGTCCACGGACTCGTTCATCTCTGCCGCCTCCTTCCAGGAGACCACGCGCGTGCTGACCGAAGCCGCCATCATGGGCAAGAAGGACGATCTGCGTGGCCTGAAGGAGAACGTGATCGTCGGTCGTCTGATCCCGGCCGGTACCGGCCTGGCCTACCACCATGCCCGCAAGGAGCGCGAGAAGGCCGAGGAAGCAGAACGTCTGGCCGCCAACGAGACGCTCACCATCGAGTCCGTGTTCGGTCCCTCGACCGACACGGCCGAGGTGGCCGCCGAAGAGGGCGAGGCCGCCAGCCCCGATCAGGGTGCGGCCGAATAACCCGCACCGGCCCGCTGCCATGCATCGGGCCCATGCGAGGTGCTGTTGAACACGCCGCGCTCGGAAACGGGCGCGGCGTTTTTCTTTGCTCTGCTGCAAATGCGGCCGTTCAAGCCCGGATCCGACTACCTAGAACAAGCATTCATGCGCCTCTTCAGGCCAAAATGGCTGAAGAGGTCCGCCAGACAAGCGACAGGCTGCTCGCAGTCTCGCGTGTCCGCACCCGGCCGCCGACCTGAAAGTTCGCAACCATGTTCAGTTACCGCCACGGATTCCATGCCGGCAACCACGCCGATGTGCTCAAGCACATGGCCCTGCTGCATGTCGTGAACTACCTCACGGAAAAGGGCGCGCCGCTCATGGTGGTGGACACCCATGCCGGCGCCGGCGCCTATGCCCTGGAAGACACCTTTGCGCAGAAGAGCGGCGAATACCTTGAAGGCATTGCCCGCCTCTGGAACGCCAAGCATCTGCCCGCGCCCCTGGCGCGCTACGTGGAGGCCGTGCGCGCCCTGAACGTGGAAGGCGATGCCAAGCCGCAGGAGGCCGCCCTGCGCTTCTACCCCGGCTCGCCGCTGCTGCTGCTCAACGCCCTGCGGCCCGAGGACAAGCTGCGCCTGTTCGAGCTGCACCCGACCGACATCGAGCTGCTCGCGCGCAACTTCAAGGGTGTGGGTGCGCCGCGCCAGATCATGATCCAGCGCGCAGACGGCTTTGCCGGGCTGAAGGCCTTCATTCCGCCGCCTTCGCGTCGCGCCTTCGTGCTGATTGACCCCAGCTACGAAGACAAGGCCGATTACGCCCGTGTGGCTGACACCGTGGCCGATGCGCTCAAGCGCTTTCCCACGTGCACGATCATGGTCTGGTACCCCGTACTGCCGCGCCCGGAGGCACGCAACCTCGTGCCGCGTCTGCAACGTGTCGCGCCCAAGTGGGTCAATGCGCAGCTGCACGTGGCCGGTCCGCGCCGCGCGAGCGATGGCGGCAGCTCCATGACTGGCAGCGGCCTGTTCGTCATCAACCCGCCCTACACCCTGGGCACCATGCTTGTGCAGACCCTGCCGAAGCTGGTTGAGCTGCTGCGCCAGGACGGCGGCGCCACGCATGTCCTCGAAGGCGGCGAGAAGAAGGCGCCAGGCAAGTCGGCCCGGCCGCAAGCTCCAGCGCAGTCCGAGGGCGGCAGCGACCGCCGCACAGCGGCAACGAAGAGCCCGCGCGCACCCGCCAAGCGCAAGCCCGTGGACCTGGAGCCCGACCCGCGCGAGCCCAAGGACGACCCGCGCTTTCGCCGCTGATCCGTATCAGCCCAGGAGCCCCAGCCATGAACCTCAAGACCGTCGAATTCAAGGCCTTCGTGCCTGCCCGGGACTTCGCGCTGTCCAAGGCCTTCTACGAGGCGCTGGGCTTTGCGATTCCCTGGAGCGACGAGGACCTCGCCTACGTACGCCACGGCGACTGCGCCTTCCTGCTGCAGAACTTCCATGAGCCTGCGCACACGGCCAACTTCCAGATGCACATGCCAGGGCCTGCTCACACTACTTCTGCGAGATGCGTTGTGGATCAAAAGGGCCATGCGCAAGGCGCACTGCGCAGGCAGGGTGGTCCCCCTGCCGAGCAAGGGCAACGCTGCGCACGGCCCTTTTGGCCGCAACCCTTCGGGAACCGGTCGGCGGGGCCGGCATGCTGCGTTGCGCTGCTTGCGCGTATCGACATACGCGCTGCGCAGCACGCCTTGCCTGCCAGCCCCGGCGCCCGGTTCGCACTCGCAGAAGTAGTGTGAACAGGCCCTTTAGAACGTCGACGACTGGCACCGCCATGTGCTGGCCAGCGGCGTGGCCGAGCGATTTGGCGTCAAGGTGGGCGCGTGCGAAGACCAGCCCTGGGCCATGCGCGATTTCGTGCTCTTCGACCCCTCCGGCGTGCTCTGGCGCATCGCCCAGAACCTGCCGCGCTAAGCCGGGGCGCAGGGCGAGATCGGCGCTGGGTCCGGGTCTTCAGGCCAAAGTGGCTGGAAAGCCTCACCAGACAAGCGATCAGGCATCGTGGTCTTGCGGCGCCTGCGCTGGCTGGCACCGACGCGCAGCGTGGATGCTGCAGGTCGCGACGCCTGGGCCGACACGCAGCCTGTTGCGGCGCAACCCGGCGATTGCGCTGAAGTCTTTTCGGTGTCCAGCGGTTCCATCCGTGGACCAGACACTTTGCTGCTGCGCAAACAAAGCGCAGCCAGGCCGCTGTCCTGAGCTCCGCGCGATAGATGGCGCGGCGCGAAGCAGCTAGTGTGCAGACATGCCTGCACATTCGACCCGCAGCGCGACTGCCGCGCCCCAAGAACTGGAACTCAAGCTCGCCCTGCCGCTAGCCAGCGGGCTGGAGGCGCACCGTGTGCTGCAGCGCCTGCTTGGCCGCCGCGCGCCGCAGCAGCTGCGTCTCATCAACATTTACTTCGACACCCCTGCGCTGGATCTCGCCCGGCGCCGCGCCGCCCTGCGTCTGCGCAAGGATCTTGCGCCCGGCCAGGCAGCCAGCCCGTGGTTGCAGACCCTGAAGATGGCGCCTTCTGAGGAGCAGGCTCTGTCTGCGCGCAGCGAGTGGGAAGCCCCCGTCGCCGGCGAGGCGCTCAGCCGAACGGCGCTGGCGGACACCGGCTGGTGGACCCTCGATTCGCGTGGCGAATGGTTCGAGCAGCTGGCCCCGGTGTTCCGCACCGATTTCGACCGGATCGCCTGGACCGTACGGCGCGCCGATCGCAGCGTGGTGGAGCTGGTGCTGGACCGCGGCCGAATCACGGCCGGTACCGCAGCCGAGCCCTGGCTGCCGATCTGCGAGATCGAGATCGAACTGAAGGCCGGCAGCGCCCAGTCCGTCTTTGCCCTGGCCGAGCAGGTGGCCGCGGTGCTGCCCGTGCTGCCGGCACGCACGAGCAAGGCTGCACGCGGCTACGCACTGGCCCAAGGTACAGGCGCAGCCGCTGAGCCGATCCTGGCCAAGCCGCCCCATCTGGAGCGCGCGCTCACAGCGCAAGCCGCAGCGCAGCGCGTGCTGCGCGAGGCCCTGGGCCAGCATCTGGAGAATCTGCTGCGCATCACGCAAAGCGCCGACCCGCGCCTGGTGCACCAATGCCGCGTGGGCTGGCGGCGCTTTCGCAGTCTGAGCAAGTTCTTTGCGCCTGCGCTGGCCGGTATGGCGCCGATGCCGGATCGTGCAGCGCTGGCTGCGCTGCACGCCGCGCTGGGCGAGGTGCGTGATCTGGATGTTGCCGCCACCGAGACCCTGCCGCGCTGGGCGCCGGCGTTTGCCGACGTGGAAGGCGACGCCGCCTCCCATGCGCGCCACCAAGCCAGCTGGGCAGCATTGCGCGAGACCATCGATGCACAGCGCAACGCGGCCCGTGAACGCTTGCTGACGGCGATCGAAAGCACGCAGACGTCATGTGCCCTGCTCGCGCTGTTGCGCTGGGTGGAGTGCCTGCCGCCTGCCGAGTCGGCTGCGGCGAGCGATCACGAAGGCGCTGCGCGTGGCCTCGCGCAGCCGGAAGCCACGGCCCCTGCGGCGCCCGCGTCTTTACAGCGCTTCGCGCGCGATCGCCTCAAGCGCTGGCGGCGCAAGATGCAGCGCCTGCTTGCAAACGCCCAGACGGAAGCGGCGCGCCACGAAGCCCGCATCCAGGCCAAGCGCAACCGCTACGCGCTCGAGGCACTCAAGGGCCTGCTGCCCGACAAGGACCTCAAGCGCTGGCGCGATGAGGCCGTGCAGGTTCAGGCCGGTGTGGGCCAGGCCCGCGACCGCGCCATGGCCGCGCATCTGGCCCAGGCCGCGGGAGCAGATGCGGAGCTGGTGGCGTTCTTGAGAGGCGTCGCTGCCGCAGACGCGGGCGTGTGATCGCGCTGTGCCAACCCAGCCGACCTGAATCGAATGAGCAACTCCCTTGAACTCGACAGCCCGCCCACGGAGGCACAGCTGCAGCGGATTGCGTCGCTCAGTGCCACAGACCTCGCTGACATTGATGCTGCGCTTCTAGCACTCTGCATCCCGCAGTGGCGCAAGCTTGCGCGGGTGGTTGCTGGAGCGATGAACAGTTTCGAAGGCCGCTTCAATGGTGTACCGGATACCTACTTCGCTCAGCGAGTCGCGCGCTTGATCGACGAAGGCGTATTGGAAGTGACCGGCGACCCGCGGCGGATGCGGGGTTGTGAGATTCGCCGTGTGAGCTGACACGCTACGGCTCAGCCGTCCACCGTCACCCGCTTCATCCGTCCGCCCGCGCCGCTCTTGATCGTCACCTGCGCTGCGCGCACGCCGAAGTGCGCCGCCACCAGGGCAATGACTTCCTTGTTGGCCTGGCCATCCACCGGCGGGGCCTTGACCTGTGCCAGCCAGGTGCCATCCGCAAGCTGTTCCAGCCGGCTTTCGCGGGCTTGCGGCTTGACCTTCAGGCTCAGCGTCTGCATGGACTGGATTATCCGGCGGCGCGACCGCCAGCCCGTATTCGAAAGGCAAGATCGGCTCCCAGAGCCGCTCTTCAGGCCAAAATGGCTGGAAAGCCGCATGGGACAAGCGAAAAGCCCCTCCAGATGCGCAGCGTGGTCGCCGCCACGCTCTATCCTTGCGGCCATGAAGAAGCTCACCATCGCGCCCCGGCCGGCAGGCGGCACCCGCTCCTCATCGAGCAGCGCGCCTCGTCCGGCACCGCGGCCAGCGCCCGGTCAGACGCCCCGGTCAGCTGCCGGGCCGAACGCGCGGCGCGCGGCTGCTGCGGCACCCAACCCCACCGGGTTGGCGACCGAAACCGGGCCGGAGCTCATGCGCGTCTCCAAGCGCATGAGCGAACTCGGTCTGGCCAGCCGGCGCGAGGCCGACGAATGGATCGAGCGCGGCTGGGTGCGCGTGAACGGCGAAGTCGCGCAGCTCGGCCAGAAGGTCACGGCGGCCGACAAGATCACGGTGGAGCGCGGCGCGCGCGAGCAGCAGGCCGAGCAGGTCACGGTGCTGATCAACAAGCCGATCGGCTACGTGAGCGGCCAGGCCGAGGATGGCTATGAGCCCGCCTACACCCTGGTGACGGCGGAGCGCCGCTGGGCGCAGGACGGCAGCCCGCGCGAGTTCCACCCGCGGCAACTGAAGCACCTGGTGCCGGCCGGGCGCCTGGACATCGATTCGATCGGCCTCCTGGTGCTCACGCAGGACGGCCGCGTGGCCAAGCAGCTGATCGGCGAGGACAGCGAGATCGAGAAGGAGTATCTGGTGCGCGTGGTCTGGCACAGCACCGGCGGCCGCTCACCGCGCGAGGCCTTTCCGGCGCGCGAGCTGGCGCGGCTGAACCAAGGGCTGGCGCTGGACGGCAAGCCGCTCAAGCCGGCCCGCGTGGAGTGGGAGAACGAGGATCAGCTGCGCTTCGTGTTGCGCGAAGGCAAGAAGCGCCAGATCCGGCGCATGTGCGAGCTGGTGGGGCTGAAGGTGGTGGGCTTGAAGCGCATCCGCATCGGGCGGGTGCTGCTGGGCAATCTGCCGGTCGGGCAGTGGCGCTATCTGGCGCCCGGCGAAGTCTTCGCGTAGGCGGGCGCGCGCGCAGCAGCGGGATTCAGCAGCAGTTCCGCGAGCAAGGCGCCAGCCAGGCACCCTGACAGGGTGAAGGCCGCCGCGCCGCGCCACAGCGCCCAGCTGGCGCGGGCACGCGCCTCGTCAGAGACGGCGGGATCGTGGGGCGTGGGGTCGGTCATGGCTCGCTGCTCCGACAGAGGGTGTGCCTGAAGTGTCAGCGGCGGTGCAGGCTGCAAAGCCGGGGAAAAGCGCTGAATCTTCTCGGCACTTCCGGTTTCAAGCCCGTCAGGGTGGCGGCAAAGCGCTGCTGCACAATCCGCCCATGAGCAAACTGCTGAAGAGCGTGTGGTTGTCCCTGCGCGAAGGCGCACTCGTCTGGACGCCGTTTCTCCTGATCACGGCGCTGCTGCTGGCGCTGGCCTACTGGGTGCTCAAGCCGGCGCCGCCCAAGCGCGTGGTGCTGGCCACCGGCACGGAGCAGGGCGCCTACGAGGCCTTCGGCAAGCAGTATGCGCAGGTGCTGGCGCGCTACGGCATCACCGTGGAGCTGCGGCCCTCGCAGGGCTCGGTGGCCAATCTGCAGGCGCTCATGGATCCGGACAACCCGGTGGAGATCGCCTTCGTGCAGGGCGGCAGCGCACCGGCGGAGAGGGTCGCCTCTGCCGACGACCCGGCCGCCGCGCATGACAGCCCGCTGATGTCCCTGGGCAGCCTGTTCTACGAGCCAGTCTGGCTCTTCTACCGCGAGGATGCGGTGCGCCGCAGTGCCGGTGCGCTGGGCCCGCGCGCGCCGCAGACCCCGGCCGTGATCCACAGCCTCGATGCCATGAAGGGCTGGACCGTGAACGTGGGCACCGAGGGCAGCGGGGTCACGCCGATCGTGCTGCAGCTGCTGGCCGCCAATCGCATCGAGCCCGAGAGCATGAAGATGCTGCGCCTGGCGCCGACGCCGGGCGTGATGGAACTACTGGAAGGCCGTGCCGATGCCATGTTCTTCGTCTCGGCGCCTGAGAGCCCGCTGGTGCGCATGCTGCTGCAGACCCCGGGCATCCGCCTGTTCGACTTTGCGCAGGCCGAGGCCTATTCACGCCGTTTTCCCTATCTGAGCCATGTGACCCTGCCGCGCGGCATCGTCGAGCTGGGGGCAGACATTCCGAGCCAGGACTACCGCCTGGTGGCGCCCACCGCCACGCTGCTGGCGCGGCGCGATCTGCACCCGGCGCTTATCCAGCTCTTCATGCAGGCGGCCACGCAGCTGCACAGCCCGCCGACCTGGTTCTCGCGCACGGGCGAGTTTCCGAGCGCCCGCAACAACGAGTTTCCGGTCGCGCCCGAGGCGCAGAAGTACCTGCGTGATGGCCCGCCCTTCCTGCAGCGCTACCTGCCCTTCTGGGCGGCGAATCTCGTGGACCGCATGTGGGTAGTGCTCGCAGCGATCATCGCAGTGATGCTGCCGCTGTCACGGGTGATTCCGCCGCTCTATGAATTCCGCATCCGTTCACGCGTGTTCCGCTGGTACGGCCAGCTGCGCTCCATCGAGGAGCGCATTGGCGCTGCAGGCGAGGACCGTAGGGCGCTGCTGACCGAGCTGGACGATGTGGAGCACCGCGTGGAGCACATCTCGGTGCCGCTGTCCTATGCAGATGAGCTCTATGCCCTGCGCCAGCACATCGACATGGTGCGTGCGCGCATCAAGCTGGGCGCAGGCACTCAGACATAGACCGGCGGATCGCCTGGCGCACGCGACTTGTAGCGGCGGTGGCTCCAGAGGTATTCCGGCCCGCCTTCGAGGGCCCAGCGCTCGATCGCCTGATTCATGCGAATGCAGGCGGCCTCGATCTCCATGTCGCCCATGCCTTCCCAGGCGGGCTCCAGGCGGATGTCGTAGCCGGTGGGCGTCATGCGCGCAATCAGCGGTACGACGACTGCACCACCCAGACGGCCCAGCTTGGGCAGCACCGTGAGTGTGGCAGCGCGTACGCCGAACAGCGGCACATAGACCGAGTCCTTGGGGCCGAAGTCCATGTCCGGCAGACAGTAGAAGGGGCGTCCGTCCTTCATGTCGGCAATCACGCGGCGCACGCCTTTGTCACGGGCGTAGGCGCGCAGGTCGCCACCGCGCATGCGGCCCTCGAACACGATGGCGTCGAACACCGGGTTGGTCTGCTTCTGATAAAAGCCGGTGATCGGTACGCCGTGCTGCAGCAGGGCGGTGAGGGCGGCGTCCAGCCCGGCCAGATGGGGCACCAGCAGGATGGTGGGCCGCTCGCGTGACCAGTGCTCCATGCCGCGCACCGGGCAGCGCCGGCGCACGGTCTCGGCGCTGCCGTACCAGAGCCAAGCGCGATCCAGCAGGGCCTGCATGAGCTTGATGAAGTGCGCCCGCGTGAGGCGTTCGATCTCCCGCGGGCCTGCATCCGGGTAGGCCAGGCGCAGGTTGGTGCGCGCCACGCGGCGCCGCGGCCGCGCCAGCGCGTAGCCCAGCAGCCCGCCGGCCGCGGCGAACGCACGCAGCACCGGCAGCGGCAGCCACGCCAGCAGGCGCAGCAGGGCTTCGACGAGGCCCTTCAAGCGCCGGCTCCGTCACCCGGTGGCGCGGCGGGTGCAGGCGCTGCAGCCAGCGCGCCCTCAGGCATGCGGTAGCGGTTGTAGGCCCAGAGGTACTGGATCGGATCGAGTGCCACCATCTCTTCGACCGCGCGGTTCATCGTGGCGGCGTCTGCGGCATCGTCGCCGATGAACTGGCCGGTGAAGGGGGCAAAGCGCAGGTCCCAGCCGCCGGGGCGCCGCAGTGCAATCGCCATGACGACCGGCGCGCCCGTATTGAGTGCCAGCTTGGCGGGCAGCACCATGGTGTAGGCCGGGCGGCCGAAGAAGGGGGCGATGACGCCTTCGCCCATGGCGGGCACCTGGTCGGGCAGCATGCCCACCAGCTCCTTGCGCTTGAGGGCCTTGAGCATCAGGCGCACGCCGCGCAGCTCGGCGGGCGCAAGATTCAGGTGCTCGCGCTGGCGCGCGTCCTCCACCAGCGGCTTGACCCAGGCCTTGCGCGGTGGGCGGTACAGCACCGTGATGGGCGCGACCTCGCCGTAGGTCTTGGCCAGCCACTGCGCCGCCACCTCGAAGCAGCCCATGTGCGGGGTGATGAGCAGCACACCCTTGCCTTGTGCGAGTGCAGCGTCCACGACGCTGCGGTCGGCGCATTGCACCCGGGAAAGCACATCGCTACCCGGCCGCAGCCACACCCAGAGCATCTCGATCAGGGAGCGGCCGGTTTCCTGCAGCACCGCGCGGGCAGTGAGCCGCGCCGTCAGGGGCTGTGCCTGCGCGAGGTTGACCTCGGTCAGGCGCCGCGTGCCGCCGGAAGCCGCCCACACGATCAGCCCGAGCAGGGCACCCAGGCTGCGCAGCAGGGACAGGGGCAGGAAAGCCAGCAGGCGGGCGACGAGAAGCATCAGCTAAAGTAGAGAGATCGGCGCCGAGTTAATTCGGACAACTTGCGGGGCGCCGGCGAGCACGAGAGTGTATTCGCGCCAAATTCCGCTAAAGCGTTCGCCCGTTTGAGAGACCAAGCCGGCGGCGCAAGACCAACGGCATGACGTTATGGAGCTCTCACGTGGCCTCTTCTGATTTCCTCTTCACTTCCGAATCTGTCTCCGAAGGCCATCCGGACAAGGTGGCCGACCAGATCTCGGACGCCATCCTCGATGCGATCTTCACGCAGGACCCGCGCAGCCGCGTGGCCGCCGAAACCCTGTGCAACACCGGCCTGGTGGTGCTCGCCGGCGAGATCACGACCAACGCGCACGTGGACTACATCCAGGTGGCGCGCGACACGATCAAGCGCATCGGCTACGACAACACCGAATACGGCATCGACTACAAGGGCTGCGCGGTACTGGTCGCTTATGACAAGCAGAGCAATGACATCGCCCAGGGCGTGGACCACGCCAGCGATGACTACCTGAACATCGGCGCCGGCGACCAGGGCCTGATGTTCGGCTACGCCTGCGACGAAACGCCGGAGCTGATGCCCGCCCCGATCTACTACGCGCACCGCTTGGTGGAGCGCCAGGCCCAGCTGCGCAAGGATGGCCGCCTGCCCTTCCTGCGCCCGGACGCCAAGAGCCAGGTGACCATGCGCTACGTGGATGGCAAGCCGCACAGCATCGATACCGTGGTGCTGTCCAGCCAGCATGCCCCCGAGATGAGTGACGGCAAGAAGATGAAGCCCGAATTCATCGAGGCGGTGATCGAGGAGATCATCAAGCCCAGCCTGCCGGCCGAATGGCTCAAGGACACCCAGTACCTGATCAACCCGACCGGCCGCTTTGTCGTGGGCGGCCCGCAGGGCGACTGCGGTCTCACCGGCCGCAAGATCATCGTGGACACCTACGGCGGCGCCTGCCCGCACGGCGGTGGCGCGTTCTCGGGCAAGGATCCGTCCAAGGTCGACCGCTCGGCCGCCTACGCCGCCCGCTACGTGGCCAAGAACATCGTTGCGGCCGGTCTGGCGCGGCAGTGCCAGATCCAGGTGGCCTACGCCATCGGCGTGGCCCGCCCGATGAACGTCACGGTCTACACCGAAGGCACGGGCGTGATTTCGGACGACAAGATCGCTGCGCTGGTGAACGAGCACTTCGATCTGCGTCCCAAGGGCATCATCCAGATGCTCGACCTGCTGCGCCCGATCTACAGCAAGACCGCCGCCTACGGCCACTTCGGCCGCAACGAACCCGAATTCACTTGGGAGAGGACGGACAAAGCACAAGCGCTGCGTGCAGCGGCCGGCCTCAAGTGAGGCCGGCGCGGGCTTAGCCCGCCTTGTGCTTTGGGGGACCACTCATATCGCGAAGCGATGTGATGTGGGCACCACAAGGCAGCCGCCCTGCGGGCACCGTTACGGCCACCACCCTGGTGGCCGTTTTCGTCTGACCGGCGCCCGCCTGTTGCGCTTGCGTCAAACGTCCAATCAGCACGGCATTCGGGCGCCAATTCGCAGCATCCGGGTCATTGCCGATCGGCGTAATCTGCCCGGATGCGAATCCCCCACTTCCTGGAAGCGGCCGTGCTGGATTTGCGCGCCTCGCGCCGCAAGCAGAATGCGCTGCTCAACGAGTTTCGCGATGATCCGCGCCTGCAACAGCTCGCCACCGCAGGCGCTCACGTCTCCACCCGCGTGCCCGATCAGCCACTGACGCTGAGCGAAGCTGAGCGTGCCTTCTGGACTATGCACGACGACGAGGCGCTCGAGGCCTTCTTGTATTCGGAGTTGCTGCCCACGCTGGACAGTCATCTGTCACAGGCGCAATGGCTGCGTCTGCCGCTGGGCTACCTGCCGCTGTATCTGGTGCTGAGCTTTGAGCGGCGTCGGCTGTTCGAGGGCTGGGCGGCTGCGCGCGAGTTGCCCGGCAACCGCCTGCAATATGTCTCTGAGGCCTACGGCGTGCTCGGGCTGCATGAGGAGGCCATGGCGCTCTACCAGGTACGCAAGCGACTTGACGAAGATGCACTTGCCCATGGGCGCGAAACGGGTGATGACGATCTACAGGCGGCGTATGCGCAGCGCAGCAACCCCTTTGCCGACACTCAGGTTCGTGGTGCACAGATCCTGAAGTTCGTGCGTCGCAGCCCGCGCCTGTATGCCGCAGACCAGTGAAGAAGCGCTGCTTTCCATGACAAGCATGCGCTCATCCCGGTAAACTTTTGCTATTCCAAGGAGCGCTGCGACAGCCCGCATTCATCGAGGCTGCCAGGCTTGGATTTTCAAACGGCGCTCACCATCACCCGGTCCTCGGGCATGCGATGGTGGGTGCGTTCATCTTCCCCCTAGTCCAGCGTGTCCCCGGCCGGCTTTTGTCTGGAGCCTGAAGCCATGAACGCTGTTACTGACCTCAAAGCATTTACCGACTACATCGTTGCGGATATCGGCTTGGCCGAGTGGGGCCGCAAGGAAATCAAGATTGCTGAGACCGAGATGCCCGGTCTCATGGCCATTCGCGACGAATATGCTGCCAAGCAGCCTCTGAAGGGGGCTCGTATCACCGGCAGCCTGCACATGACCATCCAGACCGCGGTGCTGATCCAGACGCTCGAAGCACTGGGCGCCCAGGTGCGCTGG
>JAIXTA010000203.1 GCA_027484405.1 Burkholderiales bacterium
CCCACCGCGCTGAACACCGCCGCCAACAAGGGCAAGGCGATGATGCCGCCCCAAAAACGCGGTGCCAAAATCCGCTGCACAGGGTCAACAGCCATCATCTCCAGGGCGGTGAGCTGCTCACCCGCACGCATGAGGCCGATCTCGGCTGTAAGGGAGGCCCCTGCCCGTCCGGCAAACAACAGGGCCGCCACCACGGGCCCCAACTCGCGCACCAGGCTCAGTGCCACCAACAAGCCCAAGGCCTCGGCCGAACCGTAGCGCTGCAGCGTGTAATAACCTTGCAAGCCCAGCACAAAGCCGACAAACAGGCCGGACACGGTGATGATGGCCAGGGAGTAATTGCCCAGAAAGTGCACCTGATCGCGCACCAGGCCAAATCGCCTGAGCGCAGGGCCCGACAGGGTCAGCAACTTGAACAACAAACGCGCGGCAAAGCCCCAGTCGGCCAGCAGCTGTCGGGTGTTGGCGCCCAAAGCGCCCAGCATGGCGGTGATCATGCCGACCTCCGGTCATAGTCCTGCAACGCGCTGGGGGCCGGGTAATGGAAAGGCACCGGGCCGTCGCTCAAAGCATGCACAAACTGGTGAATCAGAGGATCGGCGCTGGCCCGCAGCTGGGCGGGCGTGCCCTGCGCGGCCACACCGCCGTTGGCCAAAATCACCACATGGTCGGCGATCTCGAAGGTCTCGGTCACGTCGTGCGAGACCACCAAGCTGGTGATGCCCAGGCTGTCGTTCAGACGCCGGATCAGGCGGGCGGCCGTGCCCAGCGAGATCGGGTCAAGCCCCGCGAAGGGTTCGTCGTACATGATCAGGTCGGGGTCGAGTGCGATGGCCCGGGCCAGGGCCACTCGGCGGCTCATGCCCCCGGAAATCTCGGAGGGTTTGAGGTCTCGCGCACCGCGCAAACCCACCGCATCGAGTTTCATGAGCACGATGTCACGGATCAGGTCTTCGGACAAGCGCGTGTGCTCCCGCAGGGGAAAGGCCACGTTGTCGAACACGCTCATGTCGGTGAACAGCGCACCGAACTGGAACAGCATGCCCATGCGCCGGCGCGCCGCATACAACTGGGCCTGTGGCATGGGGGTGATGTCTTGGCCATCGAACAGGACCTGGCCCTGGCTGGCCCGGACTTGTCCGCCAATCAGGCGCAGCACCGTGGTCTTGCCCCCCCCCGACACGCCCATCAGGGCCGTGACTTGCCCACGCGGCACATTGAAGCTCAGGTTCTTCAAGATGACACGGTCGCCGTACCCGAAAGTCAGGTCGCGCAGTTCAACAAGTGGTGCTGGGGTGCTGCTGTCGTTCATAAAAAACAAGAGCCGGAAGATCCGGCTCTTGTGATGGTAGGGGTTCCCACTCAGGGCTGTGTAAACCGGGAAATGACCGGGATTATACGTAGAACCAAAGTACCTTATCGCGGCAGGTCACTGCTGCCCATCAGGAACTCGTCCACGGCGCGCGCGGCCTGACGGCCTTCGCGGATGGCCCAGACCACCAGCGACTGACCCCGGCGCATGTCGCCGGCGGCAAAGACTTTGGGCACGTTGGTGGCATAACCGCCGGTGAAGTCGGTGCTGGCTTTGGCGTTGCCACGGGCGTCCTTGTCGATGCCAAAGGCATCGAGCACGGTGGCCACCGGGTTGGTGAAGCCCATGGCCAACAGGACCATGTCGGCCTTGTATTCCTTCTCGGTGCCGGGCACCTCGACCAGCTTGCCGTCCTTGAACTCGACATGTACGGTCTTCAGGCCGGTGAGTTTGCCTTTCTCACCCATGAATTCCTTGGTGGAAATGGCGAACTCGCGTTGCAACAGACCTTTTTCGGCGCTCTCGTCGTGGCTGGAGCTGGTGCGCAGTTTCATGGGCCAGTAGGGCCAGACCAGCGCCTTGTTTTCCTTTTCGGGCGGCTCGGGCATCACCTCGAACTGGGTCACGCTCACGGCGCCGTGGCGTGTGCTGGTGCCCACGCAATCGCTGCCGGTGTCACCACCACCGATCACGATGACGTGTTTGCCGTCGGCGCGCAACTGGCCCTTGAGCTTGTCACCGGCATTGACCTTGTTTTGCTGGGGCAGGAATTCCATGGCGAAATGGATGCCGTCCAGATCGCGGCCGGGCACGGGCAAATCGCGCGACTGCTCGGAGCCTCCGGTCAGCAGCACAGCGTCGAATTCTTTTTGGAGCTGCTCGGCGCTGATGGTTTCCTTGGCCCAGTTGGTGACCTTGGAGTCCTTGGGCCATTCGCCCACCAGCACGCTGGTGCGGATCTTCACGCCTTCGGCCTCGAGCTGCTGCACGCGACGGTCGATGTGCGACTTTTCCATCTTGAAGTCGGGGATGCCATAGCGCAGCAAGCCGCCCACGCGGTCATTCTTCTCGAACAAGGTCACATCGTGACCAGCCCGTGCGAGTTGCTGGGCAGCGGCCAGGCCGGCAGGGCCTGCGCCAATGATGGCGACGGTCTTACCGGTCTTGAACTTGGCTGGACGGGGAGTGACCCAGCCTTCGGCCCAGGCGCGGTCGATGATGGCGTGCTCGATCGACTTGATGCCCACCGCGTCGTCGTTCACGTTGAGCGTGCAGGCCGCCTCGCAGGGCGCCGGACAGATGCGGCCGGTGAACTCGGGGAAATTGTTGGTGCTGTGCAGCACGGTGATGGCGTTGAGCCAGTCACCCTCATACACGAGGTTGTTGAAGTCCGGAATGATGTTGTTGACCGGGCAGCCGTTGTTGCAGAACGGCGTGCCGCAGTCCATGCAGCGGGCGGCCTGCACCTTGGACTGCGCCTCGGTCAGGCCGATGACGAATTCCTTGTAGTGCCTGACGCGTTCCGGAACCGGCTTGTAGCCCTCTTCCAGTCGCTCGTATTCCATGAAGCCGGTGACTTTTCCCATGGTGATCTTCCTTCGTGGGTCGGTGCGTTGTTCGGTTTACTTGACGGCCGCGGCGCGCTTGGCCGGAGTCTTGGCAGCAGGTGCGGCGGCGCCGGCAGCGGCCTTGCGGGCTGCGATCTCGCCCAGGGCGCGCTTGTACTCGTTCGGGAACACCTTGACGAACTTCGTGCGCGAGGTCGCCCAGCTGTCCAGCAGTTCGCGGGCACGCTTGCTGCCGGTCCATCGGTTGTGGTCTTCCAGCAGCTTCTTGAGCTGGGCCTCGTCGGTCTGGCCCTTGTGCCAGATCGCCTTGTCCATGGATGCCTCCTGCTCGGCGGCCGGCAGCACCTTCTCCATGCTGACCATGGCGGTGTTGCAGCGCTCGGCGAAGCGGCCGTCTTCGTCGTACACATAGGCCACACCGCCGCTCATGCCGGCGGCGAAGTTGCGGCCGGTCTTGCCCAGCACCACCACGGTGCCGCCGGTCATGTATTCGCAACCGTGGTCGCCAGTGCCTTCGACCACCGCCGTGGCACCCGAGAGGCGCACCGCAAAGCGCTCGCCACCCACGCCGCTGAAGAAGGCTTCACCGCTGGTGGCGCCGTACATCACCGTGTTGCCCACGATGATGTTGCGGGCCGCCTCGCCGCGGAAGTCGATGCTCGGACGCACCACCACGCGGCCGCCCGAGAGGCCCTTGCCGGTGTAGTCGTTGGCGTCACCGATCAGGTAGAGCGTGATGCCTTTGGCCAGGAAGGCGCCGAAGGACTGACCGCCCGTGCCTTCGAGCTGGATGCGGATGGTGTCGTCCGGCAGGCCTTCCGGATGCCGCTTGGTCAGCTCGCCCGACAACATGGCGCCCACCGAACGGTTGACGTTGCGCGCCACTTCGATGAACTGCACCCGCTCGCCCTTTTCCAGGGCCGGCTTGGCGCGCTCGATCAGCACGCGGTCCAGCGATTTCTCCAGGCCGTGTTCCTGCTCTTCGGTGTGCAGGCGCGGCACGTCGGCCGGCACGGCCGGGGTGGCCAGCAGGCGGGAGAAGTCCAGGCCACGGGCCTTCCAGTGCGCGATGCCGGCGCGCATGTCCAGCAGGTCGGCACGGCCGATGAGCTCGTCGAACTTGCGCACGCCCAGCTGGGCCATGATCTGGCGCACTTCTTCGGCGATGAAGAAGAAGTAGTTGACGACGTGCTCGGGCTTGCCGGTGAATTTCTTGCGCAGCGCCGGGTCCTGGGTGGCCACGCCCACCGGGCAGGTGTTGAGGTGGCACTTGCGCATCATGATGCAGCCCTCCACCACCAGCGGCGCGGTGGCGAAGCCGAACTCGTCGGCGCCCAGCAGGCCGGCAATCACCACGTCACGGCCGGTCTTCATCTGACCGTCGGCCTGCACGCGGATGCGGCTGCGCAGGCGGTTGAGCACCAGGGTCTGCTGGGTTTCGGCCAGACCGATTTCCCAGGGCGAGCCGGCGTGCTTGATGGACGACCACGGCGAGGCGCCGGTGCCGCCGTCGTGGCCGGCGATCACCACATGGTCGGCCTTGCACTTGGCCACGCCGGCTGCGATGGTGCCCACGCCCACTTCCGACACCAGCTTGACGCTGATGCTGGCGTGCGGTGCCACGTTCTTGAGGTCGTGGATCAGCTGGGCCAGGTCTTCGATGGAATAGATGTCGTGGTGCGGCGGCGGGCTGATCAGGCCCACGCCGGGCACCGAATAGCGCAGCTTGCCGATGTACTCGGACACCTTGCCGCCGGGCAGCTGACCGCCCTCGCCCGGCTTGGCGCCCTGGGCCATCTTGATCTGCACCTGGTCGGCGCTCTGCAGGTATTCGGCGGTCACGCCGAACCGGCCGGAGGCCACCTGCTTGATGCGCGAGCGCAG
>JAIXTA010000206.1 GCA_027484405.1 Burkholderiales bacterium
AGCGTCGGGCTTGATGATGGACAGGGTGCGTTCGATGGCCATGTGAAGGTTCTCCGGGTTTTGCGCCGCACTGAACAGGGTATTGGCGGCTTAAGTGCTTGATTCTTGGGAGGATTCTGAATGTCAGAAAACCCGCAATTGTAGCTTGTTGCGCTGCGACAGGGCACCAGATGAAGACACTGCGGCCAACTGCGGCGGCGAACCCATGAGTCGGAGCATTTGGAGTCAATCAAGCGACGCAGACATACGCCAGTCAAAGGACCGACGCCAACGGCGTCCACTCGCCTTCAATACAGGCTTGCGCGCTTGCGACGCCAAACAACCCGGTCGCCGGCAGCACCCTGAGCGCAGACGCGGAGAGCAAAAGCCGCACGACCGCGGCAATGTCCTCGTTCATCTGCCCGGCTAGTTCAGATTCGCTGTCGTCGTCTGAGTAGCCCAAATAATCGAACCAGTCCTGCCAGACGACTGCACCAGACCCAGCATTCCTGACGTGAACGAACCATTCATGCACGTCCATGGGGATCGTCAACTCGATAACGAATCCTGGCTCCTTGCGCATCCGTATCAGCGACGATGACGGCGAGTTGACAACTTCAACGTCAGCGAGCGCACTCAGTCGCACGATGAGTTCGCGGCGAGAAATTAGCGCTGTCACACTTAGTTAACCCCGCCCCAACGTCCTCAACACCGGCCCCAGCACCGCCACGCCCAGCGCCTTGCTGCGCGCCCCATTCCAGCCCACGGCCGCCTGCGGGGCATTGGCGTTGTCCTTGAAGGGCATTTCCAGCGTGAGGCTGACGCAGCCGAAGGTGTGGCCGACCCATTTGCTGGCGAGCTTGAGCGCGTCAGTGCTGTAGCGGCTGGCCTCGTAGCCGTAGGTGGTCTGGAAGTCCGGGCTGGCGGCGCAGAAGTCGGCCAGGAATTCGGCCTGCTGGCGCAGCTGGGCCTCGGTGCGGCCAGGCAGCATTTCGCAGCCGGAGATGAAGTTGTAGGGAATGGCTTCGTCGCCATGGGCGTCGATGAACAGGGCCACACCGGTCTGCTGCATGCGGCGGCGCACGTGCAGCACTTCGGGGCTGCGCGTGAGGCTGGGCTCCATCCACTCGCGGTTCAGGTTGGCGCCGGCGGCGTTCACGCGCAGGTTGCCGCGCACGCTGCCGTCCGGGTTCATGTTGGGTACAAGATAGACCGTGGCCTGCTGGCGGATCTGTTTTGCGGTCTCGTTCGCCGGATCGGTCAGGGCCTCAAGCACGCCTTCCATGAACCATTCGGCCATGCTTTCGCCGGGGTGCTGGCGGGCGATGATCCAGATGGGTTTGGGTCCGTCGCCGACCACGAGCAGGTCCAGATCCCGCCCATCCACTGTGGCCCCCAGGCGCTCATGCCGCACGCCGGCCTGCATCTGCATGCGACCCACCAGCGCCTGGTGCCGGGCGTGGCTGTAGGGCTCGAAATAGGCGATCCACAGGCTGTCGTGCTCGGGCGTGCATTCGATGATGAGCTGGCCCGCCTCGTAGCGCGTGGGCAGGGTGAACCAGCTGTTGCTGTCATAGCTTGCCCGCGCGGCATAGCCGGGCCAGCCGTCCGGGTAGGTCGATTGCGCAGCGTTTTCCAGCATGAAGCGGCAGGCCTGCGCCTTGACTCCGCTGGCGCGGAAGTGGAACCACTGCAGGAACTCGCTGGGGCCAGCGGTGGTGCTGTCCGGGCGAATGGCCAGACGGATGGCATCGGCGCGGCTGGCGTCCAGCACCGTGATGGCGCCGGAATCAAATTGGCTGGAGATCTGGATCATCGACAAGTTTGCTTGTGCAAAATCGGACAAAGAATTTTGATGATTGATAAAACCGGCTTGCCGCTTGTCTGAAGCCGTTCTTCAGCCAATTTAGGCATTCAAGTTGGCTATTTTTAGATCAAATTCGGCCAAATTCGAGCGTTCGAAGCGCCAAAACGGCCTCGCCCGACGGCGGTGCGCTGCTCAAACGCACCCTGCCCCGCCCGCCCCTGCCGACCTCAGCTCCGCCGGAACACCCAGCGGGTGCTCATGCTGGCCGTGGGCGCAAAGGCGTAGCCGTCCTCGGCAAAGGTCTTGAGCTGCTGCGGGTCGGTGATGCGGTTGAGCACGGCAAAGCGCGCCATCTGGCCGCGCGCCTTCTTGGCGTTGAAGCTGATGACCTTGAACTCGCCGCGGCCGCGGGCTTCCTCGAACACGCAGGTGATCACCGGCAGCTGCGTCGCCAGCGCCTTGGCGTCCACGGCGCCGAAGTACTCCTCGCTGGCCAGGTTGACGATGGCGGCCGGGCTGCCTGTGTGGACAACTGCGTCCTTGGCCATGTCCGCCAGCGTCGGGGTGATGGTGCTGCGCCAGAAGTTGTAGAGGTCCTTGGCCACAGCGGTCTTGAGCTTGGTGCCCATCTCCAGCCGGTGCGGCTGCATCAGGTCCAGCGGGCGCAGGATGCCGTACAGCCCGGACAGGATGCGCAGGTGCTTGTGCATCCACAGCAGGTCGGCCTCGCTCATCTTGCGCGCCTGCAGGCCGTCATACACATCACCATCGAAAGCCAGCACGGCCTGCTTGATGCCGGTGGGATACATCGCAGGCTGCGGATTCGGCACCCAGCTCTGGTAGCGCGCGACATTGAGCTGCGAGAGCGCATCCGACAGCTCCATCAGCGCGGCAATGTCGGCCGGCGTCTTGGTCTTGAGCACCTCGATCAGCTGGGCGGCGCGCTCATGGAAGATCGGCGCGGTCTTCAGATCGGTCTGGGGCTGGGTCTCGTAGTCGAGCGTCTTGGCGGGGGACAGGAGGATGAGCATGGGCAGCTGGGAGGAAAGACGGCAGAAAAAGGACGGAAAGCGGGGTGGAACGACGGCCAAACTCTGGAACGCGCACCAATCAGGCGCGGCCGGCGGCATGGCGCGGTGCAGCAAGACGCTTGCTTGCGAGCCAGCCCGGCGCGGGCGTCTTGCCGAACGGGTCAGGGCGCAGCATAGCCAAGCGCCGCGCGCGGCGCGCTGCTTCAAACCGCGCGGGAACCCGTACACCGCCAGGGGTCTTGCGGACTGGCGCCCATACACTGCCAGCAGCCTGCCGCCGCAGGCGCCCTCTGCCTCCTGGGACGCCCCATGAAACTCACCGGCCTCATTCCCATGCTGCCCGTCCGGAGCATGCCCGCCAGCGTGGCGTTCTACGAAAAGCTCGGCTTCGAGGTCGAAGACCGGCAGGACGCCTGGCGCTGGGCCATGATGCGCTTTGGCGACTATCGGCTGATGCTGGATGAATCCATCAACGTCCACCCGGGTTTTCCACATGCCCTGCCACATGCGATCCGCATGGGGGTGCTCTATCTGTATCCGGAAGACATCGTTGCGTACCACCGGCAGGTGCGTGAGCGCGGTCTGGACGTGCCGGAGCTGGAGACCACCTTCTACGGCATGACGGAGTTCCGGATCGACGATCCGGACGGCAACCGGCTGTGGATCGGGCAGGAGCGCGGCTGAGCGGCTGTGCAGCGGGGTGCGTCGGCTTCCGGCAGGTTCACGCGCCGTGCCGGGGCACCCGTCTCAGCCGTTCACGCGGCCGCCAACCCTAGCGCCAGCCCATCGGCCAGCAGCGCTGCAAATCGGGCGGCCACCTTGGCGGTGCGGCTGCCTTCGTCATGGGCCGGGCTGAGTTCGGCGATCTCCGCCACGCGCAGCTTGCCGCTTGAGGCCACGGTCTCGATCAGCGCCTCCACCGCTTCCAGGCTCACGCCGGCTGCGGCCGGGGCGGAGACGCCCGGCGCCACGCTGCCCGGCAGCACGTCCAGGCAAACGGTCAGATAGATCGCATCAAGCCGTGCGCAATACGCAGCCAGCTCGGCCAGGCGCGCCGGCAGGTGCCACGGCGCCAGCGCGTGGTCTTCCACCCAGCGCGCGCCGAGCTGCCTGGCGGTCTCAAAGAGGGCCTCGGTATTCGCATGGCGGCTGATGCCGTAGACGCCGTAGTCGAAGGGCCAGCCGCGCGCGGTCCAGTCGGCCGCAATCTGCGCAAATGGGGTGCCGGAGCTGCCGCGTGGCGCGCTGCGCAGGTCAAAGTGCGCATCCAGATTGATGATGCCCCAGCGTCGGCTGGATCCGCCCGCCGCCTGCCCTGCACGGTGTGAGGCAATGCCCTGCCCCGTCCCCCAGGCCACCTCATGGCCGCCGCCCAGCACCAGAACGCCCTGCCCGGCATCCAGCCAACGCGCCACCTCTGCGGCGAGTGCCGCCTGGGCCGGCTCCAGCGCGTCGCCCTCGCACACCACATCGCCGGCATCAAACACCGGGCACGCCGAGTGCCAGGCAAGGTTGGCCAGCGCGCGGCGTGCGGCGTCCGGCCCCTGCGCAGCGCCAGGGCGGCCCTGGTTGCGGTGCACGCCGGCTTCGCAGGCAAAGCCTTGCAGCACCACGCCGCGCTGCTCCGGCGTCCATTGCGCAGCCGGCTGCACCTGCTGGTGCCAGCGCAGGGCACGCGGACTCTCGGCCCGGTCATCCCGGCCGGTCCAGCGGGCGGGGTCCATGGGCAGATGGCGAACGGTGCCCTGAGCATCAGACATCGGGCTGGCCCTCGAAGAATCGTGTACGCAGCTGTGGCTGGCCCATGTGGTAGGCAAGCTCGGCCGGATGATTGATCGCCCAGAGCGCCAGATCGGCACGCTGGCCGATCGCAAGCTGCCCGCGATCGGCCAGCCCCAGCGCGGCCGCGGCATGGCGGGTTGCACCCAGCAGGGCCTCGTGCGGCGTCAGACGGAACAGGGTGCAGGCCATGTTCATGGCCAGGCGCAGACTGGCCATGGGCGCCGTGCCGGGGTTGCAGTCGGTCGCCACAGCCATAGGCACGCCGGCGGCGCGTAGCGCGGCAATCGGTGGCAAACGCTGCTCGCGCAGCACATAAAAGGCAGCCGGCAGCAACACAGCCACGGTGCCTGCGCCCTGCATGGCCGCAATGCCGGCCTCGTCGAGCCACTCCAGATGGTCTGCAGACAAGCCGCCATGCCGCGCAACCAGAGCCGCGCCCTGCTGATTGGAAAGCTGCTCGGCATGGAGCTTCATGGGCAGACCGGCGGCCCGCGCGGCAGCGAACAGGCGCGTCACCTGCGCCGGAGAAAAGCCGATGGTCTCGCAGAAGGCGTCCACGGCATCCACCAGCCTCTCGGCCTGAAGCGCGGGCAGCATGTCGGCAATCAGGTGGTCGATGTACTCGTCGCCTCGGCCTGCAAATTCCGGCGGCAGTGCGTGGGCGCCGAGGAAGGTGGTGCGCACGGTCACCCGCTGCTGTTCCCCCAGGCGCCGGGCCGCACGCAGCTGCGCCGCCTCGGCCGGGAGCGATAGACCGTAGCCGCTCTTGATCTCCACGGTCGTGACGCCGTCTGCACGCAGTGCGGCCAAGCGCGGCGCGCTTTGCGCCACCAAATCATCGACCGACGCCGCGCGCGTGGCCCGCACCGTGGACAGAATGCCGCCGCCCGAGCGCGCAATCTCTTCGTAGCTTGCGCCCTCCAGCCGCTGGCTCCACTCGGCCGCACGATGGCCGGCGTAGACCAGGTGGGTATGGCAGTCGATCAGCCCCGGCGTGAGCCAGCAGCCGGGGCGCGTCCACTCGCGTTCAGCCGACACGCCGGCGGGTAGATCGCCTTCCGGACCCAGCCAGGCAATCCGCCCGGCACGCCAGCCAATCGCGCAGCGCTCCGGCGCCGTACCGGCACGCGGCCAGGCCGCCCAACCGGGCGCATGGTCCGGTGGCAGCGCGGCGAACAGATGCACACCGCGCAGGAGTCCGTCCAGGTTCATGGTGCTGGCTGCGGTTCAGCGCCCGAGCATGGGTAGATTCAGCTGCGCGTCGCGCGCAGTCTGCTGTGCGAGTGCGTAGCCGGCGTCGGCGTGGCGCATCACACCCGTGGCAGGATCGTTGAAAAGCACACGGCGCAGACGCTCGTCTGCCTCGGTGCTGCCGTCGCAGACGATCACCACCCCCGAATGCTGGCTGTAGCCCATGCCCACGCCGCCGCCGTGGTGCAGGCTCACCCAGGTGGCACCGCCCGCCACGTTGAGCATGGCGTTGAGCAGCGGCCAGTCGCTGACCGCATCGCTGCCGTCCTGCATGGCTTCGGTTTCGCGGTTGGGGCTGGCCACGCTGCCGGTGTCCAGATGGTCCCGGCCGATCACGATCGGTGCGGACAGCTCACCTGAGCGCACCATGGCATTGAAGGCCAGCGCAATTCGGTAGCGGTCCTGCACGCCCACCCAGCAGATGCGCGCCGGCAGCCCCTGAAAGGCAATGCGCTCGCGCGCCATGTCCAGCCAGTGGTGCAGGTGGGCGTCGCCCGGGATGAGTGCCTTGACCTTGGCGTCGGTCTTGTGGATGTCCTGCGGGTCACCGGACAGCGCCACCCAACGAAAGGGGCCGTAGCCCTGGCAGAACAGCGGGCGGATGTAGGCCGGCACGAAGCCCGGAAAGTCGAAGGCGTTCTCGACGCCCTCGTCCTTGGCCATCTGGCGGATGTTGTTGCCGTAGTCGAGGGTCGCTGCGCCGCGCTGCTGCAGGGCGAGCATGGCACGCACCTGCACGGCCATGCTGGCCTTCGCAGCCCGAGCCACGCCTTGCGGGTCCTGGTCGCGCTGAATCTTCCACTGTGCCAGCGTCCAGCCCTGGGGCAGATAGCCATTCACGGGATCGTGAGCGCTGGTCTGGTCGGTGACCACATCGGGCGTGATGCCGCGGGCCACCAACTCGCTGAAGACATCCGCCGCATTGCCCATGAGGCCCACGCTCACGGCCCGGCCGGCAGCACGTGCGGCGTCGATGCGTGCCAGCGCATCATCCAGGGTGGCTGCCTTCTCGTCCAGATAGCGGGTCTTGAGCCGGAAGTCGATACGTGTCTCGTCGCATTCAACGGCCAGCATGCAAAAGCCGGCCATGGTGGCTGCCAACGGCTGGGCACCGCCCATGCCACCCAGACCGCCGGTGAGAATCCAGCGCCCGGCGGGCTGCCCGCCAAAGTGCTGGTTGGCCACGGCGAAAAAGGTCTCGTAGGTTCCTTGAACGATGCCCTGCGTGCCGATGTAGATCCAGCTGCCAGCGGTCATCTGGCCATACATCATCAGGCCCTTGCGATCGAGCTCGTGGAAGTGCTCCCAGGTGGCCCATTTGGGCACAAGGTTGCTGTTGGCCAGCAGCACGCGCGGCGCGTCGCGGTGGGTCTTGAACACACCCACCGGCTTGCCGCTCTGGATCAGCAGGGTTTCGTCCTCGTCGAGCGTGCGCAGGCTGTCGAGAATGGCGTCGAAGCAGGCCCAATTGCGTGCCGCGCGGCCGATGCCACCGTAGACCACCAGGGCCTGCGGGTGCTCGGCCACCTCGGGGTCCAGATTGTTCTGGATCATGCGGTAGGCGGCTTCGATCAGCCAGTTCTTGCAGGTGAGCGTGTTGCCGCGCGGTGCGCGGATGACGCGGCTCGCGTCAAGACGCGGGTTGGCAGGGTCTTGGGGCAGGCGGTCGTTCATGGGCTCGTCCGTTGAGAAGGGGTTCAGAAGCTGCCGGCAAACTGGAAGCGGCTGCCCGGATGCCAGAGCAGCGCCACGGTGGCCACCTGGCCCTGCGACCAGGTCCGCCGGTGCAGGCGCAGCGTGGGCTCATGCGGGGCCATCTGCAGATCGACCGCCACCTGCGGTGGCGCAGCCAGCGCCTCGATGCGCCACTCAACGCGTTGCAGAGGTGCCACCCGCATGAGGTAGTCAGTCGGCGTGGTCCGGGCGAAGTCCTGCTCGATGAACTCCGGCGCGCAGGCGGGGTTCACCCAGCGCTCTTCAAGCTGTACCGGGAGATCGTTCTCCAGATGCACCATCCGGCAGCTGTACACCTGGGCCTTGGCCGCCAACTCGAGCTCGGCGGCCAGCGCGGCAGGCGCAGCCAGGCGGCGCACCTGCAGCACGCGCGCCGCATATCGATGGCCACGATCCGCCACCTCCTGCGCGATGCTCTTGATGGCAGCCAGCGTGCTCTGGTGCTTGGTGGCCGCCACAAAGCTGCCTGCCCCCTGCACCCGATGAATGACATGCTCAGCCGCCAGCTCCCGCAGCGCCCGGTTGACTGTCATGCGCGACAGGCCGAAGCGCGCGGCCAGCGCGTTTTCCGACTCCACAGCATCGCCTTCGCGCCAGATGCCCTGCTCCACGTTCTGCAGGATGTAGCGCTTGACGCGCTCATAGGCCGGCGGTGCGGCGCCGTTCCGGATGGGCGCAGTCATGCGATGTCCGAAGGCAGCTGCAGCGGGCAATGAGCCGCCAGAAGCCCCCCTTCGACGGCGTGCTGGATGGTGGCGATGTCCGGCGCAAAGTAGTGGTCGATGTCGTAGTGGGCCACGCGTTGGCGGATGAGCTGCATCACCGGGGCCAGCGCGGGGCTGGTGGCATGCGGCGCGCGCAGGTCCACGCCCTGCGCGGCAGCCAGCAGCTCGATGGCCACGATGGCCGCCGTGTTCTCCGCCATGTCTGACAGCTTGCGCGCCGCGAAGGTGGCCATGGAGACGTGGTCCTCCTGATTGGCACTGGTGGGCAGGCTGTCCACGCTGGCTGGGTGCGCAAGGGTCTTGTTCTCGCTGGCCAGTGCCGCGGCAGTGACATGGGCAATCATGAAGCCGCTGTTCACCCCGCCATCCCTGACCAGAAAGGGCGGCAGGCCGGAGAGCGTGGCGTCGATCAGCAGCGCAATGCGGCGCTCGGCCAGTGCGCCGATCTCGGCCACCACCAGCGCAAGGTTGTCTGCCGCAAACGCCACAGGCTCGGCGTGGAAGTTGCCGCCGGAGAGCACCTCATCAGTTTCCGGAAAGACAAGCGGGTTGTCCGAGACGCCATTGGCTTCGATGCGCAGCACCTCGGCTGCATGGCGCAGCTGGTCGATGCAGGCGCCCATGACTTGCGGCTGGCAACGCAGGCTGTAGGGGTCCTGGACCTTCCCGCAGTCTTGATGGGCCTGGAGGATGCCGCTGCCCGCCAGCAGGCTGCGGTAGGCAAGCGCCACCTCGCGCTGGCCGCGGTGACCGCGCAAGGCGTGAATGCGGTCATCGAAGGGTGTGACCGAGCCCATGGCAGCATCGACGCTCAGCGCGCCGGACACCACTGCCGTCTTGAGCAGGGTTTCAATGCGGAACAGGTTCACCAACGCCAGCGCCGTCGAGGCCTGCGTGCCATTGAGCAGCGCCAGACCTTCCTTCGCAGCCAGGGCCATCGGCGCCAGCCCGGCATGGGCCAGCCCCTCGGCGGCCGGTGCCCGCCTGCCGTCGATGAACACCTCGCCCACACCCAGCAGCACGGCGCTCATGTGTGCCAGCGGCGCCAGATCGCCGGACGCACCCACACTGCCCTTGACCGGAATCACCGGCAGGACGCCGTGGTTGTAGAGCGCCAGCAGTGCATCCACGACCGATTCGCGGATGCCCGAGAAGCCATGCGCCAGCGAGACGATCTTGAGCGCCAGCACCAGACGCACGACGCCGGCCGCCATGGGTTCGCCCACGCCCACGGCGTGAGACAGCACCAGATTCTTCTGCAGCAGTTCGAGCTGGTCTTGCGGGATATGCGTGCTGGCCAGCCGGCCGAACCCCGTGTTGATGCCGTAGGCCGGCTCGCCCCGGTCGGCGATGCGCTGCACCGCGGCCGCGCCCTGGCGCAGAGCGCTGCGGCAGTCGGCGCCAAGACTCAGCTGCAGGGCCGGTTCCTGCGCAATCCGGCGCATCTGCGAGAGCGTCAGAGCACCCGGGACGAGTTCGAGCGTGTTTGCGGTGGCATGGGGTGCGGTATGTGTGGCGGACATGGGCGGCGGGATGCACAGACAGGCCTGATGCGCAGGCCCAAGTTGTATAGACAAGTTGGGTCGAACCTTAGATCAATCCTGGGCTTGGCGACAAGCACCTGCCCGCCTGGCCTGCACATCGCGCATGAGCCCATGCCTCCCCGGACGGGCGGGTA
Organism: Burkholderiales bacterium; assembly: GCA_027484405.1. GTDB lineage: Bacteria > Pseudomonadota > Gammaproteobacteria > Burkholderiales > Burkholderiaceae_C > Piscinibacterium. Next base: position 9,988 of record JAIXTA010000206.1, read on the forward strand.
CCCGCCCGGCGATACGATGCACCTGCACACGCGACGCTCCGCAAATCCGCTCAACCCCCCGCCGCCATGTCCGCTTCACTCGCATCGCCCTCCTCCCCGCCCGCCCCCGCCCTCCCCTCCCGCCTGCCCAAGGTCGGCACCACCATCTTTACGGTCATGTCGCAGCTGGCGGCGCAGCATGGCGCCATCAATCTGGGCCAGGGGTTTCCGGACTTTGACTGCGACCCCGCGCTGCTGGACGCCGTCACGCGCGCGATGCATGGCGGCGCATTGGCCAACCAATACCCGCCCATGGCCGGGCTGCCGGCGCTTCGCGAGGCGATTGGCGCCAAGGTGCAGGCACTGTACGGCGCCAGCTACGAACCGGCGACCGAGATCACCGTCACGGCGGGAGCCACGCAGGCGATCCTGACCACGATCCTGGCCCTGGTGCATCCGGGCGACGAGGTGATCGTCATCGAGCCGGCCTACGACAGCTATGTGCCCAACATCGAGCTGGCCGGTGGCGTGCCGGTGTTCGTGCCGCTGAACCCGGCGGACTACTCGGTCCCCTGGGACCGCGTGCGCGCCGCCATCACGCCGAAGACCCGGCTCCTGATGCTCAACTTCCCGCACAACCCCACGGCCACCACGCTCAAGGCGACGGACATCGCGGCGCTAAAGAACATCGTGGCCGAGACCGGCATCTGGCTGCTGAGCGACGAGGTGTATGAGCACATGGTGTTCGACGGGATCGAACACAACTCGCTGGCCCGCTACCCGGAACTGCGCGAGCGCGCGGTGATCGTCTCCAGCTTCGGCAAGACCTATCACGTCACGGGCTGGAAGGTGGGCTACGTGCTCGCGCCCGCGGCGCTGATGGCCGAGTTCCGCAAGGTGCACCAGTTCAATGTGTTCACGGTCAACACGCCGATGCAGGCCGCTCTGGCCGCCTACATGGCCGACCCTGCGCCCTACCTGAACCTGCCGGCCTTCTACCAGGCCAAGCGCGACCGCTTTGCCGCCGGCCTGGCCGGCACGCGCTTCAGGCTGCGGCCCAGCGAAGGCACCTACTTCCTGCTCGCCAGCTACGAGGACCTGGATTCCCCCCTGGGCGAAGAAGCCTTCTGCAAGTGGCTCACCACCGAGGTGGGCGTGGCCGCCATTCCGCTGGCGCCCTTCTATGGCCAGCCGGTGGAAAACAAGATGGTGCGCTTCTGCTTTGCCAAGAAGGACGAGACCCTGGATGCCGCGCTGGCGCGGCTGCGCTCGCTGTAGCCCGCAATGGCAAGGCAAGATCGGCTCTGAGCGCGGCTTTCCAGACCAAAATGCCCGGAAAGCCGCACCAGACAAGCGAGAAGCCCTACGTGGCACTGCCCCCAGCGGGGCGTCCGTGGATGCGTTCAGCGGGGCGCCAGGCTCAGCGGAAGCGATAGTTCAGCCCCACCAGCGCGCTGGTCTGGGTGCGCTCCTTGACCAGCGGGCCGTCCTTGGCGTCGCCCTGCAGGCGTGCTGCGGTGAGGTTGATGAAGTAGCCCCAGTGCCGGTCGATGGCGCCGAAGCTGGAGAGCGTCAGCCGCGTGTCCACCAGGCCGGCGCTGGGCGTGTACACGCGGTAGCCGGTGCGCGCGGCCTGCTCCGGCGTGACGCCGAAGTAGCTCTGCTTGTAGCTCTGGTTGGCCCAGAGCGCCCCGACAGAAGCCGAAACGAAGCGGCCCGGCCCGATGGGATAGCCCACGCCGGCCGAGGCGGCCACCGTGGCGCCGTCGCGCTCGCGGCCCATGCCGTAGCGCACGGCGGTGCGCACATTGAAGATCTTGGCCGGTCGGTAGCTCACGAAGGCGCCGGCCGTGGCGCGCCAGCCGATGTCGCCCATGCCGCGCAGCGCCGGATCGTCCTTTTCCTCCTGCGGCAGCGCGGGCGCCACGATGAGGCCGTAGTCCAGCGACTCATCCTTGGAGAAGTTCCAGCCGGCATCGAGCCGGCCGCTGATGAAGCCGCCGCCGCTGGTCGCCGCCACGATGGACGGAAACACCCGCGCCCGCGAGGACTGCGCACCCTCATAGCTCGGGGTGTAGACGCCGATCGCGCCCAGGCTGAGGGTGTAGCCGGTCTGCGGCGCGTCGGGCACGGCCACGGTCTGGGCGTGTACCGCCGGTAGAAGACCGATCGTCAGGCTGAGTGCAAGGGGTGCAGACGCACGCAGGCGCGCGCGCTTCGAGAGATGAGTCATGTCATGCTTCCTGGAGGGGAGTTGTTGGTGTACGTACTGGCGGCCGGCTGGGCTCTGGGGCTCATGGCGCGGCCGCTCGCCATTGTGCGGCATCTCGCCACGCCTTTCGCGGCCCATGTGTTGACACTCTTGCATTGCACCCCAGCCCTCAGCGCGCCACGCAGATCGGCTCTGGAAGCCCGTCTCCAGAGCAAAATGCCTGAAGAACCGCATGGGACAAGCGAAACACCTGCCTGCTCACCGCCAGGCGCAAGGCTGCGGTACCGTGCAGTCCTGTCTTCATGCACCACGGCGCAGGCTGGCCGCGGCAACCGAGAGCGCCACCGTGCCCAAACCAAACTACTCCTTCGAGAAACGCCAACGCGAACTGGCCAAGAAACAGAAGAAGGCGGACAAGCTGGCTGAGAAGTCGGCGCGCAAGGAGCATGGGCAGGAGGCGGCGGACCCGACGGCGCCGCCCGAACCCGACAGCGCTCAGGCACCTGCAGCGCCGCCTGCAGTTTGAGCCGGCCCGTGGCCCGCGGGGCAGGCCGCGCGTTCAGAACCAGTCGATTCCAAACAGCCAGCTCAAGACCGCCGGGGCCGAGCACAGCAGCAGCGCGCGCACTAGCTGCTTGAAGCGCAGCGTGTTCTTCCAGAACAGCAAACCGCCGGCGATCAGCAGGCTCAGCA
>JAIXTA010000036.1 GCA_027484405.1 Burkholderiales bacterium
ATCGACTGAAGGAAATGGCGGCCAACGGTTCGCTTCACTTCCGTGCGATCAACGTGAACGACTCGGTGACCAAGTCCAAGTTCGATAACCTCTATGGCTGCCGTGAGTCGCTCGTGGACGGCATCAAGCGCGCCACGGATGTGATGATCGCCGGCAAGGTGGCCGTGGTGGCCGGCTATGGCGACGTGGGCAAGGGCAGTGCCCAGGCGCTGCGTGCCCTGTCGGCCCAGGTCTGGGTGACCGAATGCGACCCGATCTGCGCGCTGCAGGCCGCCATGGAAGGCTATCGCGTGGTGACCATGGACTACGCCGCCGACAAGGCCGATATCTTCGTGACGGCCACCGGCAACAAGAACGTCATCACTTATGCCCACATGGCCAAGATGAAGGACCAGTCCATCGTCTGCAACATCGGGCACTTCGACAACGAGATCGACGTCGCCACCCTCGAAGCCAAGTGCCAGTGGGAAGAGATCAAGCCCCAGGTCGACCACGTGATCTTCGAGGACGGCAAGCGCATCATCCTGCTGGCCAAGGGCCGTCTGGTGAACCTGGGCTGCGGCACGGGTCACCCCAGCTACGTGATGTCCTCGAGCTTTGCCAACCAGGTCATTGCCCAGATCGAGATGTATTCGCACAGCGATTACTACGAGAAGGGCAAGGTCTACGTGCTGCCCAAGCACCTTGACGAGAAGGTCGCTCGTCTGCAGCTCAAGAAGTTGGGTGCCATGCTGACCGAGCTGTCGCCGGATCAGGCGGCGTACATTGGTGTACAGGTCGATGGCCCCTACAAGCCGGACACCTACCGCTACTGATCCGGTTCGGGCGCGGCACGGCAGGAGCCCCTGCCATGCCGCGCACCTTCATCGAGGGAGAACGCCATGCGACTGCTGCTTGTCTGGGTGCTGAATGCCTGTGCCTTGCTGGCCGTGGCCTACCTGATGCCGGGGATCCGGGTCGACAGCTTCGTGTCGGCGCTGATCGCCGCCGCGGTGCTGGGCGTGGTCAACACCCTGATCCGGCCGGTGCTGGTGCTGCTGACCTTGCCGGTCTCGGTGCTGACCCTGGGTTTGTTCTTCTTCGTGATCAACGGCCTGTTGTTCTGGGGCGCCGGCTCGGTGCTCACAGGCTTCAAGGTCGACGGCTTCTGGGTTGCCGTGCTGGGCGCCATCCTGTACGGGATCATCGGCTACCTGCTGTCGATGCTGATCCCGGCCAAGGGCAAGGGCTGAACCTCATTTCGCCCGTGCTGATCCGCACGGGCGCCTTCTTCTGCGCAGCGGGCCGCAAGCGCCCCGTGACCTTCTCGCCATGAAACTGCCTGCCATCAGCTTCGAGTTCTTCCCCCCCAAGACGCCGGAGGGCCGCAGCAAGCTGCAGGCCACGCGCCAGACGCTCTCGGCTTATGGTCCGGAATACTTTTCCGTCACCTTTGGCGCTGGCGGCTCCACGCGCGAAGGCACCCTGCAGACCGTGCAGGACATCCTGGCAGCCGGCCAGGTGGGCGTGCCGCACCTGTCCTGCGTGGGTGCCGAGCGCGCCTCGCTCAAGAGTCTGCTGGAGCAGTACCGTGCCCAGGGCGTGAAGAAGATCGTTGCGCTGCGCGGTGACCTGCCTTCGGGCTACGGCATGGGCGGTGAATTCCGCCACGCCAGCGATCTCGTCGAGTTCATTCGCAATGAGTTCGGCGAGGCCTTCGAGATCTGGGTGGCGGCCTACCCGGAATACCACCCGCAGGCGAAAAGCCCGGCCGACGACATTGCGCGCTTTGCCGACAAGATCAAGGCGGGTGCCAGCGGGGCCATCACGCAGTATTTCTACAACACCGACGCCTACTTCCACTTCATCGAGCAGGTGTCGGCCCATGGGGTGGATGTGGAGCGCACGCCGATCGTGCCTGGCGTGATGCCGATCGCCAGCTTCACCCAGCTGGCACGCTTCTCGGATGCCTGCGGCGCCGAGCTGCCCCGCTGGATGCGGGCCAAGCTCGCCAGCTTTGGTGACGATGTCGACAGCATCCGCGCCTTCGGAACCCAGGTCGTCGCTGATCTCGTGGACCAGCTGGCCGCCGTGGAGGCACCGGGCTTGCACTTCTATACCTTGAATCAGCCGGGGCCGACCTGTGCCGTTCTCGACGCCGTGGGATACAGTAAGCGGTCCTGACCAATCCGCTGGCGCGGCCCGAAGCCGCGCTGCAAAGCAGCACGCGTGAGTCGCCCCGCCCACTGGATCGAAGTCCCCGTTGCTCAGGCCCGAGAGGGCCTGTTCGTGGCCGAACTGGATCGGCCCTGGGATGAAACCCCGTTCATGCTTCAGGGCTTCCTGGTCGAGGCCGAGGACCTGCTGCAGCTCCAGTCGCATTGCCAGTTCATCGTCGTCGACCCGAGCCGCTCCGACGATAGCGCGCTGCGCATGCTGCCCCCGCCCCTGGTCAATGCCTGGTACGCCCAGCCGCAGAAGCCTGCCAAGCGCAGCCGGGCCGAAAAGACTGAACCTCAGCGCTCGGGTGCGGGCAGCTGGTTGGGCCATCTGCTCGGTGCCCTGTTCGGCGATCGCGGCCGTCCGAGTTTTGTCCGGCCGCAGAGACTGGCCCCTGGCGAGGAGCTGCCGGCACCACATCGCCGCAGGCCGCCGGGCTTTGACCTGTTCCTGGCGCTGGCTTCCCTGCTTGAGCGCCGCAGCACGGAGGCCAAGCCCCGGCTGGCGCGTGAGCGCCTTGCCGAGATTCCCGCCGATCAGCCCTTGCTGGTCTATCCCGGGGCCGAGCCGATCAGCGCGTCGGCACTGAAGCTGGCCACTGCAGGCATCGACCGGGTGGGTGCAGTGGCCGCCAGGCTGTTCGCGGAGGACGGCGGCGCGGCCGAGCTGCAGGTCTCCGAGTTGCGCGAGGCCATCGACGAACTGTCCAACGTCGTCGTGCAGAGCCCCGACGCGGCCATGTGGATGGCGCGCATGCGCGAGTACGACAGCGCCGCCTACGCCCGCTCGCTCAAGACCTCGGTCATCCTCATGACCCTGGCGCGGCACATCGGCTTTCCGAAGCACGAGCTGCAGCAGCTCGGCATGATCGGCATGCTGCTGGATGTGGGCAAGCTGGCGCTGCCGCGCGATCTGCTCGAGACGCCCGGTCCGCTCGATGCAGCCGGCCTGAAGGTCGCGCACAGCCACGTCACCGAGAGCGTGAAGATGCTCGAATCCGACCCCGAGGTCGCACCCGCAGTCTTGCGTGCGGTGGGCGAGCATCATGAGCGCCTCGACGGATCGGGCTATCCCGCCGCCCTCCAGGACCGCGCCATCTCGATCTTCGGCCAGCTGGCCGGCATCGTCGACGTCATGGTGGCCATGACCTCGCCGCGCCCCTACGCCAAGGTGTTCTCCACGTACGAAGCCATGATGCACCTGTTCGAGGCGGCTGACGAAGGGCGTTTCCACGGCCCCCTGGTCGAGCAGCTGGTGCAGTCGATCGGCCTGTTCCCGGTGGGCTCGCTGGTGGAGCTTTCCAACGGCGAGGTGGCCGCCGTGTCCGGCCACAACCCGATCCGGCGCCTGGAACCCAAGGTGCTGGTGCTGACCAACACCCAGCAGCAGCCCCTGCCCTCGCCCTTCGAGCGCGACCTGCTCTATCGCCCCCTGGATGCCGTCGGCCGGCCGATCCACATCGTCCGTGCCCTGCCGATCGGCGCCTACGGCGTCGATCCGCGCCAGTTCTACCTGAGTTGATGATGGCCGTGATGGATCAGGTCTTCGTCCCGGGCGAATTCTCCGATCGCGTCACCAAGGCGCTTGCGCAATGCCAGGCGGGGCGGGCCATGGTCATCGCCCTGCGGCTGGATCGGGCCGACTATGTCGAGGCCGAGCTGGATCATGCCGACGCCGGCACCCTGTCCACCACACTCGAGTTCACCCTGCGCGGTCTGCTGCAGGAGCATGATGCGCTGCTGATGCCCAACCCGGGCGAGATCTGGCTCTGGTTCCCGCGCATGGCCTCGCGCGCGGTGGCCACGGTCGCCACGCGGCGCCTGCTCGAAACCGTGCGCCAGATCAGCGTGGACCGGGGCGTGGCCGTGCGCGGCAGTGCCGGCATTGCCGTCTGGCCCGAGCACGGTGAAGACCTGCCCAGCCTGCTGCGCGCCGCCCGACGCACGGCGGTGCAGGCGCAGACGGCGCACGAGCCGATTGCGATGGTCACCGCCGGCGGCAGCGAGGACACCGCGCTGCAGGACCGCGAGGCGATTGCGGCGCTGCTCAACATCAACGACATCGAGGTCCACCTGCAGCCCATTGTGCCCATGCGCACAGGCGGCGCACTGGCGGCCGAGGCCCTGCTGCGCCTGCCGCCCACCTGGGCCAAGCGCTACACCGCCTACGAGTTCGTGCGCACGGCCGAGCGGGCCGGGCTGTCGGTGTCCCTGCTCAAGGCGGTGCTCAATGCCACGGCGCGGGCCGTGACCGAGCTGGCCGACAGCGGCCTGCAGCTCGATGTGTCGATCAATGTCTCACCCGACGCACTGCGCGAACCGCTGCTGCCGGACATCATCGATCAGGCGCTCTCGATCTGGCGGGTGCCGGCGCGCACGGTCTCACTCGAGGTGACCGAGGGCTCCCTGATCGAGAACACCGAACAGGCCTCACGCCACCTGTCGGCGCTGCGGGTGCGCGGCTTCGCCATTGCGATTGACGACTTCGGCACCGGCTTTTCCAGCCTGGCCTATCTGCAGCGCCTGCCCCTGTCCAAGCTCAAGATCGATCGGCTCTTCGTGGCGGACATGCTGCACAACAAGTCCAGCCTGGCCATTGTGCGTACCGTGATCGAGCTGGCGCACAACTTTGGCCTGACCGCGATTGCCGAGGGCGTGGAAGACCGCCCGACGCTCGAGGCCCTGCGCAACCTGGGTATCGATGCCGTGCAGGGCTATGTGTATTCCCCGGCGCTGCCGCCGCCCGAGTTCCTGGCGTGGGCGCGGGCCAATGCACGGATATAGCGGCGCCGTATCAATTGGGATTCCCCCTTGAGAGTCCAAGAAATCGGGGTTCCGAGATCTTTGGGGCCAGCTCGGTACGTCCGCCGATGAGAGTGCCACACCTGCAGAATTGACCTTGTAGCGTTCCAACACGCATATAGATCGCGCTGCTGAGCGGTTGGTGTTACTGGTCAAGCCATGCAACGCCTTCACTTGCGGTGCCACAGAGATGAGTGGGATGGAGGAACGCAGTTCTGTGATCGCCCCGGCCGGGCTGTACCGCGGTTTGGCTCGGATCAACTACGTAGCGGTAGAGTCATCCAGCCCATGTTTCGGCTTGGTACGAAAGACCTCAATTTTCGCCGGGAGCTGCTGGCATGCATTTCAGCCCCGGACAGCAACGCACAGCTTTATCGCCAGTGCTGCACACCGGGCGCGTAGGGCGCGGCCGATTTGCTGGTCGGCGCGACAGCTCTTTCTGGTGATGTTCTCCCGCCTAGGGCGGGCTGGTCTGCTGAGGCAGCGTTTACCGAAACCGGCCGTTAGTTCAATGCCCCGACCGTTGGTGCAAAGCCGCTCGCGCGCGGTGTTGACACTCCGTATCTTGCGTTGGCCGTCATCAGTCGACGGTCTTCCAAAAATCTTCATAGGGTTTTCGTTATGTCCAAGCGTTTCTCCTCCCTGCTCCTTGGCCCCCTGCTCTGTGCCGGCTTGCTCCCCAACCTTGCACAGGCTCAGACAGAGCCGAAGGGCCTCTACGCGACTTTGTACGGGCAGTACAGCAAGATAGGATCCTCGACCGTAAACGAGACAGGTGCGCGGGGCGCCGGCAACGGCCTGCGTGCGGGGTTCGACAGTGGCTCGGGTTGGGGCGGCGACATCGGTTGGCGCTACGGCAATGGGTGGGCGGCGGAACTCGAGTGGAACTACCGCAGCCACTCGCTAAACGCCCTGCGCCTTGGCAGCGCCAACCTCGCGCGAGATGGTGACTTCGCGTCGAACATCCTTATGGCCAACGGTTTGCGCCGAATTCCGTCGACTAGCGCGTGGACGCCGTACCTAGGCGCTGGAATCGGCTGGGTGCAGGAGATAGACATCGATGCAAAACCTGGCAGCGGTGGCATCGAACGCAGCTACTCTGCCAGCAGCAAGCTCGCTTTCCAGTTGATCGCCGGAGTTGAATATGCTGTCACGCCTCAATGGCGCATGACTGCTGACGCGCGCTGGCTGCGCGTTGGGTCGGTTCGACTGGACAACGAGGTTGGCAACCCGGGGGGCACAGTCGGTCCGTTGACCTACAACCCGCTGTCAGTGCAAGTCGGTATTCGGTACAGCTTTTGATGCACCGTCAACGCGGTAGTGCGCGCCGTCTCCGAAACGAGCGAGCACTTCAGCTCGGCGCCGGCGGCTGACCGGAACCTCGCAGCCGTCGCTCATTAGGCACACCGCCCCAGTGGCGGTGCGCCTGATGCTGATGACATGGTCGCAAGCGATCCACCAGGAGCGGTGCACGCGCAAGCCTTGCGTTGCACCCTCGTCCTCGACGTCCGCCAAGGTGCCGAGAATTAGCGCGCAACCACGCGTCGTCCAGACTCGCAAGTACTGCAGTTCGGACGCGACTGCGATCACGTCCGTTCCCATTTCAGTAGGCAGCCGCTCGCGCCAACTCGGACTCACAGGGGCATCGCACACGCTAGCAGCGATCGCAGCGGGGCTAGCCGGGTCGCTCGATGCTGCGGCATCAGGTACTAGAACTACTCCAATAGGTCCGTGGGCTTGCGGCGCCGTGGCAACCGCGGGCTCGACCTCTGCGCACGGGCTATCGCTACACGCTGCGGCTGGTTGCGACACGTCAGCGCGAACCTCCGCGTGCAGCAGCGGCGGCACAAGCCAGTGGAGACGGGGCAAGCAGATCAACGCCCAAGCCATCGTCACCGGGATCACAATGTCGAAAAACTCTGTCAGCATGTGTTCGCCTAAGGCGAGGCTGATCGAGCCTTCATCGTCGTCGGATCGTGCTGGGTAGCCAAGCCACTGTTGCATCAGACCTTCGCCAATCAGCGAATACACCGGGGCGAGCACGATCGAGCCAAACACTGCGGACAGCAGCACGAGGGCCCAGCTGGGAATGCGGCTGGCGCCAAACCGGCGTGTCAGCAGATAGAGCACCGATTGGAGGACGAACAGCCCCGACGTGATTTGGAGAATCCAGAACAGCAGGCGGGCGGCCCATGGCGCCGCAAATCCCACGTCGGGTTCCAGGCTCACCAAAAGTGCGAGCAGCGTCAGCCCAGCAACCGCTAGGTAGCGCCTGATTCCTGCCGCGTTCGCGTTGCCCGGCATCAGCAGTCAACGCGAAGCTGAGGGCGGCGCGCGATCCACATCACCGGACTTCGGGCCATTCGAAGCCTGCTGCAAAATGCCTCGATGTTCAGTGCCGCGACGAATCCTTCGTTGTAGGAAATACGCCAACATCAAATGCTCCAAACCATAACCAACGCTAGCGACACGTTGCGGAATAGGGCGCTGTTTACCCTCCTCGAAACCTGTTTGCCGGTACGAGGCGGTCCCGTGGACTGCTTGCCGGCATTCCCAAACACAACACGATTTCGTATACACCCCAGCCGAATGAGCATTGTATTGACTGACTTCGTTTCGACTGCGTCACTCTCTAGAAATGTCGTCTGCCGGATTCGAGTTTGTTCAATCCCGGCCCCCATTGACCATCTCTAGCGCTAGGGTGTGCTGCAAGTCAGCGTTAGCAGAGCCTCGATCGTCAGGCCGATGGCGGCAATCGCCTCGTCGTGCAGCGCCGGTGCGCCCAGCATCAGGCCAGCGGGCAGGCCGCTCGTGCGCATCGGCAGCGTGAGGGCGCAGCCGTCGAGCAGGTTGAACAGCAGGGTGTTGCGCAGCATCAGCCGGTTGGCGGCGAAGTAGGCCGCGTCATCGGCGAGCGCGGCGATCTCCGGGGCCACCCGCGGCACCGTGGGCATCACGAAGGCGTCGAATCCCTGCAACCCGGCTTGCACAGCGGCCTGCCAGCGCTGCCGGGCGTGCAGGGCCGCCGCATAGTCCAGCACGCTGATCTGCGCGCCGCCGGCAATGCGCGTGGCCACGCGCGGGTCATAGGCGGCCGCCGCGCGCGCCAGCAGCGGCGCATGCCACTGAAAGCTCTCGTAGGCCGCAATCACGCCCTGCGCGGCGAGCGCTGTATCGGCAAAGGGCGCACAGTCGGCGCGCGCGATCTGCACGCCGGCGGCCTGCAGGCGTTCGATGCTGGCGGTAAAGGCCTGCGCCACGGTGGCATCCAGATCATCCAGTACCAGGGTCGTGGGCAGGAGCAGGCGGATCTGCCCCGGTGCCGGCGGCGTGCCGCGCAGCGGCGCGTCGGCCAGCACCGCATCCAGGCGCAGGCAGTCTGCAAGCGTGCGCGCGATCGGGCCGATCGAATCGAGGCTCGCAGCCAGCGGAAGGCAGCCGTCCAGCGGCACGCGGCGCGCCGTGGGCTTGAAGCCGACCAGGCCATTGAGCGCCGCTGGAATGCGCACCGAGCCGCCGGTGTCCGTGCCCACCGCCGCCAGGCCCACGCCCAGGGCCACGCCCACCGCAGCGCCGGACGACGAGCCGCCGGGGATGCGCGGCGCGCCGGGGTCCAGCGCCGAACCGGCTGCATTGGCCGGGGTGCCCCAGTGCGGGTTCAGGCCCAGGCCCGAATAGGCGAACTCCGTCATGTTGGTGCTGCCCACCATCGCGGCCCCCGCAGCCCGCAGGCGCGCCACCACGACGGCATCGTGCTCGGCCGGCGGCGCGGCGCCCGGGCCTTCAAGCAGCACGCGCGAGCCGGCGGTGGTGATGCTGCCGGCGACGTCGAAGAGGTCCTTGACCGTCACAGGCACGCCGGCCAGCTCGCCGTCACTCGTTGGCAGCTGCGCATCAAAGCGGCGGATCAGCACGTGGGCTGCGCGCGGATGGGCCGCCGCCTGCTGCGCCTGCGCCCAAGCCTCGGCCGGCGTGCTGCCGCCGCTGGCAAAGCGCGCCAGCAGTGCATCGATCTGCCCGCCTGCGGGCGGCGAGGTGGATGTAGCCTGCGAAGGCCTGCCGTGCGAGTCCATGCGGTGCGCGTCCATCTGCCGATTTCATCACGCCATGCCGCCCGCCGCCCCCGCCCGCACCGACCCCTTCATCGAGCACCTGCTGGAGCTGCTTGCACCGGCCGCGGCCGGCGCGCCACTCAAGGCGCGGCGCATGTTCGGCGGCTGGGGCATCAGCTGGGACGGTCTGTCGATCGCCATCGTCGCCGACGGCCGCTTCTATCTGAAGACTGACGCGCAGACCAAGGCGCACTTTGCCGAAGCCGGCTGCTTGCCCTTCACCTATGACGCGAAGGGCAAGCGCACGGAGATGAGCTACTGGACGCCACCCGACGAGGCCCTGGATGCCGCCCACGCCATGACCCCCTGGGCGCGCAAGGCGATCGAGGCGGCACTGCGCGCGGCCAATGCCAAGGCTGCGGTGAAGCCTGCAGTGAAGAGGGCCACGGCCAAGACGCCCGCAGCAAGAAAGACTGCCAGCGGCAAGGGCAGAAGGCGGGCGTGAGCGCAAAAAGATCTTTGAGCCACAGATGGCCACAGATGCACACAGATGAAACCCCGATCCGAAGGGTTTCCGTTCCGCGTCAGGGCAGCCGCGTTCTGGTCCAAGCGATCTGCGCCCCATGGCGAGCGCTCGTCATCTGTGTTCATCTGTGTCCATCTGTGGCTAGCTTGTTTGGATTGACTTTATGAGCGACTTCCTCCTTGTTCACGGCGCGTTTCAGGGGAATTCGCCGAGCATGCTCGGCGCCCTGAAACGAGCGAGCCCTTGCAAGGGCGAGCCCCGTTGCGCCACTGACTTCAAAGGAACCTGCGATGAGTGACTTCCTGTTAGTGCACGGCGCCTGGCATGGTGCATGGTGCTGGCGCGATGTGTTGCCGCGCCTGCGGCACGCCGGCCACACGGCCCATGCGGTGACGCTGACCGGCGTCGGCGAGCGCGCGCATCTGCTCGCCCCCACGGTCACGATCGAGACCCATATCCAGGACGTGATCGGCGCGATCGAGGCCGAGGAGCTGCAGGACGTGATCCTGGTGGGCCACAGCTATGCCGGGTTGCTGATCACGGCGGTGGCTGATCGGCTGCCAGAGCGCATCCAGACCCTGGTCTATGTGGATGCCGTGGTGCCTGCGCCGGGCGAGAGCTGGTCGTCCACGCACACGCCCGAGACCGTGGCGGGGCGCCTGGCGGCGGCGCGTGCCAGCGGCGGGCTGTCTCTGCCGCCGCCGGATGCGAGCGTGTTCGGCCTGACGGGCGAGGCGCGCGACTGGGTGAACCGCCGCCAGACGCCGCACCCCTTCGCGGTGTATCAGGCGCCGGTGCAGTTCGATGCCCTGCGGGTCGGGCGCAGGCGGCGTGTGTTCATCGACTGCACCCAACCCGCGCTGGCCACGATTGCCGAAAGCCGCCGCCGGGTGCGGCGCGAGCCCGGCTGGCAGGTGCTGGAACTGGCCACCGGCCACGACCCGATGGTGAGCACGCCGGCGGCCCTGGCGGCGTTGCTTCTGGCGCAGGCCGAGTGAGCTCTGTCCGGCGAGCAGGTACATGGTCAGCAGGCCACGCGGGAATCGCGGGCACGCGAAGCGCAGGTCCACGCAGGTCGGGGCAGGCCGGGCCGATGGGATAATCCCGTGCCATGAGATTGCAGTTCACGAAGATGCAGGGGGCGGGCAATGACTTTGTCGTGCTCAATGCACTTCAGCGGCCGCTCGATCTGAGCGCCGATCAGTTCCGCAGGCTGGCCGACCGGCGTTACGGCATCGGTGCCGACCAGTTCCTGATCGTCGGCCCCGCGGCCGACCCCGCCCACGACTTCTCCTACCGCATCGTCAATGCCGACGGCGGCGAGGTGGAGCATTGCGGCAACGGCGCGCGCTGCTTCGTGCGCTATGTGCGCGAGAAGGGACTGACGAGCAAGGCGAGCGTGCTGGTCGAGGTGAGCTTCGGTGTGATCGAACTGACCGAAGCGGCCGATGGCAATGTGACCGTGCAGATTGCGGTGCCGCGCTTTGCGCCCGCCGACATCCCCTTCGTGCCCGACGGCCTGCCCGTGCGCAGCCAGGGCGCGAGCCTGCTCTACGGCTTGCCGGTGGGTGAGGAAACACGCTGGGTGGCCGTGGCCAATCTGGGCAATCCGCACGCCGTGCAGGTGGTGGATGACGTGGACACCGCGCCGGTGGCCACCGAGGGCCCGCTGATCGAGACGCATGCCGCTTTTCCGGCGCGGGTGAACGCGGGCTTCATGCAGATCATCAATCCACAGCACATCCGCCTGCGGGTGTTCGAGCGCGGCGTGGGTGAAACGCTGGCCTGCGGCACGGGGGCCGTTGCGGCAGTGGTGTGCGGCATGCAACTGGGGCTGCTCAAGAGCCCGGTCACGGTGGAGGCACGCGGTGGCGTGCTGGCCGTGCGCTGGGCCGGGCAGGGTGAGATGGCATATCTGAGCGGTCCGGCCGTGACCGTGTTTGAGGGGGAAATCGACGTATGAGTACGGAATTCGGTCTGCAGGTGCTGGCCTATCTGCGTGAGCATCCGGAGTTCTTTGACGAGCACGCGGAGCTGTTTGCCAGCCTGACCGTGCCCAACCCCCATGGCGGGCGCGCCGTGAGCCTGATCGAGCGCCAGCTCATGGCCGTCAAGGAAAAGAACAAGCAGGTCGAGCTGCGCCTGGCCGAACTCATCCGCATCGGCCGCGAGAACGAGGTCATTGTCGACAAGTTCACCACCTGGACGCGCAGCCTCGTGGCCGCGCGCCACGCACGCGACCTGCCCGGCCTGGTGGAAGGCGGCGTGGGCCGGCACTTCACCGTGCCGCTGACCGCACTGCGCGTCTGGGGCGTGATGCCCGAGCACCAGGGGCTGGACGCCGCGCGTGCGGTGGCTGACGATGTAAAGAGCTTCAGCCACAGCCTGATGGGCCCGTATTGCGGCCAGAACACCGGCTTTGCCGCGGCCAGCTGGCTGCCCGGCGAGGCCGCCAGCATTGCCTTGCTGCCCCTGCGCGTGGGCGCGGCGCCCGAGGCCTTTGGCCTGCTCGTGCTGGGCTCGCCCGATCCGCAGCGCTTCCGCGACGACATGGGCGTGGAGATGCTCGCGCGCATTGCCGAGATTTGCTCGGCCGCACTCGCCCGGCTGCTGCCGGAGAGCGGCCCGGCCGTGACCGCCCCCGTGTTCACGGCGCCTACGCTGGCCCACTGAGCCCGCCGCAGCCATGACCGACACCGCCGCGCTCGCCCAGCCGCCAGCCGCGGCGGATGCAGCCGGGCAGGGCAGGGCGACGCCAAGCGTTGCTCGCGTCGTGTCGGTGGCGGCGCACGGCAGCCACGCCTTTTCCAAGACGGTGCAGCCTGGCATTGAGTTGATCGCCGGGCTGGGCGTGGCGGGTGACGCCCATGCCGGCGTGACGGTCAAGCACCGCTCGCGCGTGGCCAAGGACCCCACGCAGCCCAATCTGCGCCAGGTGCACCTGATCCATGCCGAGCTGCTGGATGAACTGGCCGCCCAGGGCTTCACCGTGCGCCCGGGCGATCTGGGCGAGAACCTGCTCACGCGCGGCATCGAGCTGCTTGCGCTGCCCACCGATACCGAGCTGCAGATCGGCCCCGCGGCCCGCATCCGCATCACCGGCCTGCGCAACCCTTGCGCGCAGATCGACCGTTTTGCGCCGGGCCTGATGGGCGCGCTGCTGGATCGCGCGGCCGACGGCAGCCTGATCCGCAAGGGCGGCGTGATGGCCGTGGTGCTCGCCGGCGGGCCGGTGCGGCCGGGCGATGCGATCGAGACGCACCTGCCGCCCGGGCCGCCGCGGCCGCTCGCGCCGGTCTGAACACGCCGCACGCCGTCTGACAAGCGCGCCATGCCTGCCCCACACCCCACCGCATCGTCCAGCGAGCGCCCCGAGCTGCCGGCCAGCGCCCACGCCTGGCTGGACCATCTGCGCGTGGAGCGGCGTCTCGCGCCGCGCACGCTGGACACCTACGCGATCGACCTGACTAGCCTGGCGGCCGCGCTGCCCGTGGCGCTGGATGCCGTGGCCGAACATCATCTGCGCAGTGCGCTGGCGCGCCTGCATGCCGGCGGCATGACGCCGCGTTCGTTGGCGCGGCTGCTGTCGGTCGCGCGCGGCTTCTATCGCTGGCGCATGCTCGCCGGCGCCCGGGCCGACAACCCGGCGCAGGGCCTGCGCGCGCCCAAGGCGCCCAAGCGCCTGCCCAAGGCCCTGGCCGTGGACGCCACCGCCGGCCTGCTGGATGCGGCGCAGGCGGCCGCGCAGGCCACCGGCCCGCAAGACGCGCAGCGGGACGACCCCAAGCAGCAGGCCCTGCGCCTGCGCGACGCGGCGATGTTCGAGCTGCTGTATTCATCCGGTCTGCGCCTGGCCGAGCTCATCGGCCTGGACGTGACTGCGAGCGATGCAGCGGCCGGCTGGGTCGATGCACAGGCCGCCGAGGTGCATGTCACCGGCAAAGGCGGCAAGCGGCGCATGGTGCCGGTGGGCGGCAAGGCGCTCGAGGCCCTGCGCGCCTGGCTGCCCGCGCGAGTGCTGCTGGCCGACGCGCAGTGCCCGGCGCTCTTCGTGGGCGCGCGCGGCGAGCGCATCGCCCAGGGCACGGTGCGGCTTGCGCTCAAGCAGCTCGCGCAATCGAGCCAGCTGGGCCAGCACGTGCACCCGCACATGCTGCGCCACAGCTTTGCCAGCCACGTGCTGCAAAGCTCCGGCGACCTGCGCGCCGTGCAGGAGCTCATGGGCCACGCCAGCATTGCCGCCACGCAGGTCTACACCCAGCTGGACTTCCAGCACCTGGCCAAGGTGTATGACGCGGCGCACCCCCGGGCCAAGAAGCCGGCCGAAAAATAGTTCGTTTTCGGATGTCGAAATCCGATCGGTCATTCGTCTCAAGATGGCCGGATGACAAGCGGAAAGCCACATTCATGTTCCTATAAATCATTCAAGTTCGGTCGAAACTCGGTGTGTACTCGTCCTGCCGGGTGCCGAACCCGCCGCAGCCCGCCGGCCGCGGCATGCCTCCCCGCAGCAGCGAAAATGCGCGCATGACCGCCACCCTCATCCTCAAGCCGGGCAAGGAAAAGAGCCTGCAACGCCGCCACCCCTGGGTCTATGCCACGGCCGTGGCGCGGGTCACGGGCAACCCCGGGCTCGGCGAGACCGTGAAGGTGCTCAGCCACGAGCAGCGCTTCCTGGCCTGGGCGGCCTACTCCGAGCAGAGCCTGATCCGCGCGCGGGCCTGGAGCTTTGCGGAAGGCGATGCGATCACGGCGGATTTCATCGCCCGCCGCGTGGCCGCGGCGGTGGCGCGCAGAGCGGGGCTTTCGCACGTCAGCAACGCCTTGCGCATCGTCTTCGGCGAGGCCGATGAGCTGCCGGGCCTCGTGGCAGATCAATATGGCGACACGGTGGTGATCCAGTGCATGGCCGCCGGCATCGAGCGCTGGAAGGCCGAGATCGTCACCGCGCTGGTGGCGGCCACCGGCTGCAAGACGGTGGTGGAGCGCAGCGACGCTGCCGTGCGCGGCCGCGAGGGCCTGCCGGAGATCGTGGGCGTGCTGCACGGCGAGCTGCACAACCCGGTCGAGGTGACCGAGAACGGCGTGCGCTACACGGTGGACGTGCTCAAGGGCCACAAGACCGGTTTCTATGTGGACCAGCGCGACAACCGCGCGCTGGCTGCAGAGATCGTGGCGAGCCTCATCGCCCAGGGCAAGGCGCCGCGCGTGCTGAACTGCTTCTGCTACACGGGCGGCTTCTCGCTGGCGGCCCTGGGCGCCGGCGCGGCGCAGGTGGTGAGCGTGGATTCCTCGGCCGAGGCCCTGGCCACCGGCCAGACGCAGGCGGCGCTCAATGGGTTCGACCCCGCAAAGGCAGAGTGGCGCTGCGAGAACGTCTTCGACACGCTCAAGGCCCTGGCGGCGGAGGGCCGCGAGTTCGACCTGATCGTGCTCGATCCGCCCAAGTTCGCACCGAGCGCCAATCACGTGGACAAGGCCGCGCGCGCCTACAAGGAGATCAACCTCAAGGGCATGAAGCTGCTCGCGCCCGGCGGGCACCTGTTGACCTTCTCCTGCTCCGGCGCCATCAGCGTGGACCTGTTCCAGAAGATCGTGGCCGGCAGCGTGATCGATGCGCGCGTGGACATGCAGCTGCTCAAGCGCCTGGCCGCCGGTGTGGATCACCCGATGGCCATGACCCACCCCGAGGGCGAATACCTCAAGGGGCTCTGGCTGCGCCGGATGTGAGCGCGGCCGCCGCGTTCAGCCCGGCCGCGCCCCATGTGAGCCTGGCTGCGCTACATGTGAGCCCGGCTGCGCCGCAGGGCCAGCCGCCGCGCTGGCTGCTTGATCTGCGCTGGCTGTTGCTGAGTCCGCCGCTGCTCACTACCGAGCCCGGCCCTTTCAGCGCGCCGGTGTTCGCCTTCAGCGCCGATGAACGTGCGCAGATCGAGCGCTGGCTCGATGACCCGGCTACCGCGGCCCTGCCCGAACCCTCGCCGCTCACGGCGGACGGCACACGCCGCGTGCCGCTGGGGCGCTGGTGCGAGCGGCTGATCGAGCATTTCCTGCGCCACGGACCGACGCACCGGCTGGTGGCGGCCAACCTGCCCCTGCGAAACGCTGCGGTGGCCGGCAGCGACCACACCACCGCCGGCGAGATCGACTTCCTGCTCACGGACGGGGCCGGCCAACCCTGGCACTGGGAGCTGGCGGTGAAGTACTTCCTGTGCCACGCGCGCGGCGCGGTGGCCACGGCGCAGGACTTCATCGGGCCGGACGGCGCCGAGACCCTGGCCAGCAAGCTCGCCAAGCTCTTCGGCCGCCAGCTGGCGCACCGCCCGCCCGCACCCTGGGACACGCAGGCCTGGCAGGGCGCGGCCTTCACCCGCGGCTGGATGTTCTACCGCCACGGCCGGCCGCCTCCGGCCTGCCCGCTGCTGGCCGAGGACCATCTGCGCGGCTGGTGGCTGCCCTTCGAGGCCCTGGAGGACTTTGCCGCCGAGCGCGGCAGCGCCGGCTTCCGCCTGCTGGACCGGGTGGACTGGCTCGGCGCCCGCCGCGCGACCGCGGTGCTGGCCCCGGCGCAACTTGGCGCCGCGCTGCAGGCGCAGTGGCAGCGCCCCCGGCCGCCCGGCGCGCGCCGCTGGCCCAGCGCTCTGATGCTGGCCGAACTGGACGCCGCCGGCGCCGAGCGCTCGCGCGGCTTCGTGCTGCCGGAGGGGGCGGACGGACAGGGGTGAGTGGGCGCTGTGAAGGGGAGCTTCCAGAAACCTGCTGCGCGGGCCAAAGTGCGTGCTGCGGTGCTCGCGTACGACTTGCACTGTCTGCGCCTTACGCGCAGCTCGACCCCCGCTGCGGTTTCTAGAGGTTCCCGAAGCCGGCATCGCGCATCTGGCGCGGATTTCCAGCCTGTTTCGCTTCAGGAGCCGCGCCAGATGGACTGTTCGTCCTTCGGATCAAGTATGCATGCGGTTCTTCAGGCCAAAAGCCTTGAAAACCCGCACCAGACAAGCGAAACGATCTGGCGGACTCCAGACACCCGCCCTCGCCCGGGCTGCCAGACGGTTCGCGCCGGCCGGGGCGGAGCATGTAAACTTGCGGGTTCAACGTTGAAAACCCTCGGCAAATCAGTGGCTTGCATTCAGGCTGCCGGCGCCGACCCGATCTGGAACCCTCATCATGGCTGAACGCAAACGCAATCGCCGCAACACGCTCGAGCGTCGTTGCCTGGGCAAGGCTTACAAGCGCCTGTTCAACGGCGCCCCGAAGTCGATCTTCAAGATGCTGGAGAAAATCAAGAAGGCTTGATGCCTTATTGATTTCTCCAAGCCTCAAACCGTTTGGGGCACCCCCTTCCCGTTCCCCCGCCCGGCGGGGGAAGGCCTCGGGGCAGCTTCAACTGAACAAACGCCGCGCCTGATCAGCGCGGCTTTTGTTTTCAGTGGCGTTGCGGTGCTTTGTTCGCGCGATGCCCTGTGTTCTTTTGGTGAATTGCGGGCTTGCACGAACGCGCATGCGCCCCATATCCGCTACTTTCCGCCCTCGCAATTTGGAGCGAACCCATGAGTGGTGATGCAAGCGTCGTGGCCGCGCAGGCTGCGGCCAGCGCCCAGGCTGCCAAGATGATTCCCGTGACCATCCTCACCGGCTTTCTCGGTGCGGGCAAGACCACGCTGCTCAATCGCATCCTGACCGAGCGCCACGGCGAGAAGATCGCCGTGATCGAAAACGAATTCGGCCAGGAAGGCATCGACAACGAGATCCTCGTCCAGGAGGCCAACGAGCAGATCGTCGAGATGAACAACGGCTGCATCTGCTGCACCGTGCGCGGCGATCTGGTCAAGATCCTGAACGATCTCTACGC
Organism: Burkholderiales bacterium; assembly: GCA_027484405.1. Lineage (GTDB taxonomy): Bacteria > Pseudomonadota > Gammaproteobacteria > Burkholderiales > Burkholderiaceae_C > Piscinibacterium. The sequence continues at coordinate 17,428 of JAIXTA010000036.1, forward strand.
CAAGAAGAAGAGCGGCGCGCTGCAGTTCGATCGCGTGCTGATCGAGACCACCGGCATGGCCGACCCCGGTCCCGTCACCCAGACCTTCTTCATGGACGACGACGTGGCCGACCGCTATCTGCTGGACGCCGTCATCACCGTGGTCGATGCCAAGCACGGCTGGAACACGCTCGATGCCCAGAAGGAAGCACAGAGTCAGGTGGGCTTTGCCGACCGCATCCTGATGAGCAAGGTCGACGTGGCCGAGCCTGGGCAGGTTGCGGCGCTCAAGCAGCGCATCAAGCAGATGAATCCGCGCGCACCGATTACCGAGGTGCATTTCGGCCAGGCCGACATCAAGGAGCTGCTGGATATCCGCGGCTTCAACCTGAACAGCATTCTCGAGATCGATCCCGAGTTCCTGACCAGCGACAAGCACGCCCACGACGGCAGCGTGCACAGTTTCGTCTTCACCAGCGACAAGCCGCTCGATGGCGCGCGCCTGGAGGAGTTTCTGTCCGCGATTCTTCAGGTTTACGGCAATGACCTGCTGCGCTATAAGGGCGTGCTTTGGCTGGACGGTGTCGAGCGGCGAATGGTGTTTCAGGGCGTCCACATGATGATGGGCGCCGACGCCGGCAAACCCTGGCAGGCAGGCGAAAAGCGCACGAGCAAGATGGTCTTCATCGGCCGGAAGATGCCCGTGCAGGTGATCATGGACGGATTGCGGCAGTGCGAAATCGGCGCCGCCAAGACCGCCAAGCGCAAGTAGGCCGGCGAGCAGGGCCGCAGCAAGTCAGAAGCAGTACACAAGCAGGTGCGTGTCAGCGGGCAGAGCAAGTACCCGCTCACAAGTGAAGATCCAAAGCAGTTCGAGGTGGGAGATACAGAACAATGGCGACCGCAAAGACAACCGCTGCCAAGGCACCGGCAGCCAAGCCGGCCGCAAAGTCCGAGGCTGAGAAGAAGCCCGCCAAGGGCGCCGTAGGCGCCGGCAAGGGCAACGACTGGATTCCGACCGACGCCGAGATGCTGGCCATGGGTGAGGCCGAGTACATGAATGCCGCCCAGCTGCGCTACTTCAAGTTGAAGCTGCAGGAGATGGAGCGCCAGATCCTCTCCAACGCCGACGAGACCGTGGAGCACCTGCACGAGAACGTGATCGTGCCCGACCCGGCCGACCGCGCCACCATCGAGGAAGAGCATGCGCTGGAGCTGCGCACGCGCGACCGCGAGCGCAAGCTGCTCAAGAAGGTGCAGCAGTCGATCCAGCGCATCGACGCCGGCGACTATGGCTGGTGCGAGGAAACCGGCGACCCCATCGGCGTGCCGCGCCTGATGGCCCGCCCGACCGCCACGTTGTCTCTGGAAGCCCAGCAGCGCCGCGAGATCCGCCAGAAGATGTACGGCGACTGAGCCTGCGCCTTGCAGGGGCAGCCGGCAAAGGGGCGCGGAACACGCGCCCCTTTTTCATGTCAGACCGGGCCTGGCCTGCTGCGGGCTCCACTGAACGTCGCGGCCGCAGCGTCGACAGCGCATCCAGCGGCCTCGTGCATGTCGTACAAGGAATCATGCTTCGCACCCTGCTCGTCCAGTACGCCCATCCCGGCGGACGCCTGCTGTACTACCCCGACGTGCACGTCGCACGGGGGGATGCCCTGCTCATGACCGGGCCCTCCGGCTGTGGCAAAACCACCTGGCTGCACCTGGTGGCCGGCTTGTTGCAGGCGCGCGGAGGACAGTTCTGGATCGATGATCAGCGCCTCACGCCGGATCGGGTCGCGTTGGTGCCGCAGGTGCCGCACCTGCTCGGCAGCCTGACCGTCATGCAGAACCTTGCTGCGGCGAGCTTTGCAGCGCGTCGCAGTTTCGATGGTGCGCGCGCAGAGCACTTGCTCGACGCGGTCGGCCTGAGCGCCCTGGCTGCGCGCCGGCCAGCCGAGCTCTCGCGCGGGCAGGCGCAACGCGTGGCCCTTGCCCGTGCGCTGATGAATCAACCGGATGTATTGCTTGCCGATGAGCCCACGGCGAGCCTTGACGACGAGTCCGCCGCCGCTGCCATCAAGCTCCTGGTCAGCCAGGCCAAGGCCGCCGGCGCGGCGCTGGTGATCGCTTCGCATGATGGCCGGGTAAAGCCGCTGTTCGACGCGACCCTCGCCCTGCCCGGTGCCGAGCCGGCCGAGCGTGCAGCATGAACGGCGTCACCGGGCAGAAGCGCCACGGGCCGATCGGCGCGCTCGGTCTTGCGCTGGCACACATCCGTGCGACTTGGGGCGGTTTTGTCGCGAATGCCGGCCTGCTGGCTCTGGCGGTGGCTTCGCTCGTCTTTCTGGCGGCTGCGCTCGCGGCCCTGCAGGCGCGCGCCGAGCGCGACGCCCAGGGCGTCGATCTGGTGGTCGGCGCCAAGGGCAGCGGTCTGCAGATCGTGTTGTCCTCGCTGTACCACGTGGATATTTCGCCGGGCAACATTCCGCTGGCCGAGGCGGAGCAGCTCGCCCGGCACCCGATGGTGGCCAAGGCGGTGCCCATCAGCCTGGGCGACAACTTCCGCGGCTTCCGCATTGTGGGCAACAGCGGCCTGGTCGCGCTCTATGGGGCATCACTGGCTCAAGGGGCCGATGCCGTGCGCGCAATGGATGCCGTGCTCGGGGCCGCCGTGGCGGATCGCTCGGGCTTGAAGCTTGGCGACACGTTCTTCAGCACGCACGGGCTGGCCGAAGGTGGCGCCGAGCATCGCGACGCCCGCTACACCGTCACGGGCGTGCTGGCGCCGACCGGCACGGTGCTGGATCGCCTGATCCTGACGCCTCTGGACAGCGTCTGGTTCGTGCACGAGGGCTACGTGAAGGATCCTGAGGAGCTGAAGATCCTGCAGGCCGAGCGTGAGGTATCTGCTGTGCTCCTGCGCTACCGCAGCCCGATCGCTGCTGCAACGCTGCCACGCGCCATCAACGCCGGTGAGCGGACCACGGCTGCATCGCCCGCCTTTGAAAGTGCGCGCCTGCTTGCGCTGTTTGAGCCCGCCGTCCTGCTCATGCAGGCCTTTGCGCTCTTGCTCATGCTGGCGTCGTTGACCTCGATTGCACTCGCTACGCATGTCAGCCTGCGCGAGCGCCGCGCAGACGCCGCGGTGCTGCGCATGATGGGCATGAGCCGACTGCGTCTCCTGCGCCAGTACCTGCTCGAAGCGGGTCTGCTCGGTCTGGGCGGTACCGCGTTGGGCGCGCTGATCGCCTGGCTGGTGCTGCGCATCACGGCCATCTGGCTGGCCGGCGGGCCGAAGATCCCGATGCCTGAACTCGTACAGTTTGGCCAGGCGTGGGCTTGGCTGCTGGTGGCCCTGCCGGTCGCACTTCTGGCGTCCCTGCCGAGCGCACTGCGTGCCATCCGCGTGGAGCCCTCGCGCATTCTGGCCGAGCGCTGATCCGCCACTTGATTGATCACCTCAAGGAGTCAATGCAATGACAAGCATGATGTTTCGTGTGATGAGCGCCGTTGCAGCCGCCGCACTGGCGGGGAGCGCACTGGCACAGACGGCCTCACCGGCCACGGCGCCCAAGCCGGCGGCCAAGGACACGCACAAGGCGCAGACCATCGCGCAGCACCGCGCCATGGCCAAGGCCCATGAAGACGCGGCAAAGTGCCTGGAGTCGGGCAAGTCCGAAGAGCAATGCCACGAGCAATTGCGCAAAGATTGCAGGGGCTTGGGCGTTGGCCGCTTCTGCGGGCTCAAGCACGACCATTGAGGAAGGCTGCTGAAGTGACCCGCACGTATTGGATTGCCATCGTCGCCGCCGCCACAGCGCTCGCGTTCGGCCCGCTGTCGGCTGGCGCGCAGAGTTTCGGTTCGCCGGTGCCGCCCGGTATTGGTGGCCATAACGGTCTGCCTGGTACGCAGCCACCGCTGCCGGAGGTCAAGGGCGGCGTCTCATGGGATGACTTGGCCAAGGTCACCCCGACCCGCAGCGGGAACCGGGTTGTGCCGCAATTCGATCGCGCAGTGCTGAGTCTGAACGGCCGCGACATCCGTATCGCCGGATTCATGATGCCCTTGTCCGCTGCGCCGCAGCAGACGCACTTTCTGCTGACCGTCACGCCACAGACCTGCTCCTTCTGCATCCCGGCCGGCCCGGAAGGCATGATCGAGGTGCAAACCAAGACGCCGGTACGGACGACCTTCGAACCGGTGGTGCTGTCCGGGCGTTTTGCCGTATTGCCGAACGACCCGAACGGGCTCTATTACCGACTGACAGAAGCGCAGCCGAGCAAGTAAATTCATGAATTGCTGAACAGACGGCGTCGCGCCGTTGTCGATTGGGCAACGGCTGGTTTAATGATTCCTTGATTTGCGCGCGACCAGCAGCGCTTAGCGGGCGATTGGGCGACTTGCCGCGGTGCTAGCCTCGCCCATACCGCCTGTGAGTGTCGGCCAAGCCAGCCACGACGCGCTGACTGCAGCTGTCGTGGCGTCGGGCCAGTCCGACTGCCAACCTGATTGAGACCCCAGGGATTTCTTTCCAGTGATTTTCAGCTTGTTCAAGAAGAAGGACCGCGAGCGAGGCGACGCAGGTGCGCCGGACGCGCTCGACGAGCCGAGCCTGAGCGCGGGCAACACCTCGCGCTCGACCGGGGTCGTTCCGAAGGAGCTTCTGGACATTGCGGAAGCGCCCATGGAACTGCCTGAGCCGCCGCCGCTGTCGCCCAAGGCGCCGGAGTCGGCCTTCGCTCAGCGCCAGAACGCTCCCATCGGTGTCGACCCCAAGGCGCTGGCACGGGCGGCCGTGGCCAAGATCGATGCCATCGAGTCCGAGATGTCTCTGGACTTCGTGGGCAAGAAGACCTCTGTCAACAGCAAGTTCCCGGATACCGGTGGCCCCAAGGTGGTCGGCGGCTTGCCTGCCAGTGCATTGAAGCCCGTGGAACGCAAGAACATTGCGCGCGGCGAATACGCACAAGCGGGCGTAGGCAACCCGGAACTCGACAGTCCGACGGCGCTGCTCTTGGGCGATACCGCGCTGGGCGATGCCATGGAGATTGCCGAGGGCGTGACAGCGCCGGCCGTCGAAGAGGCCGCTGTTCTGTATGCCAATCACTTGCCGGATGCCGCCATCGATGTGCTGCGCACGGCAATTGCAGAAGGCTCGCTGGGCCGCAGCGAGTTCTCTGCGTACCAGATGCTCTTCGATCTGCTGGGCATGCAGGGCATGCGCGAGGAATACGAAAAGCATGCGCTGGACTTCGTAGTGAAGTTCGAGCAGAGTGCGCCCACCTGGACCGAGCGCGCCCAGACGCCCGCCACGCCGGCTCAAACCAGTTCGGCACCGATGGTTGCATTCAAGGACGCGCTGGACGCATCCATCGTGCCGCAGCTCGAGCGCATCAAGCAGCTGGCAGCCAAGCACACCCGTCTGCGTCTGGACTTTCGTGGCCTGAAGAGCGCAGATGTGGTCGGCTGTGAACTGCTGATGCGCGTGTTCACGGCCTTCTCGCGAGCCAGCCACGAGATGGAGCTGATCGGCACGGATGCGCTGATCAACGCGGTCAAGGCCTTGATCGAGACCGGTCGCCGTGATGCGAGCCCTGCCGCGTGGCTGATGATGCTGGAGCTGTATCGCATCACCGATCGCAAGCAGCAGTTCGAAGATCTCGCAGTGGACTACTGCGTGACCTACGAAGTGTCCCCGCCGTCCTGGGAGCCGCCGCCCAAAAACATGCGCAGCGCAGATACGGCCGCGCCGCAGACCGGCAACACCCAGATCGAAGGAGGCATGCCCGACGAAATCGTCGTGACCGGCGAGATCAAGGGCAACGGTGAAGCCCTGCTCAAGCTGATCGAGGAAGCCTTCAAGACCCGCAGACAGGTGGTGCTCAACTGCCGCAAGCTTGATCGTGTCGAGTTCGGAGCGGCTGGTGCACTGCTGATCCCGCTGACGAACTGGTCGCGCGACGGTCGGCATATCGTTTTCCGTGGCGTGAACAACCTGGTGGCCGGTCTGTTCGTGACCCTCGGCATTCACCAGATCGCCGGCGTGGAGCGGCGCAAGAACGCCTGATCCGGCGCGCAGCGCCCCGGGGCTTGCAAATCGCCTGGCTGGAGCCATCTACCGACCGTTGTTAGAACGGACTCCACGATGAGCGAACCCAAATCCATTGAAATGCACGGCACCACCATTGTCAGCGTCCGACGTGGCCCGTCGGTCAGCATCGGCGGTGACGGCCAGGTCACCCTGGGCAATGTGGTCATGAAGGGTACGGCGCAGAAGGTGCGGCGCCTGTATCAGGGCAAGATCCTCGCCGGCTTTGCCGGCAGCACGGCCGATGCCTTCAGCCTGCTCGACCGCTTCGAGGCCAAGCTCGAGAAGCACCAGGGCCATCTCACCCGTGCAGCCGTCGAACTGGCCAAGGATTGGCGCACCGACCGCATCCTGCGCCGGCTGGAAGCCATGCTGCTGGTGGCCGATCGCGAGCACACTTATGTCATCACCGGCAACGGCGATGTGCTCGAGCCCGAAACCGGCGTTGCTGCCATCGGCTCCGGCGGCAACTATGCCCACAGCGCCGCCATTGCCTTGCTCGAGAACACCGAGCTCAGTCCTGCGCAGATCGTCGCCAAGTCGCTCAAGATCGCTGGCGACCTGTGCATCTACACCAATCACAACCACGTGATCGAGTCGATCGAGGCCTGATCGGCCGGCACCTGCCCGCAGGCGGCCGCATCACACCTTCGAGTATCTCCCCCTTCTCCCCAAGACGCGGCAGCGCGCCTGCCGTGCAGGACCAGCACCATGTCCCAACACATGACCCCCGCCGAGATCGTCAGCGAACTCGACAAGTTCATCATCGGCCAGCAGCGCGCCAAGCGAGCAGTGGCCATTGCCTTGCGCAACCGCTGGCGGCGCCAGCAGGTGGCCGAGCCCCTGCGCAGCGAGATCACGCCCAAGAACATCCTGATGATCGGCCCCACGGGCGTGGGCAAGACCGAGATCGCCCGCCGTCTGGCCAAGCTCGCCGACGCACCCTTCGTGAAGGTCGAGGCCACCAAGTTCACGGAGGTCGGCTATGTCGGTCGCGATGTGGACACCATCATCCGCGACCTCGCCGAGGTGGCCGTGAAGGACGCTCGCGATGCCGAGATGAAGCGTGTGCGCACCCTGGCCGAGGATGCCGCCGAGGACCGGATCCTTGATGTACTGCTGCCGCCCGCTCGTGACGTGGGGTTTGCCGCAGCCGCCAAGGAAGACAACGGCACGCGCCAGACCTTCCGCAAGCGCCTGCGCGAAGGCCAGCTTGACGACAAGGAGATCGAGATCGAGATCTCCGCGCTGCCCGCATCCATGGAGATCCAGGGTCCGCCGGGCATGGAGGACATGACGCGCCAGCTCCAGGAGATGTTCGGCAATCTGGCCAAGGGCCAGAAGCGCGCGCGCAAGATGAAGGTCAAGGAAGCGATGAAGCTCCTCACTGATGAGGAAGCCGCGCGCCGCATCAACGAGGAGGACGTGCGTACCCGAGCCATGCGCAACGTCGAGCAGAACGGCATTGTCTTCCTTGACGAGATCGACAAGATCGCCGCGCGTCAGGAGTACGGCGGCGCGGACGTGAGCCGTCAGGGTGTGCAGCGCGACCTGCTGCCTCTGGTGGAAGGGACCGCCGTCAACACCAAGTACGGCACGGTCAAGACCGACCACATCCTGTTCATCGCCTCCGGCGCCTTCCATCTGGCCAAGCCCAGTGACCTGGTGCCCGAGCTGCAGGGGCGCTTTCCGATCCGCGTGGAGCTCGACAGCCTGAGCACCGAAGACTTCGAGCGCATCCTCACGCAGACCGACACCGCGCTCACCAAGCAGTACCAGGCACTGATGGCCACGGAGGGTCTGCAGCTGGAGTTCACGGCCGATGGCATCCAGCGCCTGGCGCAGATCGCGTTCAGCGTGAACGAGCGCGTGGAGAACATCGGTGCACGGCGTCTGTACACCGTGATGGAGAAGCTGCTCGAGGACCTGAGCTTCGAGGCCAGCAAGCGCGAGGGCCAGCACCTGTCGATCGACGCCGCCTTCGTCGACACCCATCTTGGCGAACTGGCCAAGAGCGAGGACGTATCGCGCTACGTGCTCTAGCGCATCGCTCCACGGTCACTGCGTCAACTCGGCCCCACGCGCTTCTGCGCCTGGGGCCGATGACTTTCTGGACGCTCGTTTCAGCACCGAGTGCTTCCACGAGACTGCCATCTGCGTGACACAGGACTGTCGCCCGCGCGTCATCTGCGGCCCAAAGAATGTGCGGCTTGCAAGACGGCGGTAGATCTCCGGGTGGCTCATCATGGCTGGCGCGAGGGCTCTGCATGCCGCTGCGTTCACACCTACGCATCAGGGATTCACATGCTTCTGCCCGGTCTGCCTCACTTTCCCCGAACCCTTGTTGCTGCTGCGATCGCAGTGTGCGTTGCGCCCGCGCTGGCACAGAACACTTCATCTGCGCTGGCCGGCCGCGTCATCGGTGTCGATGGCAAGCCCGTCGTCAATGCCCAGGTGCAGATCCTGCATGTGCAGTCGGGCTCCTTGAGTGCTGCCCGCACTGATGTGGAAGGCCGCTTTGCTGCGCGCGGCTTGCGCGCTGGCGGACCGTACCGCGTGACGATCAGCGCGGATGGCCGCAGCCAGGTGCGTGACGACATCACGCTGCCACTGGCCGAAACCTTCAACATCGAGGTGCAGCTGGCCAATGTGACGCAGATCGAGCGCACGGTGGTGACGGGCACGGCCATCAACGACCGCTTCGGTCCGAACAGCGTGGGGGCCGGTACGCGCATCAACCGCCGGCAGATCGAGGCCCAGGCCTCCATCAGCGGCAATCTGCAGGATCTCGCGCGCAACGATCCCCGGCTCTCCCAGACGGACAAGGAGCGTGGCGAGATCTCCGCGATCGGCCAGAACTCCCGCTACAACTCGATCACCATTGACGGTGTCGCCATCAATGACACCTTCGGCCTCGAGGCCAACAACCTGCCCACGCTCAAGCAGCCGATCTCGATCGATGCTGTCGAGGCCGTACAGGTCAACATTTCGAACTTCGACGTCACGCAGCGCGGCTATACGGGCGCAAACATCAACGCTGTGACGAAGTCGGGTACCAATGATCTGCGCGGCACGGTGCGCTACGGCTTCCGTGACGACCATCTCGCCGGCTCGCGGTACGTGCGCACGACCAACAGCTACACCGCCCCGCCGCCCTTCGAGGAAACGCGCCTGGCTGCCACGATCGGCGGGCCGATCTTCAAGGACACCCTGTTCTTCTTTGCGGCCTACGAGCAGCTCAACAGCACGCGCAATGCCGTGGGCTTCGGCCCGCTGGGTGGCTCGCTGACGCAGGTCGGCATCACGCAATCGGCCATCGATTCCGCCCGCACGATCGCCAGCAGCCGCTACGGCGTCGACGTCGGCAATGTGAACTCCCCGGCCGAGCAGGCGGAGCTGGAGGTCAAGGACACACTGATCAAGTTCGACTGGAACATCGCGCCCGGTCACAAGGCCAATGTGCGCTATACCAAGACCACGCAGGACGAGCCGATCTATCCGAACTTCTCCGCCACGCAGCTGTCCCTGTCGAGCAACTGGTACGTGCAGAAGAAGACGATCGATACGGTCGTCGGCCAGTGGTTTGCCGACTGGAGCGACGCGCTTTCCACCGAGCTGAAGATCTCCAAGCGCAACTACGACAGCGTGCCGCGCAACAACGCCACGCTGCCGCAGACGACCCTGAGCTTCACCGGCCCGCTGCCGGCGGGGGTGACGGGCGTGCAGACGGGCACGCGCAGTCTCGTCTTTGGTACCGAGCGTTCGCGCCACTTCAACGTGCTGCGCACCGACACCCAGGATGCCTACGTCGGCGCGACCTGGCGTCGCGAGGAGCACGAAATCAAGTTCGGCGGCGACCTGCAGAACAACACCATCTACAACGCCTTCCTGCAGGACATCTTCGGCAACTACACCTTCAACTGCCAGAACAGCAGCGCCACCTACACCTACAGTTTTGGTGCGATCAATTGCGCCACGGCCACCCAGGCGCAGATCGAACAGGCCGTGCTGGAGAATTTCAGCCGCGGGCGCCCCACGAGCTTCACGGTGCAGACGCCGGCCACGGCCAATGGCTACACCACGTTCGACAACGCGGTAGCGCAATGGAAGCTGCGCAATACGGGTGCCTTCGTGCAGGACACCTGGACGGTCAATGACAACCTCACGGTGAACGCCGGCGTGCGCGTCGACAAGATCGGCGTACCGCAAAAGCCGGTTGCCAACACCGCAGCTGCACAGGCGGTGGTGCCGGGCAATCCCATCACCGGGACTCGGGCCTCCGGGGGCTTCGGGTTCGACAACACGCGCACGCTGGACGGCACCTCGCTGGTGCAGCCGCGCGTGGGCTTCAACTGGAACCTCGAAGGCAAGCGGCCCACTCAGCTGCGCGGCGGCTTCGGCCTGTTCCAGGGCGCGGCGGCCAATGTGTGGCTGTCCAACCCCTTCTCCAACACGGGGGTCACCACACGCATCGTCGGGTGCGGCGGCAACTTTGCAGCCTGCGACCCGAACGGCGGTACGTTCTCGGCCGATCCGCGCAACCAGCCTACGACCCTGCCTGGCTCGCCGCCTGCAGCCAATGTGGACTTCCTGTCGCCGACCTTGCGCCAGCCCTCGGTCTGGAAGGGCAATCTGGCCTTTGACCACCAGCTGCCGATCGGCCTGATTGCCGGTGTGGAGTACGTCTACACCCGTACCAAGGACGGCATCTACTACAAGCACCTGAACCTGGGCGAAGCCACGCGCATCGGCCCGGATGGCCGCGAGCTCTTCTACACCCCGCAGGGCTACAACCCCGCGTGCTGGACACCCACCGGCGGCAGCATCAGCACCGGCGCCTGCGCCGGCTTCCGCAGCCGTGCGCTGTCCAATCCGCTCTACAACAACGTGCTGCTGGCAGAGCGGACCGACAAGGGCGGCGGCAACGCGCTGACCTTCTCGCTGGCGCAGCCCTTCAAGAACGGCTTTGCATGGTCGATGGCCTACACCCGCACGAACGCGACCGAAGTCAGCCCGCTGACCTCGTCGGTGTCGAACTCGAACTTCAACAGCCGTTCGATCTTCAATCCGAACGAGAACGTCGCCTCCGACTCTGCCTACCTGAGCCGGCAGCGCCTGAACGCCAGCATGAGCTTCTCGCGCGCCCTGTTCGGCAGCAAGCGCACCACCCTCGGTGTGTTCTACGAGGCCCGCAGCGGCAAGCCCTTCAGCTACACCTTCTCCAACGACCTCAATGGTGATGGTGTGGCCGGCAACGACCTGATGTACATCCCGCGTGCACCGGGCTCCGGCGAAGTGGTCTTCCTTGGGGATACCGCCACGAGCCGGAGCAATGAGGACCGCTTCTGGCAGTTTGTGAATGCCGACGCCAACCTCGCCGATACGCGCGGTGCCGTGGTGGGACGCAACCGCTCCACCAGCCCCTGGGTGCAAACCGTCGACATGCGCGTCACGCAGGAGATCCCGGCCTTCTCGAGCCAGCACAAGGCCAGCGTGATCCTTGATCTGTTCAACGTGGGCAACATGCTGAATCGCAAGTGGGGGCGCACGGATGAGATCGCCTTCTCCGGCAGTGGTGGCCAGGTGCGCAGCTTCGTGAGCTTTGCCGGTATCGATGCGCAGGGTCGTTACATCTACAGCGTCGCGCCCAACCCGTCGTCGCTGACCACGCGGCAGAATGCCGGTGAGTCGCAGTGGGCGGTGCAGGTCTCGCTGAAGTACGAGTTCTGAACCTCGTGGGTGGCGATGACCACCCGCACCCTGATCGGGCGCCAGGCTGGCGAGCTTGGCGCCCCGTGCTTTTCGGAGACCCTGATTCATGAAATCGTTCATTTCCGGACGCCGGACCGCGCTGCTCGGCGTGCTCGCGTCGCTGAGCGCCTTGGCGGCCTGCAGCCTGCTGAGCCCGTCCGCACCCGCTCCCACACGCACCCTGACCCTGCTGGCCATCAATGACCTGCATGGCCATCTGCAGACCAGCAATCCGGTGCCCTGGACCTATCCGGTCAATGATCCTGCGCGGCCGGGTGCCACGCTGCAGGCAGCGCATGGCGGCCTGCCGCACCTCATGACGGCGCTCAACACCCTGCGCACCCAGGCCGGCAGCAGCCTCACCGTGGGTGTGGGCGACATGATCGGCGGCTCGCCGCTGGGCTCCTCGCTGCTCAAGGACGAGCCCACCATCGAGGCGCTCAACCAGCTGGGCGTCACGGTGAGCGTGGTCGGCAACCACGAGTTTGATGCCGGGCGCGACGAACTGATGCGGCGCATCCAGGGCCAGTGCCCTGCGGGTGGTTGTGCGCTGCCGGGCTATCGCGGTGCGCGGTTCGAGTACATCGCCGCCAACGTGCTCGAAGGCGAGCAGCCCTGGCTCAAGCCCTACGTGATCCGCGAACTGAACGGCTTGAAGATCGCGTTCATCGGCGCGGTGACTCGCGATACGCCGAGCATCGTCTCGGCCTCCGGCATTCGCGGCCTGCGCTTCACCGAGGAAGCCCAGGCCATCAATCGCTTCGTGCCGGCGGCGCGTGCGGAAGGCGCGCAGGTCTTCGTGGCGCTGGTGCATGAGGGCGGCCGGGTCGCGAACCAGGCGGCTGGCGTGGTGAACGACCCGACCTATGCCTGCGAAGGACTGGAGGGTGCGATTGTCGGCATCAACGAGCGCCTGGACCCAGCCATCAGCGTGGTGTTCTCGGCGCACACCCATCAGGCCTACACCTGCAAGCGCAACGGCCGCCTGCTGGTCCAGGGCCAGGCCTATGGCGCGCTCATCAGCGAGGTGCGCCTGGAGGTGGACGCCCGCACGGGGGCCGTGAACACGGCCACCGCCTTCAACCACAAGGTGGCGCAGTCGGCCTATGCCGCTTCGCCTGAAGCCAAGCCGCTGCTCGATGAGGTCGAGCGCCTCACCGGCCCCATCAAGAACAAGACCATCGCCACGCTGCCGGCACAGCTCACGCGCCGCTCCGCCGCGGGCAGTGACAGCCCGCTGGGCGGCGTGATTGCCGACGCGCAGCTGGCCTATGTGCGCAAGCTCATGCCGGCCGACGTGGCCTTCATGAACCCGGGCGGCGTACGCGCGGATCTGCCGGTCGTTGCCAGCCCGCCGCCCATTTCGGTATCGATGGCGGACGCCTTCGCCACCCAGCCCTTCGGCAACGACGTGGTGGTGTTGAGCCTCAGCGGTGCGCAGATCCTGGAACTGCTGCAGCAGCAGTGGGCCGGGCGCGAGGCCGACAGCCCGCGCCTGCTGCAGCCCAGCCAGAGCCTGAGCTACCGCTGGGATGCGCGTCTGCCGATCGAGCAGCGCATCATCGATGTACGCATCAATGGCGCATCGATCGAGCCGACGCGCAGCTACCGCGTGGTGGTCAACAGCTTCATGGCCGAGGGCGGCGACCGTTTCGCCGTGCTGCGCCAGGGCACTGCACGCCAGATCGTCGGCCAGGACATCGAGGCACTGGTGGACTATCTGCAGCAGCGCGGCGACGCACTGCGCCCGCCTTTTGTGCCCCGCGTCACTCGCGTGGATGCACCTGCAGCGCGGCCTTGAAAATCAAGGTAGCCGATACTGATTGAATAAAGAATACCAAAAATGCCACTTCCCGCTTCTGGTGCGCGGGAGGTGGCCTATTGATGAAGCAAAGAAATCTGGCCGGAAATGAATGAAATGAGCATTCATGCGCCTCTCCGGCCATTCGGTTGAAGCGCCGCAAGCCCACATAATGGCGGGGTGTTCGCACCCCGCACCGTCTTCCTCGATCTCGAAACCACCGGCATGAGCCCGGAGCGTGAGCGCATCACGGAGATCGGCCTGGTGGTGGTGGAGGGTGGCGAGGTGCGTGAGCGCTGGCAGACCCTGGTGAATCCGGGCAAGTCCATCCCGCCGGACATCAGCTGGTTCACCGGCATCACCAACGAGATGGTGCGCCACGCACCCACCTTCGAACAGGTGGCCGATGCGCTCTGGGCGCGACTGCAGGGCGCCCTGCTTGTGGCCCACAACGCCCGCTTCGACTACGGCTTTCTCAAGGCCGAGTTCGCGCGCCTCTCGCGCACCTACATCACCAAGCCCCTGTGCACGGTCAAGCTCTCGCGCACCCTGGACCCGGAGCAGCGCAGCCACAGCCTGGATGCGCTGATCGAGCGCTGGGACCTCGGCCGCGAGGCCAGGCACCGCGCCATGGGTGATGCCGAGCGGCTCTGGGTCTTCGCGCAGAAGCTGGCGCAGCGCTACAGCCCGGCGCTGATCGAGGACGCCGTGCGCTTGATCACGCGCCGCGCCAGTCTGCCGCCGCACCTGCCGCCCACCCTGTTCGACGAGATGCCTGCCACCCCCGGGGTCTACACCTTCCATGCCGAGCACGGCCAGATCCTCTATATCGGCAAGAGCATCAGCCTGCGCGACCGCGTGGCCGCGCACTTCTACGACGTCAAGAACGAGCGCGAGCAGCAGCTTGCCGCGCAGGTGCATCGGGTGACGTGGGATCCCTGCGCCGGCCCGCTGTCCACCGCCGTGCGCGAGGCCGAGGCCATCAAGACCCACGCGCCCGCCGCCAACGTGGCCCTGCGCCGCAACGAACGCGCCGTGCTCCTGCAGGTGGATGCGCGGTGCCGCCTGCGCTACCTGCCGGCGCAGACGCTGGCTGGGGGATTTGCTGGAGGCTTGCCTGAGGCGGGTCAGGGCGTGGCCCTCGGGCTGGCGCCGTCGGGCGGCACAGATTCTCCCGATGAGCTCGAGCCGGCGCCCGCGGCCTGCGCCTACGGGCCGTTTTCATCCCGCGCTGCGGCCCGAGCGGCCGTGGTGGGCCTCGCCCGCGAGTTCCAGCTCTGTCTCAAGACCCTCGGCCTGGAACGGGCGGCGCGCGGCGAGCCGGAGGCCAGCGGCTGCTTCAACCTGCAGATCCGTCGCTGCCTGGGCGCCTGCGTGAACCGCGAGCCCTTTGCCGAGCACACGCGGCGCGTGCACAGTGCGCTTGCCGACCATCGCCTTCAGCGCTGGCCCTGGCCGGGCGCCATTGCCGTGGTGGAGCGTTCCGGCGACGGCCTGCTCGAAGATTGGGTCGTCATCGATCAGTGGTGCGTCCTGGGCGTGGTGCGCAGTCCGGACGCGGCGCTGCAGCGGGCTCGGCAGGCGGAACGACGATTCGATCTGGATCTGTACCGCATGGTGCGCAAGCTGCTCGAATCGCCGGACGCCGAGGCCCAGGGGGCCTGGCGCATGGAACCCTTGTATCCGCCCGAACCGGTCGCCCGCCCGGAACGGCACCCCTGAAGGCGCAGCCTGTGCCCGGAATCCGGCAGCCGGTCGAATCGTCGCCCCGCTGCGGACCGCTTGTCGGCACGATGCATCCTGACCTGCCGCTTCCGGATCGCCACGCCGCCACCGCCCGCTCGGTGCCCCTGTTCCAACTTTGCGAAAAGACCGCATGAATCCCATGTCTCAAGCCCGCCTTGGCGCTCCTGCATTCCATCGGCGCGCAAACCGCACGAGCGCCCGGCATTGGATATGCGCTGTGCTGCTGGCCGCGTCCGGCCAGCTGCCCGTGCAGGCGCAAAGCGCGGTTCAGCCGCCGGGCGTGGTGGCACAGCCGCGCCTGGTCGACGAACCCAGGCTGCCCGCGAACTTCGCCTACCGCGCCTTTGAAACCACCGACGCGCTGGGACGGTCCGTGCGCTTCTATCTCACCGATGTGGACAGCAGCGATGATCGGCCGCTGGTGCTGGCTGTGCAAAACACGGGTTGCGGCTCGCTGTTCCTGCAGGTGGACGGGCGCGTCGGTGGCGGCTGGTTCACCGGACTGCGCGGAGCCAGCCGACCGACCGCGCAAACCCTGATCGTCGAGAAGCCCGGCGTGAATCTGTTCGATCTCAACCCGCAGCCCGGCACGTCCACTGGCTGCCCGGCCACCTTCCTGGCCGAGCACAGCCTGGACCGCTGGCTGGCCGCGGTGGAGGCCGCCACACGGGCTGCGCTGGCCAGCCGCGTCAAGCCGCCGCGTGCGCTCATTGCCGTGGGGCATGGCGAAGGCGCGCAGCTTGCCGCGCGGCTCCCCGGCCGCCTGCCTGGGCTGACCCACGTGGCCCTGATCAGTGGCGGACCGGCGGGGGCCCTCGATGAATGGATGGCGCTGGCCGCTGCCGCACCGGGAACCAGCAGCAGAGCCGGCGCAAATGCGCAGCTGCGGGCACTGGCGCAAGCCGCCGACCCGATCCGTGCCGAGCCGCGCAGTCCCGACAAGACCCTGCTGGGCCAGCCGTATCGCTACTGGGCGGCGCGGCTGAGCGCTGCACCCATCGACGCGCTGGCTGCCAAGCCGCTGCGGGTCTTCATCGCCCATGGCGAGCGTGACCGCTCGGTACCCGTGAGCAGCTCCGACCGGCTGGCCGCCGAACTGCTCGCTCGCGGGGCGGATCTCACCTGGATTCGCGTCCCCGGGGCGGACCACGCCCTGAACACGCCCGGCGCGACCGGTGGTGCAGCGCTGCGTGACATGCTGGGTACGGTGCTGGCCTGGCAGGCCGGGACGGCGCCTGCCGGCGACACCGTGGTCTGGCCCATTCCGGCTGGGGCCGAGGTCTTCGACATGGGCAAGTTCACGGTGGAGCGGCTTCAGGCGGAGGCCGAAGCCGAGCGCCTGCGTCGCCTCAACAGCCCGGGCGGTGCCACTGCGCCCGGTGGTCCGGGCAGCTTCTAGCCCGCACTTCGAGCACGAGAATGGCTCCAGCTGCGGGTCTTCAGCCCGAAATGGCTGGAGAGCCGCGCCAGAAAACCGATGGATGGCGCAGGCGCCGTGCAAGGCGGGGTGCTTGTCGCCGCGATTCGCGACGCCGTGCGCAGCGACAACCCGGCGACGCGCGACCAGACAGGCGCACCGCAGATGCGCCCCTGCCTGGCAGCAGGCCGCTCAGGGCTTGCCGACGGACTTCGCCTTCTGGAAGCCCTCGCGCGCCAGGCAGCGCTTGAGCCACGCGGCAAGCCGTGGGTGGGCCGCCATCAGGTCCGTGTCGGCGCGGGCCCAGGTCAGGACGCTGGCACAGTTCAGGTCGGCCACGGTGAAGCGGTCTGCAGCGATGTACTCGCGCTGGCCAAGATGGGCCTCCAGCACGCCAAAGGGCGCGCGCAGGCGCTGCGCGGCCTTCTCGGCCACCGAGGAGTCACGCTGCTCCTCGGGCAGACCCATGCGGTGCATCAGGATGGCCAGCGCGTCCTTCTCGCACTCGTTGCCCACCCAGAAGCTCCACTGCAGCACGGCCGCTTCTTCGTCCAGGTTGGCGGGGGCCAGCGGCCCGCCGTGCTTGCGTGCCAGATAGAGGTTGATAGCCAGGCTCTCCCAGACCACCACGCCGTCGTCGTCGATGACCGGGATGTGGCCGTTTGGATTGAGCGCCAGCATTTCGGGCGTCCTGGCGCCGCCGCCCATGTAGCTCACGGGGACGTGCTCGTAGGCGAGGCCCAGTTCCTCGGCCATCCAGAGGGTGCGCACGGCGCGGCTGGCGGCCATGCCGTAGATCTTGAGGGTCATGCGGTCTCCCGGGTGAATAGACGGTCTTCGGTGGCAATGGCGTCCAGCGGCAGATCATGGGCCGCCGGACGGAACTCGTCGGCATCGCATTGCTGGCAGCCAAAGGCCACGCCGATCACCGGTGGGCGCTGGAGGCGGGTGGCGGCGAGCAAGTCCAGCGTGCGGTCGAAATAGCCGCCGCCGTAGCCCAGGCGGTAGCAGTCGGTCGTGAAGCCCACGCAGGGCACCACCAGGATGTCCGGCTCGCACCAGAGACGGCGCTGGGGCACGTCAATGCCGAAGCGGTCGCGCTCCATCGCGTCGCCCGGCGCCCACTGCGCGTACTGGAGCGGCTGTTGCGGCTGCTCGGCCACGGCCAGCGCGAGTTGATAGCCGCGCTCGTGCAGCTCGGCATACCAGGGGCGCAGATCCACCTCGGCGCGGTAGGGCAGGGTGATGCCGATCGTGCGCGCACCGGCGCCGCATTGGGACAGCCAGTCGTCCAGACGCTGACGGATCTGCTGCTCCGCCGCCTCGCGGGTGGCCGGATCGAGGCCCATGCGCCGCGCGATCAGCGCCGCACGCAGGCTCTTGCGGTCCTCCAGGTCGAGCATGCGCTCTCGAGTCTCCAGGTCGTTGAAATGCGTCACCGGCATCCAGGTGCGCAAGGCGATAATTCGCCTTGGGCGCAGCCGCACGCGTGGCGTGCGCATATTGAATGCCTTGAGTCCTGTGACGGATGTTTCCCTGATGTTAATGAGCCGTTCGCGCGCCGGTCGCGCAGCCCGATCCCGATCAACCCTGAATGCCGTCGCCAGCCTGGTGGCCGCATTGTCTGTCTTTGCAGCCGGCGCAGCGCTGGCACAGGGGCAGAACGGCCGCAAGGCGGGCGCCGCCTGCCCGGGCTGCCGCGCACCGGCCGAAGCGACCGAGGTGTTGATCACGCAGCTGCGCGATGCTGCCCGCAACTTCGAAGCCGACCGCGTGGCGCAGCTCGCGCAGCGCCTGCCCGCCGACCATGTGCTCGCGCCCTATGGCGAGTTCTGGACCTTCCGCACCCGCTACATCACCCGCGGCGGTGAGCCCACCGGCCAGGTGAGCGATGCCGAGCTGCAGGCCTTCCTCAAGAAGTGGGACGGCACGTTCATGGCCGACCGCATCCGCAACGACTGGCTGCTGATTCTCGGCAAGCGTGGCGACTGGACCATCTTCGACGCCGAGTTTCCGCGCTTCGTGCTGCAGGACGATAACCAGGTCAGCTGCTATGCCCTGCAGTCGCGCCTGCGCAGCGGCGTCGGCAAGCCCGAGGACCTCGGCCGTGAGGCCGACGAGTTGATGGACCGCAACGCCCAGGCCGCCGGCGGCGAGGGCTGCGTCTCGCTCACCCTGGCCCTGGCCGACAGCGGCGCCTGGGGACCTTCAGACCTCTGGCAGCGCATCCGTCAGCTGCATGAGGCCAGTCAGATCAGTGCGAGCAAGCGCGTCGCGCCAGCGCTGCCCGCAGACCAGCGGCCGAGCGATGATCAACTGGATGCCGTGTTCGGCAACGCCACCCGCTACATCGCGACCCAGGCCGACTTCGAAAGTCGGCGCGGCCGCGAGCTGGCTGCGCTCGCCCTGTCGCGCATCGCGCGGCTGGATGCCGAGCAGAGCAACGAGAACCTCGTGCGCCAGCACGTGCGCAAGCTCGGCCAGAACGAGGCGGCCTACGTGCGCCTGCAGTACGCCGCCGCCTGCGCACGCCGGACATGGTCGAGCTGCAGCGACTGGCTCAAGGATCTCAAGGGCGGCCACGGCACCGACGACACCCTGGCCTGGGCCGCCCGTGCCGCCCTGCGCGACCAGGACTTCCCGGCGCTGGCGCGCGTGCTGGCGCTGATGAACACGAGCCAGCGCAACGAGCCGACCTGGACCTACTGGAACGCACGTACCCTGCGCAGCCTGGGTGCACCGCGCGAGGAGTGGGCCGCACAGCTCGATCGCATCAAGGGCGGCTGGGACTTCTACGGCCTGCTGGCGCGCGAGGAGCTGGGCGAGAAGATCGTGATTCCGGCCAAGACCTTGAGCTTCACCGAAGAAGATGTTCAGGAGGCCAGCCGCAGCCCGCATGTGGCTCGGGCCTTCGCCTTCCTGCAGGCCGGTCTGCGCTTCGAGGGCAACCGCGAATGGAACTGGCAGATGCGCAGCCTGCCCGACGCCAAGCTGGCGGCCTATGCGGAGTATGCGCGTCGCCAGGGGCACCTGGATCGCATGATCAACGCCAGCGAGCGCACGCGCGAGGCCTTCGACTTCTCGCAGCGCTATCCCACACCCTTCGTGGAGGAGCTGGGGCCGATCGCAAAGAGCGTGGATCTCGACATGGCCTGGGTCTACGGCCTGATCCGCCAGGAAAGCCGCTTCATCATGGATGCGCGTTCGAGCGCCGGTGCGCAGGGCCTCATGCAGCTCATGCCGGGTACGGCACGCTATGTGGCCAAGAAGATCGGCATGGAGTACGACCCGGCCAAGATCAACACCATGACCAAGAACCTCACGCTGGGCAGCAACTACCTGGCCATGGTGCTGCGTGATCTCGATGGCTCGCCGGCCCTGGCCAGCGCCGCCTACAACGCCGGCCCCGGGCGGCCGCGTGCCTGGCGCGCGAGCCTGCGCCGCACGGTGGATGGCGCGGCCTTTGCCGAGACGATTCCGTTCACCGAAACCCGCGGCTACGTCAAGGCGGTGCTTGCCAATGCCGTCATCTATGCGGCCGTCATGGGCCAGGAGAACGCGCCTTCACTGAGCAAGCGCCTGGGGCATGTGCACCCCAAGGAAGCCGGCACGACCTCGCTGCCTTGAACCCGCCTCACATGCACGAGCTCGACGTCTATATCGACTTCATCTCGCCCTATGCCTACCTGGGCTTTCATGCCCTGCCGGAGGCGCTGGCGGGGCAGAGCATCAGCGTGAACTACAAGCCGGTGCTGTTTGCCGGCATGCTCAAGCACTGGGGGCAGCTCGGCCCCGCCGAGGTCCCACCCAAGAAGGCCTGGACCTTTCGCCACGTGCTCTGGCTGGGGCAACAGGCTGGGCGCCCGATGCACGCCCCGGCGGCGCACCCCTTCAATCCGCTGGCGCTGCTGCGCATTGCCGTGGCCAAGGGCCTTACGCAGGGCGGCCAGCCGAGCCGCGAAGTCTGCCGCGCGATCTTCGAGCATGTCTGGGAGACCGGGCTGGCGGCCGACGATGCCGAGCGCGCGGCCGCGCTCGCGCAGCGCCTGGGCGTGGCTGACTGGAACAGCGATGCCGTGAAGCAGCGCCTGCGCGAGAACACCGAGGCCGCAATTGCGGCCGGCGTGTTCGGCGTGCCGAGCGTGGTGTGGCAGGGCCGCGTGTTCTGGGGCGTGGACGGGCTGCCCATGCTGCGCGCCGCGCTTGAGGGTGATCCGCGACTATCTGACGCCGCCTGGGACGCGGCAGAATCCATTCAAGCGGCGGTCGAGCGGCCGCGCTAGCAACCCCTCATTGGCACATCATGCTGCACAAGATTCTCGTCATCGGCGGCAGCGGCTTCATCGGCCGCCACCTGATTGCCCAGCTCGTCGAGCAGGGCCACTACATCACCGTGCCCACGCGCAAGCGCGATCGTGCGCGCCATCTGTGGCTGCACCCGAAGCTGGACGTGATCGAGGCGGACGTGCACTGCCCCGAAACGCTCGCGCGTCTGGTCGCCGGCCACACGGCGGTGATCAACCTCGTGGGTGTGCTGCACAGCAAGCCCGGCACGCCCTACGGCCCGGACTTCGCCAGGAACCATGTGGACCTGGTGCGCAAGATCGTGGGCGCCATGCAGCAGGCCGGGGTGAAGCGCCTGCTGCACATGAGTGCACTGGGCGCCAGCGCCCAGGGTCCGAGCATGTACAGCCGCAGCAAGGCGGCGGGCGAGGCCCTGGTGTGCGACAGCGGCCTGGCCTGGACGATCTTCCAGCCTTCAGTCGTGTTCGGGCCGGAGGACCAGTTCCTCAACACCTTTGCCAACCTGGCCAAGGTCGCGCCGGTGTTTCCGCTCGCGGGCAGCGGCGCCAAGCTGCAGCCGGTGTATGTGCAGGATGTGGCGCAGGCGTTCGTGACGGCCCTGGACGACCG
Source organism: Burkholderiales bacterium (assembly GCA_027484405.1). Taxonomy (GTDB): domain Bacteria; phylum Pseudomonadota; class Gammaproteobacteria; order Burkholderiales; family Burkholderiaceae_C; genus Piscinibacterium. The sequence goes on from JAIXTA010000036.1 coordinate 39,110, forward strand.
CACGACGGTCGGCCAGACCTATCAGCTGGCCGGGCCGACGGTCTATACGCTCGCCGATCTCGTGCGCTTTGCAGCGGCCGTGGGCGCGCACCGCAGCATTCCGGTGCTGCCGCTGCCGCTCGGGATCGGCAAGCTGCAGGCCCTGGCCATGGAACTCGCCCCCGGCCCCACACTCATGAGCCGCGACAATGTCGACAGCCTCAAGGCCGACAACGTGGCCACGGAAGACGGCCTGGCGCGCCTGGGCATTCAGGCGCAGGCCATGGAGCCGATCGCCACGCTGTATCTGCAGGGCAAGCATCCGCGCACGCGCAGCGATGCGTGGCGGGTCCGGGCGCATCGCTAGCGTCCCCGGTGGATCAGACACCTCATGCGTCTGCCGCATGAGGCGCATGCATGATCGCCGAGCATGGAAGCCGCTGCGTGGGTTGCATCGGCCTAAGCTTGGGTGGTTCACCCAACGCCCTCGCGGAGACCGACCATGCTCAAGCTCGTCATTGCCGACAAGGCCTATTCCTCCTGGAGCCTGCGCCCCTGGCTGGCGCTGACGCAGGCGGGCATTCCGTTTGAGGAGGTGCGCCTGCGCTTCGGCTCGCCTACCTACAAGCAGGACTTTCGCGAATACTCGCCCACCGGGAAGGTGCCCGTGCTGGTGCTCGAAGACGGCCAGCGCGTCTGGGACAGTCTGGCGATCGTCGAGACTGCCGCCGAGCTGTTTCCGGACAAGGTGCTGTGGCCCACGAACCCGGGCAATCGGGCGCACGCGCGCAGCATCTGCGCCGAGATGCATGCCGGCTTCATGCAGCTGCGCTCGAACATGCCCATGCACCTGCTGGCCCGGTTTCCCGGCCGAGGCTGGAACCTCAATGTGCAGGCCGACATCGACCGCGTGGAAGCCATCTGGCGCGAATGCCTGCAAAAGAGCGGCGGCCCCTTCCTGTTCGGCAGCTTCACCGCGGCCGACGCGTTCTTCGCGCCGGTGGTCACGCGTCTGGATACCTACGCCGCCCATGTCGCCCCGGACACCCGCGCCTACATGGACCGCATCTTTGCCACCGAGGGCATGCAGACCTGGATCCGCCGGGCGCGCGAGGAGTTCGAGTTCGTGGACTTTGAAGAGCCCTACCGCCGCAGCGTCCACGGGTGAGACGTCCGGTAGGCCACGGCGTGAGATGCACAGCTGAAAACTGCCTCGAAAATCAGCCCAAAACCGAGCCAAGACCCGCACCAGACAAGCGGAAAGCTGGTTTGGACTGATTTGACAATATTGTTTGAAGATCGCTGCTTTTGCTGCTTGCTTTTCAAGCGTTATTTGAAAATCAGCAGGCCGTCGGCGACCTGGGCGGCTTACACAGCCACCCGCGGCTCGAACTTGCTGCGTTTGGTCACGAAGAAGGTGCGCACGTTGCGCACGGCGGCGCGGTCGGAGAACAGGCGCGCGGCCAAGGCCTGATAGGCCGGCATGTCCGGCACGTGCAGCACGAGCACGATGTCCGGCCCGGCGCTCACGCGGTAGCACTGCTGCACCGCCGTCTCTGCGCTGCAGTGCGCCTCGAAGCCGGCGAGCAGCTCCTCCGTCTGGGCCTGCAGGCTCACTTCGACGATGGCCGACAGGCCCGCATCGGTCCAGCGCGGCGCCAGCAGGGCGACCTCGCGTTCAATCACGCCGGCTTCGCGCAGGCGCCGCACGCGGCGCAGCGTGGTTGCTGGCGACGCGCCTACGCGCTCGGCCAGGGCCTGGTTGGTGAGGCTCGCGTCCTGCTGCAGCAGCGCCAGGATGCGGCGGTCCACCTCGTCCAGTTCGATGTCGGTGGCGCTGGCGATGGGTTGAGTCATGCGAGCAAGATACTCATAAGTAGGCTTCGAGTGAAAGAATATTGCGTTAAATATTCGAAGTGCAAGAAGAATGCATCTGAATCTTGTATTTGCATGCTCATTTCATTTCATGCCCGATAGGATGTCGAGGCTCGATCAGGCGGCCTGACGGCGACACCCAGATCGCACCGTGCCTGACCCGCCTGCAGTCTCTTCACCCTGGAACCCGAACCCATGTGCGGCATCGTTGGCGCCGTCGCCCAGCGCGACATCACCCCCATCCTCGTTGAAGGCCTCAAGCGGCTTGAGTACCGCGGCTACGACTCCTGCGGCGTGGCCGTGCATGCCGGCGGCGTGAAGCGGGCGCGCAGCACCTCGCGCGTGGCCGAGCTGCAGGCCCAGGTGCAGGCCGAGGGCCTGAGCGGCAGCACCGGCATTGCACACACGCGCTGGGCCACCCACGGCGTGCCCAGTACACACAACGCCCACCCGCACTTCTCGCCGGACGAGACGCGGCCGCGCATTGCGCTGGTGCACAACGGCATCATCGAGAACCACGAGGCCCTGCGCGCCGAGCTGCAGGCCGCTGGCTACGTGTTCGTGAGCCAGACCGATACGGAGGTCATCGCCCACCTGGTGGACCAGCTCTACGACGGCGATCTCTTCAGCGCGGTTCAGGCGGCTGTGAAGCGCCTGCAGGGCGCCTATGCGATTGCGGTGTTCTGCGCGGCCGAGCCGCACCGCGTGGTGGGTGCGCGCGAGGGCTCGCCGCTGATCGTCGGCCTCGGGAAGGGCGAGAGCTTCCTCGCCAGCGACGCCATGGCCCTGGCCGGCGTGACCGACCAGATCATCTATCTGGAAGAAGGCGACGTGGTCGACGTGCAGCTGGGCGGCGTGACCATCGTCGATGCCGCCGGCAAGCCGGCAGAGCGCAAGGTGCGCACGGTGCAGACGCACAGCGGTCAGGCCGAGCTCGGCCCCTACCGCCACTACATGCAGAAGGAGATCTTCGAGCAGCCGCGCGCCATTGCCGACACGCTCGACAGCGTGGAGAGCATCCGCCCCGAGCTGTTTGGGGACGACGCAGCCAAGGTGTTCTCGCAGATCGACCGCGTGCTCATTCTGGCCTGCGGCACCAGCTACTACTCCGGCTCGGTGGCGCGCTACTGGCTGGAGTCGATCGCCAAGGTCCCTACTAACGTGGAGATTGCGAGTGAGTACCGCTACCGCGAGAGCGTGCCCGATCCGCGCACGCTGGTGGTCACCATCAGCCAGAGCGGCGAGACCGCCGACACCCTGGCCGCACTCAAGCACGCGCGCGGCCTGGGCATGCAGCACACGCTGACCATCTGCAACGTGGAAACCAGCGCCATGGTGCGCGAGTGCAAGCTGCACTTCATCACCCGCGCCGGTGCCGAGATCGGCGTGGCCTCCACCAAGGCCTTCACCACCCAGTTGGTGGCGCTGTATCTGCTCACACTCACGCTGGCCAAGCAGTTCGGCCGATTGTCAGCCGGCGCCGAGGCCGCGGAGCTGAAGGCCCTGCGCCACCTGCCCGCCGCCGTGCGCAGCGTGCTGGCACTCGAGCCGCAGACCATTGCCTTTGCCGAGCAGTTCGTGCCCAAGGACAACGCGCTCTTCCTGGGTCGCGGCCTGCACTACCCGATCGCGCTGGAAGGCGCGCTGAAGCTCAAGGAGATCAGCTACATCCACGCCGAGGCTTATCCGGCGGGTGAACTCAAGCACGGGCCGCTGGCGCTCGTGACCGACGCCATGCCCGTGGTGACCGTCGCGCCGAACGACGCCCTGCTCGAGAAGCTCAAGAGCAACATGCAGGAAGTGCGCGCCCGCGGCGGCGTGCTGTATGTGTTTGCCGACGACGACACCCAGATCGAACCCCAGCCGGGCATCCACGTGCTGCGCATGCCCGAGCACTACGGCGCGCTCTCACCCATCCTGCATGTGATCCCGCTTCAACTGCTGGCCTATCACACCGCCGTGGCGCGCGGGACGGATGTGGACAAGCCGCGGAATCTGGCGAAGAGCGTGACTGTGGAGTAGTCCGGTCATGGGCTGATGTTCGTTGTTCTCGACAAATAAGGTCGAAAACGACTCAATAAAGTCGAAAACGGAACAATAGAGTCGAAAACAGCTGGAGCCTCGCCTCGAGGAGGTCTCGCCGGCGTGGACATAGGTGAGACAGACCTAGCGCGTGAGGCCGTAGCTCATCCTTATCACTGCTCCTGGCACTAGTACTGAAAAGGAATCGGCTTCGCGTCCTGACGTCCCGCTAATCACAAAGGCTCGTGCTGGAAGAGTGTTCGACAGTCGTTATTCCTCGACTCCCAGCAGGCGATGTGAGATTGGCTTTCCGTTGCGCCGCGGTTGCGGCCGTTGACCGTCGGCGGACGTCTGCGCGCTGACCGGCACCAAGCGGTCGTTGCCCCTGGCGAGGGCGCTTGGTCCGACTGACGGCTACATGCGGTAGTTGGGTCGCACGAATCAATGCAGCTCGGCCTTTGCGCCCTCAGCGACCACCTGGATGGAAGATGTGGTCCAACGAGGGGTCCCTGGCGGGCACCCCGGGGATGCTGTGGATCAGGCGGTCGATGGGGTTCCCCGGATTCGTGTACTCCAAGTGCTCGCCCCGCTGGAATTCCTCGCTGAGCACGGGCCGCTGCGAGCGGAAGAAGATCGCATTCTTCGCATAGACCTGCACCGTCTTGTTGCAGATATCGACCTCGTCGTCGTCGAGCACCAACGTCGTGAGTCTAGGTTCGACCATGTACCGGGACGGCCGACACACAAGCACGCAGACGTGCGGTGTAATTGGCACGAAGAGCCTTGGCGACGACGGGACATTTTGGACGTTCTTGACGTTGTGGAAGAAGCCATCTCCGAAAACGAACTCCCTGCCCTGCGAATAGACGGCAACGAACTTGCCGCGCGAGTTGATGCTGTCGGAGATCAGGCGATGGGAGTTCCTCATGTTCAGGCCTATCAGGGCGTTGCGCTCGCGCGTCGGTAGCGGCCCTCGCAGGTCTTCCGCCAGGGCGACAGAAGCCTCCCGGTTCATGGGGCCACGCACCGCCAGAGAGACTGCACACTCGCTCATGCGCTCCAACTGGGCATCAGTGCAGGGCTGTGGGACGAAGCGTTGCCGCAGTTCCTGAACGCCACGCACTGGCCTGCGCTCAAGTCTTTCCAGCCACCCTATCAGGTCGGAGAAGGCATCATCAGCCCTGCTGAACACGCGCTCGAAGCTCTGGTCCCAAGCCGTGTCCTCACCGTTATGCCCCATCTTGATGAGGTGCCCATTGCCGATGACGCCTAGCCTTGCCGGCGGGATTCGCACGCTGATTCCATCGGGCCTTAGCCATCCAGTCTTGCCGTCCTCTCCCGCCCAGTGACGAGACACGCACACGGGCCACCAGTGATGTCGTTCTGACTTTAGTTTTGCCATCGGATGATTTTCGATGAACAGTCTTACAGACAGCTACCGCATTCCAGTCCAATAAGGCAATTGGAGGGGCTCGGCACACCACGCACCGACTCTATCGGGTGGCGTGGCAGTCTCTTGTATCAACGCCGAGGCAATCGCGACCATTTACTACCGGAGGCACAGCACCGTGACCACGCCAGCAGCACCAGCAGCAGCACCGATCGGAAGAGTCACGCTGCGGTATGTCGAGCTATGCAAATTCCGACGCCTCGGCAAGGTCCAGTTGGACCTGGATC
>JAIXTA010000015.1 GCA_027484405.1 Burkholderiales bacterium
CGAAGACCAGCATCGCCGCCACGCCAGGGTAGAGGTAGCGGTAGGCGAAGTTGGCACTGGACAGATAGATGTAGAAGCCGGCGCCGAAGAGCACCAGCACGCCCAGTGCCCAGACGGGCTGGCCGGCGGCGTAGATGCTGAAGACCATCCACAGCACACCCAGACCAAGCGCCAGTGCAAAGGCCCACTTGAGCAGCAGACGCATGAAGATCATGGTGGGCGCCTGTGATCCGTAAGCGCCGGGAAGCGATCGCGCGGCCGTGTTCATCGCGCCTCCAGGCGGGCGGCGGCCGCATTGAGCGCATCGCGTGGAGGCTGCAGCCCGTTGGTCACAGCCTCCAGCGCGGCGTCCATCGCCGCCCAGAAGCGGCTCATCTCCGGAATGTTCGGGATCGGCACCCCATTGCGGGCGCTTTCCATGGTGGCGCGGATGTTCGGATTCGCGGAGAGCTCCGCGTAGAACTGCTTGTTGGCCGGCACACCCAGCGGCACGTCGGCGTCAATGATGCGCAGATTCTCCGGCAGCAAAAGGTGATGCTCGATGAACTCGCGGGCAATGTCCTTCACGCGGCTGGGCGCGGCGATCATGCAACCCAGCACGCCGACGAAGGGCTTGGCCGGCTGGCCGTCCACAGCCGGAATCGGCGCCACCCCGAAGTCGATCTTGCTTCTGCGCGCGTTCTCCCAGGCCCAGGGCCCGGAGATCATCATCGCGATCTTTCCTTGGTTGAAGCCGGCTTCCATGTTGGCGTAGCGAGCGCCGCGTGGCATGTGGCCATTCTTGATCAGCCCTTCGAGCACCTCCGCGCCGCGAATCGCACCCGGTGCATTGACACCGATCTTTCGGGTATCGAAGTTGCCCTGGGCATCGCGGCCGAACACATAGCCGCCGGCGGCAGCAAGCACACCCCAGGTAAAGAAGGACTTGTTGTAGTCCCACAGAATGGCCGATGCACCCTTGGCCCGCAGCTCGCGGTCCAGACGAACAACCTCGTCCCAGGAGGCGGGCGGCTTGGCCACCAGCGCCTTGTTGTAGATCAGGCCCACGGTCTCGATGGCCAGCGGGTAGCCCCAGGTCTTGCCTTGAAAGGTGAACGCCTGCCAGGCAAGGTCTTCAATCTCTCCGCGCACGCTGGCCGACGGACGCACCGGAACGATCAGCCCGCCCTTGGCCCACTCGCCAATGCGGTCATGGGGCCAGCAGAACACGTCCGGGCCCTTGCCCGCCGCCACAGCCTGCTGAAACTTGTCAGTAGCGCTTTCCGGGTGCTGCACCACCACCTTGACACCCGTCCGCGCGGCAAAGCTGTCGCCCACCTTCTGAAGGCCGTTGTAACCCTTGTCGCCATTGATCCAGACCATGAGCTGCGGCGCAGGCTGCGCAGCAACCCCGCTCGTCACCGCTGCAAGCACGGCCGTAGCCATCGCCGCGCGCAACGTCATCCAGCAACTGCCACTCACTGGACGCTCCCCAGATCCGGAGCTGTCCGGCGAAACGCTTCACCAGCAGCATCAAACAGGTAGCAGGCGTTGGCGGGCACGCTCAGCGCGATCTGCTGCCCTTGCACCAGGCGCGTGCGCCCATCGAGCGTGCAGCTCAGATCGTCACTGCCGGCTGCAGCGCAATACATCTGGGTGGAGCTGCCCAGGGACTCGACAAAGCGGACCTGGCCCGACAGGCGATTCTCGGCACCATCCACCTGGAAATGCTCAGGCCGGATGCCAAGGGTGACACGGTCACCGGCCTGCGCGCGGTTGGCATTCACGGCAGCACGTACGGTCTCACCACTCGGAACGCGCACGATCGCATGCTCGGTGCTGCGCTCGACCAGCTCTGCATCGAGAAAATTCATCTGCGGCGAGCCGATGAAGCCGGCGACGAAACGGTTGATCGGATGCTCGTAAAGCTCCATGGGCGTGCCGACTTGCTCGAGCCGGCCGGCCGACAGCACCACGATGCGATCGGCCAGCGTCATGGCTTCCACCTGATCGTGGGTCACGTAGACCATGGTGGTCTTGAGTTCCTGGTGCAGCTTGGCGAACTCGAAACGCATCTTGACGCGCAGGGCGGCATCCAGGTTCGAGAGCGGCTCGTCAAACAGGAAGACGGCGGGCTTGCGCACGATCGCTCGGCCGATCGCCACGCGCTGCCGCTGTCCGCCAGACAGGTCCTTCGGCTTGCGGTCCAGCAGGTGATCGATGTTGAGCGTCTTGGCCGCCTGGTGGACCGCACGCTCGATCTCTGCCTTCGGCACGTTGGCGAGCTTCAGGCCGAAGGCCATATTCTCGAACAGATTCATGTGCGGGTAGAGCGCGTAGGACTGGAAGACCATCGCGATGCCGCGCTGCGCCGGTGGAACCTCGTTCACCAGCGCGCCGCCGATGTGCAGCTCGCCGCCGGAAATGTCTTCCAGGCCTGCGATCATGCGCAGCAATGTGGACTTGCCGCAGCCCGACGGCCCGACGAACACGACGAACTCGCCGTCCTTGATGTGCAGGTTGATGTCCTGCAGCACCTTCACGTCCCCGTACTGCTTGCGTACGTTGGACAGGCGCACCTCTCCCATCGGGATGTCTCCTGCTGCTCGCGAGCCGTGGTCGACTCGTCACGTTTATTGGCTTGGCCGTCCGCTCCCGCCGCATCGGGTGAGGGTGCCTGAGGCGTTTGGACTATAGCCAGCTTCTAGGATTGCTACAACAGGTTTTGTAGCTGACGCTCTGTCTCTTCATAGGGAAATTGCACTCTTGTTTGCTTCTTTCTGATCAATAAGTAGCTAAACTACATCATTGAAGTGAAGCAGTGTGCCCAACCTGATGGCGCCTTGGCGAGTTTTGCCGTCGCGTCCAGCACCCTCTCCAGGAGACCTCGTGAGCCCTACCAAGACGCGCAGCACCCCCAAGGAGTACCGCACCGACGTCGCAGCGCCCGCCACCGTGGCCGCGCTGCGCAATGCGCTGAGCAACAAGGATCTGCCGACTCAGCCGTTCAACTCGCTCGAAAGTTGGATGCGCGCCTGCGGCGATGCCTGCCGCCCCGAACTGGCACAGCGCTGGCACGAGACGCAGGCCCAGGATGCGCGCAGCGGTCAGCGCCGTGTGCACTATCTATCGATGGAATTCCTGATGGGTCGTGCATTGCGCAATGCCCTGGACGCCCTGAACCTCAGCGCGGAATTCGATGAAGCTGCGCGCTCGGCCGGACACGCAGGTTCCGATGTGCTCGATCGGGAGCCTGATGCAGCACTTGGCAACGGCGGACTCGGCCGCCTTGCAGCCTGCTTCCTCGATTCGATGGCCACGCTCGGCCTGCCCTCCTTCGGCTACGGTCTGCGCTACGAGTACGGCATGTTTCAGCAGCGGATCCAGGACGGCAGCCAGATGGAGCAGCCGGACGACTGGCTGCGCGGCGGCAGCCCATGGGAGTTCGCCCGGCCGGAGGTCCGCTATACGGTGGGCTTTGGCGGCCGCGTCGAGGCCGACGGTCCCGGTTCGATGGCACGTCGCTGGATTCCCGCAGAGACAGTACGCGCCACGGCGCATGACATGGTCGTGCCCGGGCACGGCACACGACGCGTGAGCACCCTGCGCCTCTGGAAGGCCAGCAGCCTGACGCCGCTGGACTACGCCAGCTTCTCGCGTGGCGACCACGCAGGCGCTGCACAGCAGCGCATCCATGCAGAGCGCCTGAACTGGGTGCTTTACCCCGATGACAGCACGCAGGCTGGGCGTGATCTCCGCCTGCGCCAGGAATTTCTGCTGGTCAGCGCGTCGCTGCAGGACATGATCGCGCGCCATCTGGCGGAGCACCGGACGCTCGACAAGCTCGGCGAGCACATCGCCGTACATCTCAACGACACACACCCCGCCCTGTCGGCCGCAGAACTGATGCGTCTGCTGCTCGATGAGCACGGCTTGGGCTGGGAGGAAGCCTACGGACATGCACATAAGGCCTTGTCCTACACCAACCACACACTGATGCCCGAGGCGCTGGAGACCTGGCCGGTACGCATGCTCGAGGAGCTGCTGCCGCGCCATCTCGAGATCATCTACGAGATCAACGCCCGCTTCCTCGCCGAGGTGCAGGCGCGCTTCCCTGGCGATGCAGAACTGCTGCGCCGCGTGTCGCTGATCGACGAACAGGGTGAACGCCGCGCCCGCATGGCGAACCTGTCGATCGTCATGTCCCACTACGTCAACGGCGTGTCTGCCCTGCACAGCGATCTGATGGTGGAGACCATCTTCGCCGACTTCGCGCGCATCTGGCCCGAGCGCTTCGGCAACGTCACCAACGGAGTCACGCCCCGACGCTGGCTGGCGCAGTGCAACCCGGCGCTGTCGACCGTGCTGACCAAGCAGCTCGGTGCCGACTGGCCCACACAGCTCGATGACCTGGGCAAACTCATCGGCAAGGGCGGCAAGGTCGCTGCAAGCCTGGTCAAGGCAGTTCAAGCCGCCAAACGCAGCAACAAGGCGCGCCTCGCCGAGCTGATCCGGCGCGAGCTGGGCATCACAGTCTCGCCGGACAGCCTGTTCGATGTGCAGGTCAAGCGCATCCATGAGTACAAGCGGCAGCTGCTGAATCTGCTGCACGTGATCGCCCGCTATCAGGCCATCATCGCCGACCCGCAGGCCGAATGGGTGCCGCGCACCGTGGTCTTCGCGGGCAAGGCCGCGAGCGCCTATATGGCAGCCAAGAGCATCATCCGGCTGATCCACGACGTGGCGCGCGTCATCAACAGCGATCCACGCGTGGGCGACAAGCTCAAGCTCGTGTTCCTGCCGAACTACAGCGTCTCTCTGGCCGAAGTCATCATGCCTGCGGCCGACCTGTCGGAGCAGATCTCCACCGCCGGCACAGAGGCTTCGGGCACCGGAAACATGAAATTCGCCCTGAACGGCGCATTGACCATCGGCACCTGGGACGGCGCAAACATCGAGATGGCGCAGAACGTCGGGCGCGAGCACTTCTTCATCTTCGGGCTGCTCGCCGACGAGGTGCAGCGCATGAAGACCCTCGGCTATGACCCGCGCCTGTACTACGAGGAGAACGCCAAGCTGCGTGCCGTGATCGACGCCATCGCCGGCGGTCAGTTCAGCCCGGGCGAGCCCGACCGCTACCGCGCGCTGGTCGAGAGCCTCATGCATCGCGACCAGTACATGCTGTTCGCCGACTTTGCTGCGTACTGTGAGGCCCAGGATCGCGTCGACACGACCTTCCGTGACCCAGTGCTATGGGGCGAGAAGGCAGTGCGCAACATTGCCGGGATGGGGTTTTTCTCGAGCGACCGGACCATTCGCGAGTACGCAGAGCGCATCTGGCATGCTCCGCTGAACCGCACCTGACACAGCGCGCACACCAATGCTGAGCGCACAGGACGTCCACCAGCTTGCCGAAGGCGTTCATCCGAACCCCTTTGGCGTGCTCGGCATGCATGCCGATGAAGGCGGGCGCCTGTGGGTGAGATCGCTCGTCCCCGGTGCGCAGGCAGTAGCCCTGTGCGATGCACGCTCGGGGGCGGTGCTCGTACAGATGGACGCACGCGATGCACGCGGCGTGTTCGAGGCACTGGTACCGCGGCGACGACGGGCTTTCGAGTACCGACTTC
>JAIXTA010000121.1 GCA_027484405.1 Burkholderiales bacterium
ATCTGTGTCCAAACTCATGATCGAGCGCGTGCCCGCCACGTTGACGGTCATGGTCCCGCTGCTGATCCTTGAAGTGGTGTTGGCGATTCCCATTGCCATGTGGGTGGCCTATCGCCGCGGCTCGCTGGCCGACCGGACGGTGATGATCATCACCACCGTGGCGCTGTCCATCTCGCTGCTGGTGTACGTCATCGTTTTCCAGTGGCTCTTCGCCTTCCAGCTGGGCTGGTTCCCGGTGCAGGGCTGGACGGGCAGCTTCTGGACCAACCTGCTCGTGTATACGCCGCTGCCTGTTCTGGTGGCCGTTCTGGTGGCGCTGGCGCCGCAGACGCGCCTGTATCGCAGCTTCTTCCTGGACGAGATTGGCCAGGACTACGTGCGTACTGCACGCGCCAAGGGCCTGAGCGAGCGCGTGATCCTGTTCAAGCACGTGTTCCGCAACGCCACCATCCCCATCCTCACGAACATCGGCGTGCTGCTGCCGGGCATCTTCGTGGGATCCTTCCTGCTTGAGGTGTTCTTCTCGATCCCGGGTCTGGGCCGCGAGATCGTCGTGGCGGTGAACCGCTCCGACTACCCCGTTATCCAGGCGGTCACGGTCTACCTGGCCGCGCTCACCATGATCATCAACCTGCTGGTTGATGTCGCCTACAAGCTCGTCGACCCGCGGGTGGTCCTCAAATGAACGCAGCAACAAGCAACCTGCCGGGCGTGGACCCGCGCACCTCGGCCGTCAGCACGCGCTCAGAAGGCGTGTGGTCGGCGGCCTGGAAACGCTTCAAGACCAACCGCGTGGGCATGGTGTGCCTGGCCCTGGTACTGGCCTTCTTCGTGCTGATCGCGCTGTCCTTCACCAAGATCATTGCCAAGGACTGGACGCGCGAAGTCGGTGTGCCCTACGCCAACCCGACGCTCCTGGGCAAGACCGAGCAGCTCGACAAGATGGTGATCGAGCAGATCGACGCGCCCAAGACGGACCTCTCCGAGGTGGATCCGCTGGCCCCGCGCTACAAGGAGTGGGACGAGCGGGCCAGCAAGATCAACGTGACCGACACCGCCCGCGCAGACACCCTCCCGCTGGGCGGTGACCGTGTGGGCCGCGACGTGCTGACCAAGGCCATCAAGGGCGCCGAGACATCGATCTTCGTCGGTGTGTTTGCGGCACTGCTGGCCACGGCCATCGGCACGATCCTGGGTGCCATCTCAGGCTTCTTCGGCGGCAAGGTGGGCGACTTCCTGGAGTGGCTCTACAACGTCTTCACCTCGATCCCGAACATCCTGCTGATCCTGTCCTTCGCAGCCGTGCTCGGCCGCGGCATCGACACGGTGATCATCATCCTGGGCCTGACGGGCTGGCCGGGCATCTACCGCCTGATCCGGGCTGAATACATGAAGCACGGTTCGCGCGAGTACGTGCGTGCGGCCGAGTCCATCGGTGTGTCGGCGCCGGCGCGCATGTTCCGCCACATCCTGCCCAACGTCTCGCACGTGGTCCTGGTGCAGATGAGCATTCTGGTGGTGGCCTTCATCAAGGCCGAGGTGATCCTGTCCTATCTCGGTCTGGGTGTGCCCATCACGGCCGTGTCCTGGGGCACCATGCTGGCTGAAGCCCAGGTGGAGCTGATCCTGGGCAAGTGGTGGCAGCTGGCTGCCGCAACGGTATTCATGGCCACCTTCGTCACGGCCTTCGCGCTGCTGACCGACGCCCTGCGCGATGCGCTGGACCCCAAACTGCGCGGACTGGAGTAAGCCACCATGCTGCTTTCCGTAAGAGACCTGCGCGTGGCCTTCCGCATGGAGAAGGGCCAGCGCATTGAAGCCGTCCGCGGCGTGAGCTTTGATGTGCCCGAGAACAGCACGGTTGCCCTCGTGGGCGAGTCGGGCTCGGGCAAGAGCGTCTCGGCCATGTCGATCCTGAACCTGCTGCCGGACAACGCCGAGCGCTCGGGCTCCATCCAGTTCATGGGCCGCGAGATGCTGGCCGCGCCGCTGTCGGTGCTGCAGGGCATGCGCGGCAAGGACATCGCCTGCGTGTTCCAGGAGCCGATGACCTCGCTGAACCCGGTCTACACCGTGGGCAACCAGATCAGCGAAGTGCTGATCCGCCACATGGGCATGAGCCCGCGCCAGGCGATCAAGCGCGCCGAGGAGCTGCTGGTCGAGGTCGGCATGCCCGAGCCCAAGCGCCGCCTGAACGCCTACCCGCACGAGATGTCGGGCGGGCAGCAGCAGCGCGTCATGATCGCCATGGCCCTGGCCTGCGAGCCCAAGCTGCTGATCGCCGACGAGCCGACCACGGCCCTGGACGTGACCATCCAGCGCCAGATCCTCGAGCTGATGGCCAAGCTCAAGGACAAGCACAAGATGAGCATGCTGTTCATCAGCCATGACCTGGGCGTGGTGGGCGAGATTGCCGACCACGTGGTGGTGATGCGCCACGGCCAGGTGAAGGAGAGCAGCCCTGTGGCCGGCATCTTCGCCAACCCGCAGGACAACTACACCAAGGCCCTGCTGGCCTGCCGCCCGGCCATGGACCGCGTGCCCGGCCGCCTGACCGTGATCGACGACTTCATCGCCGGCCGCGTGAACGACAAGCCGGCCGCTGCCAAGAACCCGGACGCCCCCGTGGTGCTGGAAGTCCGCGGCCTGAAGAAGAGCTTCTGGATCAAGGGAGGTCTCTTCGTCAAGCGCGAGTTCAAGGCCGTGAAGGACGCCAACTTCAAGCTGCGCAAGGGTCACACCATCGGCGTGGTGGGTGAATCCGGCTCCGGCAAGACGACCATGGGCCTGACGCTGCTGCGTCTGCATGAGCCCACCAGCGGCGAAGTCATCTTCGACGGCAAGAACCTGCTGAAGATGAGCGGGGCCGAACGCGACAAGATGCGCCGCCGCATCCAGATCGTGTTCCAGAACCCCTATGCCTCGCTGAACCCGCGCTTCACTGTGGGGCAGACGCTCATGGAGCCCATGCAGGTGCACAACCTGCTGGCCAATGACGCCGAGCGCCAGAAAAAGGCGCTGTCGGTGCTTTCCAAGGTCGGCCTGGACGCCAGTGCCTTTGGCAAATACCCGCACGAGTTCTCTGGCGGCCAGCGCCAGCGCATAGCCATTGCGCGCTGCCTGGTGCTCGAACCCGAGGTGCTGGTGCTCGATGAAGCCGTATCGGCCCTGGACGTCTCGGTGCAGGCCCAGGTGCTCAACCTGCTCAAGGACCTGCAGGACGAGCTCGGCCTGTCCTATGTCTTCATCAGCCATGACCTCGCGGTGGTGCGCTTCATCAGCGACGAAGTGCTGGTGATGAAGGACGGCGAAGTGGTCGAACAGGCCGACGCCGCCACCATCCTCGAGCGCCCGCAGCAGGACTACACCAAGCGCCTTCTGGGCGCGATTCCGCGGGGGTATCAGGCGCAGGCAGCCTGACCGGCGCAGCCAGTCCAACCAATGAAACAGGGCAGCGCGAGCTGCCCTGTTTCATTTTCGGACATGAATGCTGAGATCGATGAAATTCCGGCTTTCCGCTTGATTCATGCGATTTTCAGGCTGATTCGGATCATTGGAAAGTTGTAAAAAGTATCGATATCGGCCAGATCTGGGTCCAATCAGCCTGCCTAGGCCCTAGAAGCGCTGGCTGATCCGCATCACGCCGCTGACGCGCCGCGGCAAGCCCGGCTCAAAGAAGCGCCCATTGGCCTCGTTCACGATCACTGACCCGGCGTAGCGCCGGTCCGTGAGGTTGTCGACGCGCAGCAGGGTCTCAATGCGCCAGCTGCCCAGCGCCGTGCTCCAGCCGGCGCGCGCATTCAGCAGGTTCACTGCCGCCGCGGCGTCGGTGTTCGCGTCATTCACATAGAGCTTGCCGGTGTGCTGCGCTTCCAGCGCGGCGCTCCAGCCGGTGGCGGCGCCGTTGCCGCGCCAGGCCAGTTCGGCAAAGGCGCTGAATTCCGGCGTGCCGGGCAGGCGATTGCCGGCGGCAATGGGGACGGCGGCCGCGCCGCTGCCGCTCACAAAGGGCGCGCTGTAGCGGGCGCGCAGGGGGCTGGCGGCCAGCTGGGCTTGCCATTGACCGCCCATGAAGCGGCCCAGCGGCGCAAGCACGGCCAGCTCCAGACCGTTCCGCGTGGTCTGCGCCGCGTTGCGGAAGGTGGAGCGGCCGCCGCTGTTGGTCTCCACCACGATCTCGTCGCGGGTCTCGATCCGAAACACCGCCAGATCCACGCGCAGGCCGCGTGCGCCACGCCACTTGGCGCCCACTTCCGCGTGGCGGCTGGTGGCGGCGCGCAGGGCGGTGTTGAAGCCGGTGCCGCCGGGGCGGTAGGCCAGTTCGGTGAGCGTGGGCGTCTCGAAGCCGCGGCCGGCGTTGGTGTACAGATTGAGCGTGGGCGTGGCGCGCCAGGCCAGACCCAGCACGGGCAGGGTGGCGGCATAGCTCAGAGTGCCGGAATCGTCCGGGTTGCCGGGGGCAATGAAGAGGTCTTGCGTGTTGAAGCCCACGCGATTGCTGCGCAGGCCCAGCGTGGCGTCCAGCGTGGGGCTCAGGCCGAGCGTGCCCTGGATGAAGGCGGCGTCACTTTGCACGCGGTTGATCTCGTTGCGCTTCAGGATGCCGCGTTGCCCCGCGTCATTGATGAAGCCCTGCCGATCTTCGTCCACATACTCGCCTTCTACGCCGACCACGCCGCGCAGGGGCGCGCCCCAGGGCGTGCGCGCCTCGTGCGCCAGCTGCACGGCAAAGCCGCCGTAGTTGCGCGAAAAGTCCACGATGCCGCCGGCCGAGGTCGGTGCCTGTTGGGCCGCCGGGGGGATGGACAGGGTGTTGTCCAGGCTGCGCAGGCCGAAGTAGCTGCGCGCATGCAGCGTGGTGGCGTCTGTGAAGCTGTGGGCCAGCGTGATGCCACCCTGCTGTTGCCGCACGGTCTTGCCGGTCTGTTGCTGGGCACCGATGGCGGCCGCCTGGCGCGGGTTGGCGTCGAAAGCCGCGCGGGTGAGGCCCAGCGGGTCCTGATTGTCCGGCTGGTCCAGCGCGTTGAGCACGAAGCCCACGCGGCTGCCGGCATCATGCTGGTGGTCCCACTTGAGGTTGAGCTGGTCGCGCTGTGCCGCGCTGCGTGGGCGCCAGCCGTCGGTCCTGAAGCGGGACACATCCAGCAGCAGGGCGTTGCGCGCAGACGCGCTGCTTGCCGTGAGCCCGGCCTTCCACAGTCCGTCCTGCCCCACCGTGAGATTGCTGCCTGCCCAGCGGCCCTCCGGCGGCGCGGCGCTGAACACCTGGATCACACCGCCGGCTCCATTGCCATGCAGCTGCGCCATCGGCCCGCGCAGTACCTCGATACGCCCGGCGCTGGAGAGCACCACATTCGACACTTGCCCCTGGCCGTCCGGCATGCTGGCCGGAATGCCGTCGACCAAGAGGCGCACACCACGGATGCCGAAGGTCGCCCGGCTGCCGAAGCCGCGCACCGAGATCTGCAGATCCTGCGCGTAGTTCTGGCGGTTCAGCGCCACCACGCCGGGTGCGCGGTTCAGCGCCTCGCTCAGGTTGATGCCGGGCCCGGCCTCACGCAGCGTGCGCTCGTCGATCAGGCTGATGGCCGAAGGCGAGGCAAAGGCGGGTTCGGGCAGGCGGCTCGCACTGACGACCACCGGTTCAAGGGCGGTCGCATCGGCAGGCGTGGGCGCCGTCTGCGCGAGGGTGGGCAGGACGGCCGCGCAGCCCGCCGCCGTGAGCGGCCGCGTCAGCAAACGCAAAGCGAAGGGCGGCGAGGCTGCGGGCGGTGTGCAAGAACGCATGCTCGCATTCTGGCTGCGCCGCGCATCGACCGGGCGCGCGGCGCGCACAGGATTACCCGAGGCTGGTGTACGCACCTGTAAGGCGGTGTTTCGCCTGGCGCAGCAGACGTGTTGTGCAACTCACAGATTGAAGATGTCCATCATCAGCCCGGTCGCGACGAACGCGATGCCCAGATAGCCGATCCCATGGATGAGTTTGGTCGCCTTCCCTGACAGGCGCCCTGGCGCGATCAGCTCAAAACAGGCCTGCGGTGTGGCGAGCAGAAACCCGATGCCCTTCAGCGTGCTGTAGGTCACTTCCTCGCCGCCGCGCGCTGCGGCAATCAGATAGATCGCTCCGAGAGCCGTAAAGACCCAAGGCCCGATGCGCGCACTGAGCGGTTTGGCGGTTTCGGCGTGGTCAGTCATTCGTCTGCTCCTTAGCCCGTCACCTGCGGCGTCACCTGCAGCACCTCGGCGATCGAGGTTTGCCCGGCCGCCACCTTGGTGACGCCGGCCAGGCGCAGCGGGGTCATGCCATCGTCCACGGCCTGCTGGCGCAGGGCCGAGAGATCGGGGGACTCGGTTACGCGGGTCTTCATCGCCTCGCTCATGCCGATCAGTTCGAACAGGCCGCTGCGGCCCTTGTAGCCGGTGTTGCGGCACTCCAGGCAACCCACGGGCTTGTAGGGTGTGAAGCCGCCCTTGACCTTCCAGGGCTTGATCATGTCGTTCACGCCGTCTGCATCGAGCCGCTCGTCGGGCTGCTTGCAGTGCGGGCACAGGCTGCGCACCAGGCGCTGCGCCAGTACGCCCAGCACCGTGGCGTTGATGAGGTAGCTGGGCACGCCCAGTTCCATCAGGCGGTAGATCGCACTGGGCGCGTCGTTCGTGTGCAGGGTGCTGAAGACCAGGTGGCCAGTGAGCGCTGCCTGCACCGCCATCTCGGCGGTTTCGAGGTCGCGGATTTCGCCGACCATGATGATGTCCGGGTCCTGGCGCATCAGGCTGCGCAGGCCGGAGGCAAAGGTCACGTCCAGCCCGGGCTGCACCTGCATCTGGTTGAAGGCCGGCTCGATCATCTCGATCGGGTCTTCGATCGTGCAGACATTCACCTCGTCGGTGGCGAGGCGGCGCAGTGTGGAATAGAGCGTGGTGGTCTTGCCGCTGCCGGTCGGGC
>JAIXTA010000163.1 GCA_027484405.1 Burkholderiales bacterium
ACAGCAAACCGCCGGCGATCAGCAGGCTCAGCACCATAACCAGTGTCAGTCCGAGCGCGATGATGGCTTGTCCCATGCCCCGCGCGCCTTCAAAGGTCGAGGTCGTATCGAGGCGATCGACGACCCACATCAGGCCGAACACCACCGTGAACACGGTCGCGGCACCGCCGAACAGGAAGCCCGCGACCCAGCCCCAGCCGGCGCGCGGCTCACGCACCGCGGGTGCAGTCACTCTCCATCCTCCAGACCCAGCATCTTCTGCGCCGCCTCGCCCGGCAGCGCCTCCACGCCCTTGAGCTTGCGCTGCATCTGCCGGGTGCGGGTTTCGGCATCCTCAATGGTGCTCTGCGCTTCCTGAAGCTTCTTCTTGGTCTTGGCGAGCACGTCACCAAACTTGGCGAACTCGCCCTTGACGGCGCCCAGCACCTCCCAGACCTCGCTGGCACGCTTTTCCAGCGCCAGGGTGCGAAAGCCCATCTGCAGGCTGGACAGCAGCGCGGCCAGCGTGGTGGGCCCGGCAATCGTCACGCGCAGATTGCGCTGCAAGTCATCCGCCAGGCCGGGCCGGCGCACCACCTCGGCATACAGGCCCTCGGTCGGCAGATAGAGCACGGCAAATTCGGTGGTGGCCGGCGGGCTCAGGTACTTGGCAATGCGCTTGGCCTCCTCGCGCACGGCGCGCTCCAGCTCGGTGCCGGCGGTCTTCACGCCCTCGGCATCGGCCCGGTCGGCGGCGTCCACCAGGCGCTCGTACTGCTCCTTGGGGAACTTGGCGTCGATCGGCAGCCAGACCGGATGGTCTTCCCGGCCGGGGAACTTGATGGCGAAGTCCACCCGCTCGCCGGTGCCGGCCACGGTCTCCTGCTGGGCGGCAAACTGGTCCGGCGTGAGCATCTGCTCCAGCAGCATGGCCAGCTGCATCTCACCCCAGGTGCCGCGGGTCTTCACGTTGGTCAGCACACGCTTGAGATCACCTACGCCCACGGCCAGCTGCTGCATCTCGCCCAGGCCGCGGTGCACGGCTTCGAGCCGGTCGCTCACCTGCTTGAAGCTCTCGGAAAGGCGCTGCTCGAGCGTGGCCTGCAGCTTTTCGTCCACGGTGGCGCGCATCTGCTCGAGCTTCTTCTCGTTCTCGGCGCTGAGTTCGCGCAGGCGCGCATCGAGCGTGGCGCGCACCTCGGCCAGGCGCTTCTCATTGCCCTCAGTCAGCTGTTTGAGTTGCTCCTGCAGGCTGGCCGTGAGCGTGGCCACGCCCTGCCCCTGCTGGCTGGCGGCGCCCTGTACGGTCTGCACCACACCCTGCTGGAACACGCCCAGCTGCGTGGTCAGGTGCGTCTGCAGGCCCTGGCCCTGCTGCGCCACGGCCTGCGCCAGCTGGGCAGAGAGATCGCGCTGCGCGTCTTCAGACAGGCGCGAGAGGACTTCGAGCTTGCTGCCCACCCGCTGCAGCATCAGCACCAGCACCACCACAGCCGCCACCGCAGCAAGGACCAGCGCGGCCAGCACCACCCAGAGCATCGAATCAGTCATGGCGCCATTTTGCCGTGTGAACTACAAAGGCTCCTGCGCCCCGCTCTCCTGCATCGGCTCGTCCGGCGAGTGCATCTGGCCCGGCACACCGTGGAACCCCCCAACTGAAAGGGCTTGACCATGAAGTGGCTCATGTTCGCCGTGGCGCTGTTCGGCCTGCTGATGTTCGTTTCTGCCAGCTTCCGCGGCTGGAAGTACATGACCCCCGTGGCGCCGGAACGCAAGCGTGGCTACGTACCCAAGCGGGAGCTGGAGTTTCCGCCGATGGTGCCTGTCGAGGTGCTCGACAACGATCGCGGACGCTAGGGATGACGCTCGCTGCATGACGCCGCTGACGCGGCATGAGCTTGGCACTGCGCGCCGTCGATGACTTTGGCCCAAGGCCTTCAATGAAGCTGCTGCGCAGCGATCGCCCAACCTGCGTGCGAGTCACTTCATCGATGGCCATAGGCCGAGAGTGAAGCCGGGATTTCGGCGCGCGCAGTGCGCCGCCGGCTGAACGGCGAGCGCCTGCGTGCGCGAGACTCCCCGTTGAGGCGAGCGAAGCTCGACGAAGTCATGCCGCGCCAGCGGCGTCATACGATCACTGGCATGAGCATCGACGCTGAAGAGATCCACCCCACCACCCGCAAGGCCCTGCGCGCCTGGCTGCTCAAGCACCACACGCGCACCAGCGGTCTGTGGCTCGTCTCCTACAAGAAGGCCGCCGGCAAGCCGCGCATCGACTATGACGAGCTCGTGGAAGAACTGCTCGCCTTCGGCTGGGTGGACAGCAAGCCCAACACCCTGGACGCAGAACGCAGCAAGCTCTGGATCGCGCCGCGCAAGGCTGGCAGCGGCTGGAGTGGTGTGAACAAGCAGCGTATCGAAAAGCTGCTCTTGGCCGGGCTCATGCACGAAAGCGGCCTGGCCAAGATCGAGGCCGCCAAGGCCGACGGCTCATGGACCAAGCTGGATTCCGCCACCGCACTGGAACTGCCGCCCGACCTGATTGCGGCATTCAGGCTTCATCCGGCGGCGCGCGGCCACTTCGATGCCTTCCCGCCCAGCACCCGCCGCGCGATTCTGGAATGGATCAGCCAGGCCAAGACCGAAGCCACGCGCAGCAAGCGGGTACAGGAGACCGCGCGGCTGGCGCAGGACAACGTGCGGGCGAATCAGTGGCGGCAGCCAGCCCGCGGCTAGCCAGAGAGGCCGTAGCGGCGGCTCAGCGCGGTGCTGATACGCGCCAGCAGCACCGGATCGCTCTCGCCGCCGGCATCGGCGCGCAGGCGCAGCGCATTCACCAAAGACCAGATCGGCGCGCCAGCCGGCAGATCGGGCAGCGCGCTGATGCGCTCGTCCAGATTGGGATAGGTCAGAAAGCTAGATTCCACGAACTCGAACAAATCAAGATCATCAACCTCGATGGCCAGCGCCAGCAGTTCGATGGTTAGCGCGAGTCGCCAATTCGGCTCTACCCGAGACAGTGCATAGCGGTTGAAGTCGGCCACCTTGGCGTCACGCGAGGAGATTGCGCCCAGCAGGTGCTTGATCTCATCCGGAGACGAAAGCGCGTGCTGCGCAGCAATCATGTCGTCACGCAGGACATTCTCCCAAGCCCACAGTCTCAACCCGCGCTCAGACATTGCGCATCCAGTCAGCGGTGCCAAAAAACGCCTGCATCAATCGCTCTTGCAGCGGCTCGGGCAGCGCTTCGTCCTGCATGGCCAGCCCCATGCAGGCCATCCACTGGTCGCGCTCGCTCTCGCCGATCGGAAACGGCAGGTGTCGCGCCCGCAGGCGGGGGTGGCCGAAGCGTTCGATGTAGTGGTTCGGGCCACCCAGCCAGCCGCACAGGAACCAGAAGAGCTTGTCGCGCGAGCTGTCCAGGGTGTTGGGGTGCAGCGCGCGGATGCCGGCAAACTGCGGCTCCAGGTCCATCAGGTCGTAGAAGCGGTCCACCAACGCGCGAACTCTGGCTTCGCCGCCGATGAGTTCGAATGCTGTGACCTGCTGGCTGATTTCGGTGCCTTCGCTCACAGCGCCTCCCGCAGCGTGACCACGGGCGGGGCATTGATCGCGCGGCGCACCGCCCACCAGCCGCCGGCCAGGGTCACGATCACGCCGGCCACGATCGTGCTCGCCGCCACCATCGGTGACGGGATGTAGGCAAAGTTGAAGCCATAGCGGCCGATCAGGAACGCCAGCACGCTGGCGCCCGTGGCGGCCAGCAG
>JAIXTA010000207.1 GCA_027484405.1 Burkholderiales bacterium
ATCCCCTGGGCCAACGGATTTGTGGATTACCTGAAGCTGATCAACAACCGGGATGGCGGCATCAACGGCGTGAAGATCACCTTCGAGGAATGCGAGACGGGCTATGCCACGGACCGCGGCGTGGAGTGCTATGAGCGTCTGAAGGGCAAGGGCCCGACCGGCGCCACCATGTTCCAGCCCCTGTCCACCGGCATCACCTTCGCGCTGACCGAGAAGGCCCCGACCGACAAGATCCCGCTGATCACCTCGGGCTACGGCCGCAGCGAGTCAGCCGACGGCTCGGTCTTTGCATGGAACTTCCCGCTGCTCGGCACCTACTGGACCGCGGCGGACGTGCTGGTCCAGCACGTGGGCAAGCGTGAAGGCGGGCTCGCCAACCTCAAGGGCAAGAAGATCGCTCTGGTCTATCACGACAGCCCCTTCGGCCGCGAGCCCATCCCGCTGCTGACCGAGCGCTCGAAGATGCACGGTTTCGAGCTGATTCCGCTGCCGGTGACCTCGCCCGGTGTGGAGCAGAAGGCCACCTGGCTGCAGATTCGCCAGCAACGGCCGGACTATGTCTTCCTCTGGGGCTGGGGGGTGATGAACTCCACGGCGCTGAAGGAAGCCCAGGCCACCGGCTATCCGCGCGACAAGATGTATGGCGTCTGGTGGGCCGCCGCCGAGCCGGACGTCAAGGACGTGGGCGAGGGCGCCAAGGGCTACAACGGCCTGGCCATGCAGCATGGCGCCGGCATTGCCAAGGTGCACGAGCAGATCCTCCAGCATGTGCACGGCAAGAACGCTGGCACCGGCCCCAAGGATGAAGTCGGCAGCGTGCTCTACACGCGCGGCATGATCTCGGCCATGCTCGCCGTGGAAGGCGTACGTCGCGCCCAGGAGCGCTTCGGCAAGGGCAAGCCGATGACCGGTACACAGGTGCGCTGGGGTCTGGAGAACCTGAATCTCGACCAGAAGCGCCTGGATGCCATGGGCTTTGGCGGCGTGATGCGTCCGGTATCCACAAGCTGTGTCGATCACATGGGTGCCAGCTGGGCTCGCATCCAGACCTGGGACGGCAAGAAGTGGAACTTCACTTCCGATTGGTATCAGGCCGACGACACCATCATCCGGCCGATGGTGCGCAACGCCGCGCAGCGCTACGCCACGGAGAAGAAGATCACGCCTAGAACCCCGGCGGATTGCCAGAGCTGAGCGTTGCTCAGCTCTGGCAGCCGGGGTCGAGGCGTTGCCTGATCTTTACGCCCCTCCCCGGCTGGCGCCGCCCCCTCCAAAAGGGGGCTCATCGGGCCGCTCGGCGGCCCCTTGGGAAAGCGCACCGCGTGCGCTTTCCCAAGCACATCGAACAGGTTGAAGCCATGCAGCCTCTGCTGAACGTCAACGGCATCGAAGTCATCTACAACCACGTGATCCTGGTGCTCAAGGGCGTGAGCCTGCAGGTGCCTGAGGGCGGCATCGTGGCGCTGCTGGGTGGCAACGGCGCGGGCAAGACCACCACTCTGCGTGCGATCTCGAACCTGCTCAAGGGCGAACGCGGCGAGGTGAACAAGGGCACCATCGAATACCGCGGCGAGCGCATCCAGAACCTCACGCCGCCGGATCTTGTGGAACGCGGCGTGGTGCAGGTCATGGAAGGCCGGCGCTGCTTCGCACACCTCTCGATCGAGGAGAACCTCATGACCGGCGCCTACACGCGCGGCGCCTCGCGTGCAGAGATCGCGCGCGACCTCGAGATGGTCTACAGCTACTTCCCCCGCCTGAAGACGCGCCGCAGCTCGCAGGCGGCCTACACCTCGGGCGGCGAGCAGCAGATGTGCGCCATCGGCCGCGCCCTGATGGCCAAGCCGCGCATGGTGCTGCTCGACGAACCCTCGATGGGCCTGGCGCCGCAGATCGTCGAGGAGGTCTTCAACATCGTGCAGGACCTCAATGCCAAGGAGAAGGTGACCTTCCTGCTCGCGGAGCAGAACACCAACATTGCCCTGAAGTACGCCCACTACGGCTACATCCTTGAAAGCGGCCGGGTCGTGATGGATGGCGAGGCCCGCGCCCTGCGCGAGAACGAGGACGTCAAGGAGTTCTACCTCGGGGTCTCGCGCGAGGGCCGCAAGAGCTTCAAGGATGCCAAGTTCTACAAGCGCCGCAAGCGCTGGCTGTCCTGAAGGGAGTGCACCGCATGAGCGATCTGTTTGCCGAGCTGGAGGCCCTGAAGGGCGGCGGTGGCCCAGGGCCGAGTCCGGCGCTGCTGCGCCAGCTGCGCGCCCTTCCCGGCGTCAAGGAAAGCGCGCGCCAGCGCTTTACCGTCGATGCGGGCGTGGAGCTGCACTTCGAGGTCAAGGACTCCACGGTCACTGCAGTGCTCGATGAGCGCGGCCGCGTGCAGCGCTACGCGCTGGCGGGGGCCACCGACGAACGCAAGCTCCTTGATGCCGTGCGCCGCCTGGGCAGCCGACGCGAGGATGAATGAGGCTGCGCACCGCGCGACGGGAGGTTGAGCCACGATGACGACAGAGGTCTTCGATGAACGCGAATTGCGCCCCGGTGAGGCGCGTGAAGGCGCACTCGCGGCGGCACTGCCCGGACTGATCCTGGGAGCACAACAGGCCCCGGGCTGGTCGCGCATCCTGGCCGGCGTGGACCCGCATGCCGTGACCAGCCGCAAGGCCCTGGCCATGCTGCCCGTGACCCGCAAGGGCGATCTGAAGGCCCTGCAGCAGGCCGCGCCGCCGTTTGGCGGCCTGAACACCACCGCCACCGGGCAGCTGCGCCGGCTGTTCATGTCACCCGGCCCGATCTTCGATCCGGAAGGCCATGGGCCGGACTGGTGGCGCACTGCGGGGGCGCTGCATGCGGCCGGCATCCGCCCCGGCGATGTGTTGCAGAACTGCTTCTCGTACCACATGACCCCGGCGGCCTTCATGATCGAGGCTGGTGCTGCGGCACTGGGCTGTCCGGTGATTCCGGCGGGCATCGGCAACACCGAGCAGCAGGTCGAGGCCATGACCGTACTCAAGCCGCGCGCCTATGTGGGCACGCCGAGCTTCCTGCGCATCATCCTGGAACGCGCTGCGGAAATGGGCGCCGACCTGCGCCATGTGCAGAAGGCGCTGGTGGCCGCCGAAGCCTTGCCGCCGTCATTGCGGCAGTGGTTCATCGGGCGCGGCATGACCCAGGTGCAGCAGTGGTACGGCACGGCCGATCTGGGCTGTGTGGCCTTCGAGACCAGCACCGATGGCGTGGTGCACCCGGGCATGGTGCTGTCTGAAGACCTGCTGCTGGAGATCGTCAAGCCGGGCACGGGCGAAGTCTGCGCGCCCGGCGAGGTGGGCGAGATCGTGGTCACCCTGTTCAACCCGGACTACCCGCTGATCCGCTTCGGTACCGGGGACCTGACCAAGCTGCTGCCCGAACCCTCGCCCTGCGGGCGCACCAATCAGCGCATCGCCGGCTGGATGGGCCGCGCCGACCAGACCACCAAGGTTCGGGGCCTGTTCGTGCATCCCGGGCAGATCAACGACATCGCCAAGCGCTTTCCGGAGCTGGGCCGCGTGCGCATGGTCATCACGGGCAGCATGGGCCAGGATGACATGCTGCTCAAGGCCGAGTCCGGCGAGCAGCATGAGGGCCTGGCCTATCGCCTGCGCGATGCGATCCGCGACATCACCAAACTACGTGGCGAAGTTGAGCTTGTGGCACCGGGCAGCCTGCCGAACGACGGCAAGTTGATTGAAGACGCCCGTTCCTACCAGTAATCTGCGCGGCTCATTTCCCATTCAGCACGGAGGGCCGGTGGTCTCATTGCCGGCGGCGCGCACCTGGCGCGTCTGGCTCGGTGTGGCCCTGTCGAGCCTCGCGCTTGCAGCGGCGGCCCAGCCGAACAAGCAGATCCCCGAGCGGGCCGAGCGCAGCGAGCGCGTCGAGCGCTTCGTCGACCTCTCCTTCACACCGGAGACGCCCTCTTTTGCGCCCGGCCGCAAGGACTTCACATCCGACGCCGAGCTCGCCGCCTTCATCGCGCGGCTCGACGCATCTTCCAGCACCATGACCTGGCGCATTCTGGGCAAGAGCGCGGGCGGGCGAGACATCCACCTCATGGTCTTTTCAAGCGAAGGCAAGTCCGCCGCGCCGGAATTGGCCGCGACGCGCAAGCCGGTGGTCTGGCTGATCGGCCAGCAGCATGGCAATGAGCCCGCAGGAGCGGAGGCCGCCCTCGAGATTGCGCGCCGCCTCGCCGTGGGTGATCTGCGCAGCGTGCTGGACAAGCTCACCGTGGTGGTACTGCCGCGGGCCAACCCGGACGGCGCAGCCGTCAACCGGCGCGAGACGTCTGTGGCCGACCAGAACCGCGATCACCTGCAGCTGGCTACGGTCGAGAACCAGCTTCTGCATCGGGCCATGCGCGCCATGCCGCCGTCCCTGGTGATCGACGCACATGAGTTCGCGCCCGCGGGCCGCCTGCTGGAGCGCTTCGGTGTCACCCAGGCCAGCGATGCGCTCGTGCAGAGCGCCTCGCATCCCGAGATTGCTGATGCCATCCGCACACTCACCAAGGAGACCTTCGACCCCGCGCTGGATGCAGCCTTCAAGAAGGCCGGCCTGCGCTCGCATCTCTATCACTTCCTGATCGACCGGCCGGGCCAGCCGAACGACAAACCGTTGCTGACTTCAGGGGGTAACTATGCAGGCATCGCCCGCAACACCTTCGGTCTGTACGGTGCGGTGAGCTACCTGATCGAGACGCGCGGCATCGGTCTGGGCCGAGAACACTGGCAACGCCGCGTAGGAACCCATGTCATTGCAGCCAGCGCGCTGATCCGCGCCGCTGCCGCCAATGTGGAGGGCCTGCGCCGCGCCAATGCCGCAGCACGCAACGGCTGGTTTGGTGACATCACCGTGGACTATGAAAGCCGGCGCGAGCAGCGCGACGTGCCCGTGATCGACGCCATGACGGGCGAGGACCGCAACCTGCGCGTGGACTTCGTCAACACCCTGCAGGTCACGCCCAGCATCCGGCGCGGCATTCCCGTGGGCTACATCCTGGCGCCGGATCAGGAGGCTGCGGCGCAGCGCCTGGCCCAGCATGGTCTGCGCGTGGTGCGCCTGTTTTCGGCCACCGACGCGAACGTGGAGCGCTACATCATGCGCACCCCGCGGGCCGATGCGCCGGAGCAGGGCGTACCGGGCGAGCGCGTGGTGGTGGACACCCAGACCGTCACGCTCAGCATGCCTGCAGGCAGCTTCTTCATCCCGCTGAATCAACCGCTTGCACGCCTTGCCGCCGTGGCGCTCGAACCGGATGCCCCGGGGAGCTTTGTGGCCACCAAGCTGATTCGCAGCAACCCGGCCAGCGGCACGGAGCTTCCTGTCTACCGGCTGCTGATCGCCATCCGTGCTGCCGGCCCGCTCGTTGAGGCCCCCTGAGTTCTCCTGAAGACCCTGCAGGCGGCGCAGGGGCAGATTCAGTCGCTGCCGCGGCCTTGATGCAAGGCGATGCGATTGCCCTCGCTGTCCTCGATCTCGGCCACCCAGCCCCACTCACCCACATCCTTCTTGTCGTAGAGCGTCACGGCGCCCTGCGCGCAGGCCCGCACAATCACGGCATCGAGATCATCCACGCCGATGTAGATGATCGGCCCGGACTTGGCCGGCAGATACACGTCGCCCTTGACGAGTGCAGCGGCAGCGCCCGGTGCACCGGGCTCGAAGGGAAACAGGGCCATTTCGTAGTCGTCGGCCACGTGACGCTGCAGATCCTGTGCAAATACCGCTTCATAAAAGCGGATCGCCCGGTCCAGATCGGCCACGGGGATCTCGACGTGGGCAACGAGGTTGCGAGGCATGGGTGCAAGCAGCCGGGACGCCGGCTTCAGAAGACGTCGTTGGGCAGGCCAAGCTTGGCGCGCACCAGAGCCTCGATCCGCTCGCCGCTGGCCTCGCGCGGCACGGCGTAGCGTTCGCCACGCCCAGCGGGCCGACCCTGCTCGTTGAGGCGATATTCAAGGCCCCAGAAGCCGGTGAGTGATTGGCCCGGGAACCCGTAGCGTGCATCGTGCAGACGCAGCACGCGGCTGCCATCGGTGCGTTGGATGATTTCCGGCACGATCGGGCCGGTGGCAAAGCGACGGTACAGCCGGCCATCGCCGTCCCCCGACAGGATCTGGTCTGCCAGACGCTGCGCAACCGGGTCGATCTCCACGCGCCGCCAATTGATCGGCTTCGGATTGAGGGTGCTGACAAAGCCGATCAGATACCCCTGCTCGGTCTGGACCACCACCCGCCGCAGGAAGGGTGTGAACATGGTGGTGTGACTGCTGACCTGCAGCACGGCCGGCCCGTTGAGCCCCTGGCGTACCAGCTCCTTGTGCGCCAGATGCGCACCGAGGGGCTGCTGCAGCACGGCCACGCCGATGTATGCGCAGGACAGGCCCAGCGCAATGCGCGCACGGCGCTGGGCTCGCTCGCCCGTGGTGAACGCCGCCGCGACCAGACCGCCGACCAGCATCAGCGAATACAGTGGGTCGATGATCGGCATGGCGGCGATGGCGGCGCGCCAGTCGGTGAACGGTGCGAACCACTGTGTGCCGTACTGCGTGACGGCGTCAAGCAGCGGGTGAGTCAGGATCGCCAGAATCCAGACGGCGTACCAGGCGCGCCGAGCAGCGGCATCCAGCGGGTGTGCGCCGCGGCGGCGCCGCAGGGCATCTGAAAGGGCCACGCTCAGCATGGCCAGCGCGCTGCCCACCAGTGGGCCGAACCAGAGTGCGTGGGTCACGCCGCGATGAATCACCCAGTGCTCCACACCCGGCACGCTGGCGAACACCACATCGCTGTCGGGCAGCAGCCCGCCGAGCGCGCCGATTGCAGCGGCCTTCCAGCCCAGATGGCGCGCGCCAACGGCGGTTCCCACCGCTGCGCCTAGCAAGCCTTGTGTAACGAGATCCATGCGAACAACACCCAATGCGCGCGCCGCGAAACAGCGCGCCGAGACGCAGGAGCCGGAAGCCGGTGCCGCAGCGGCGCGCGGCGCACGTCTGCGCAAAACGGCGCTCGCGTAGGACCCCACGCACGCGCCGCAAGCGGCCACTCTCTCCCTGTCTTTCTTCCTCTGACGAAAGTGTGTCGCGCCGCAGCAGGCATTCCAAGGCCCTAGACTCAGGTCTTTCCCGCACCGGCCCCGCGTTTAGGGGAAGGTCTCAGGCGGGTTCTCCCTCACTGCCCGGCACCTGTCCGGCACTACACGCTGCGATGTCGTCGCACAGCCGTTGTGCTCGGCGCGAGCAACACGGCCCGGCGCCTCGCTCAGTCATGCTTTCTTCCCTCTCCTCAAACGACACCGGCCGCGCGACGCTTGCGCTGCTGCTCAATGCGTCTGTGTGGGGCCTGTCCTGGATCGGCTTTCGATCGATGCAGGCCGATGGCCTGCACCCACTGCTGGCCACCGCACTGGCCTATGCGCTGGCAGGCAGCGTCGTGGCGCTGGTGGATCGCGGCGCGGTGAGTCAGTTCTTCACCCATCCGGCGCTCTGGCTGATCGCGATGGCCTCGGGCATCACCAATGCCGCCTTCAATAGCGCCGTGGCCTTTGGCGACGTGGTGCGCGTGGTGCTGCTGTTCTATCTGATGCCGATCTGGGCGCTGATCTTTGCGCGCCTGTTCCTGCACGAGGCCATCACGCGCGTGGCGGCGCTGCGCATTGCGGTGGGTCTGGCCGGGGCCATGATCGTGCTCTATTCGCCGGCCAGCGGCCTGCCGATCCCGACCAGCGCGGTGGACTGGTTCTCGGTGCTGGGCGGCGCCGCCTTCGCGTTGAACAACGTGATGCTGCGCCGGCACGCCGCGCTGCCGCGCGAGGGCCGGATCTTTGCCATGTTTGCCGGCGGGGTGCTCATGGCGGGCGGTGCGGCTGGCGTGGCGCTGCTCGCTGGCAAGCTGAGTCTGCCGCCCGCGGGCATGTGGACCCAGACCGCGGTGCTGCCCCTGCTGCTGTTCTGGACCGCGGCCTTTCTCGCCGGGAACATGGCCCTGCAGTACGGCGCCACCCGCCTGCCCGCCAGCCTGACGGCGGTGATCATGCTGTTCGAGGTGGTGGTGGCCGCGGCCTCCAGCTGGCTGCTGGATGCCGGCACGCCGCGCTGGCAGGACGCGCTGGGCGGCCTGCTGATCATCGCTGCGCCCTTCCTGTTCAATGCAGCGCGGGCCCCGGCTCAGGCGCCAGCATCGCATTGATCATTCATTTTCGGCCATGGTTGCATAGCTTGGCAAATTGACCGAGAAGTCCGTCGGAAAAGCGATACCAGGCCTGCAGCCTGTCTAGATTCTTTCTTTTTCGGTCATAATGACTGAAGCGAGAAAGTATCCTGCCACCGCGCCGGCGCACTGCGCCAGCATGAAGCCCGGCGCATCGGCCGGAGCAATGCCTGCAAACGTGGCCGTGAGGCTGCGCGCAAGGGTCACGGCCGGGTTGGCAAAGCTGGTCGAGGCCGTGAACCAGTAGGCTGCGCCGATGTAGCAGGCCACGGCGGCGGCCACCTGCTGCGGCCGGTAGCGCACGCACAGTCGAATCGTCAGCACCAGACCGGCGGTCGCCACCGCCTCGGCGAGCCACTGGCCCGCGCCGGTGCGCGCCTTCACGCCCCACTGCAGCAGCGGCAGCTCGAACATTGCGTGCGCCAGCCCCACGCCCAGCACACCGCCCACCACCTGCGCGAGCACGAAGGCCGCCAGCACGCCGGCCGGCAAGGCGCCGTCCTTGAAGGCCATGAGACTGACCAGCGGGTTGAAGTGCGCGCCGCTCACCGGGCCAAACGTGGTGATCAGCACGTAGAGCATGAAGGCCGTGGCCAGGGTGTTGGCCAGCAGCGCAACGGCCATGTTCCCTGCGGCGAGCTGCTCGGCCATGATGCCGCTGCCCACCACCGTGGCCAACAGCAGCGCGGTGCCGGCGCCTTCCGCAGCCACGCGGGCCGCGTGCGTGGGCTGGCTCACGCCAGTGCGCCGATGGCAGCCAGCTCGCGCTGCAGCGCCGCGCGGTCCAGGGTGTCGAGCGGCAGGGCCACAAAGGCCTCCACCTTGCGGCGCAGCTTCTGATAGGCGAGCTCAAACGCGGCGCGACGTGCAGCGTCGTCGCCGTCCACGTGCGAAGGGTCCTCGATGCCCCAGTGCGCGCGGATGCCCGGGCCGGGGAAGTAGGGACAGGTCTCGTTGGCCGCCGAGTCGCAGACCGTGAAGATGAAGTCGATCTGGGGCGCGCCGGGCGCCGCAAACTCGTCCCAGCTCTTGCTGCGCGCCTCGGGCAGCGCCATGCCGTGGGCGGCGAGTGTTTCCAGCGCCAGCGGATTGACGCGGCCCATCGGCCGGCTGCCGGCCGAGAAGGCACGCAAGCGCCCGGCGCCAAGATGATGGATCAGCCCCTCGCCGAGGACGGAGCGGGCGGAGTTACCCGTGCAGAGGATCAGGACGTTCTTCATTGAGTCGCAGGTCGATGAGGCGTGGATGGGTTGCGCCTGGCGCGAGGAACAGAGGGAGGGGAGGGCGGTCGGCGATCAGCAGCAGCCCGAGCCCGGCGCGCAACTGCCTGCGGTGGCACCTGAAACCGCAGCGGCATCTGCTGCACCCGCCGGGCGGGCCGCGCGCGGAATGCGCGCACTGACGCGCACCGCGGCGGGCGGGGCACAGCACATGGCGCCCTCGGCCGCCGCGTCAGACGTCGCGGACGCACCGGGCGCCGGCACGCCGCCATAGGTGGTTGCGCTGCCGTGGGTGACAAAGGTCTCCCAGGCGATGCCCGTGGGATCGTGCACCCAGCCCTTGTCGCTCTGGGCGTAGCAGCAGGTGGCGCCACGCTCGTCGAGCACCGCCACATCGGCCGCCTTCAGGGCCGCGGTCATGGCGTCGAGTTCGGCGCTGGACTCGAGCTGGAAGCCGAGGTGTTCGATGCCGGCCGGTGCACCCGCGTGGTGGCTGATGGCGAAGTTCAGGCGCGGGTCCTCGAGCATCCACTTGGCGTAGTCGTCTTTCTCCACGGCGGGCTGTTGCCCGAACAGGTTCGAATAGAAGTGGATGGAGCGGGCGAGGTCATCGACCTTCACATGGACATGGAAGCGCTTCATGGCGGGGCTCCTGGGTGGACTGACGGGGCGGGTGTCTTGTGGCGATCAGCGGGTCGTTTGCGGCGGCGGGCGCGCTGCGGCCGCTCAGGTGCGGCGGCAGCCGGTGTCGCCACAGCTGCCATCGCCGCGATCGCTGCCGGACAGCGGCATGGTGGCTTCGAGATTGAGCGACGCTGCGGCGCGGGCACGCGGATCGACCGCCGGCGCACACGCTCCGCCCGGCGCCTGTTCAGGCGCGCAGGATGCGCCGCCGCAGCAGTTCTCCAGCAGGTAGTCGGTCAGGCCGCGCACGCGCTCGAACACCGGCGTGTAGATGATCTGGCGGCCGGCCGGCAGCGCGGCCACCAACCCGGCGCGCGCGAGATGCGCCAGATGAAAGGACAGGGTCGAGGGCGGCATGCCCAGGCGCGCGGCAATCTCGCCGGCCGCCAGGCCCGACGGCCCGCCCTGCACGAGCTGGCGAAAGATCTCCAGCCGCGCCTCATGCGCCAGCGAGGCCAGCACCAGCACGGCGTCGGCGCTGCGGGAGGCCGCGGCGTCATCGAGCTGGGGCAGCGGGGCGGGGGCAGCGGTGAGCTTTGATTCCATATTTCCAGAATAGTCGAATGAACTGTCGCCGTGCAAGGCGCATCACTTCAGCGACACCCTGGGAAAGTGAATTCATTTTCGGTCATGTTTATCAATACACTTCAATTGGCTCTTTCCGCTTGTCCATAGCGCATCTTGGAATGTCATGCATCTGAGGATCTATCAATATCGGCCAGTTTTTTGAGGCACGAAGCACGGCCCGGCATCGCCGGACCGCGGATGCAACCGTCGGTCAGATCATCGTAAAAGTAAGAAAAACTTGACAGCGCGGCGCACCCGCACCAGACTTCCAATGTCATGTATTTCTTACTTTATGTCTGGTGAAGCAGACACTGCGAGGAGCGCCCGTGAACCTGTCCTTCAAGGAAAAGAGCCTCTGGCTCATGCTGATCAGCCTGCTGGTGGCCTTTGGCCTCTACTTCGGCAAGACCCTGCCGGAGCACTTTGCGCTGGCCCATTCCGAGCAGCCCGAACGCGCGCTGTGGATGACCCTCGCCCATGCCAACCGCTTTGCGGTGGCGGTGATGGTGCTGGTGGCACTGAGCGTGGTGGGCCACACGCTGATCGCGCTACTCGACCGGCGCACCGCCACCGACGAGCGCGACCGCCTCATCAGCCTGCTGGGCGCACGCAACGGCGGCTTCGTGCTCGCCACCGGCGTGTTCTTTGCGCTGGTGGCCGCGGTGCACACGCATGGCAACTTCATCTTCGCGCACGTGCTCATGCTCGGCTGGGTGGCCGCCGAGTTCGTGAACATCGGCACGCAGCTCTGGCTGCAGCGCCGCGGAGTGCAGTGATGGGCAAGGCCGGCGGTTCCATCATCAACGACATCCGCGCGCTGCGCTTCGCCGCAGGCGAGATGACCCAGCAGGCCCTGGCCGATCAGGTCGGCGTCACGCGCCAGACCATCATCGCCATCGAGGCCAACAAGTATTCACCCTCGCTGGAGGTGGCCTTCCGCATCGCGCGGGTGTTCGGCGTGCCGCTGGAGCGGGTGTTTCAGTACGAGGGCCAGACGAGGCCTGACTGAATGCATCTGTGCACCCCGGGCGCCGCCCAAAAGAAAAGGCCCACCGAAGTGGGCCGAAGTTGCTTCTGAGGAGATGACTAGCGGAGTTCTTTTGGGGAGGAGAGTGCTTCTGCGTGTTGTCTGGGTCTGGCGCGTGAAGATCGCAAA
>JAIXTA010000145.1 GCA_027484405.1 Burkholderiales bacterium
CGCAGGCCACGTAGCGAGTTTTGCCGTGCGCCCTCAAGGTGAGCAGCGGAGGGCAGTCGGTGCGCAGCACCGACCGCCACACCGTGCGCACGCACCGCGCACCGCCTGCCGCGACGCGCGATGCAGCGCCCGCAACACCGAACGACAACGACGGGCCGCCACACCCTCAGGGCTTGGGGCACGGCCCGTTGTTGCGCCGCCAGTCCCAGGGCGGCACCGCGCGCGGCACCTGCGCGTGCAGGCCGCGGCTCAGGGCCTTGGCCATGCGCTCCTGCTTCAGCAGCGGGCCGCGGTCGTCGCGGCCGCGGGTGCTCCAGGCGTGGCCGTTCTCGACGAGATTCTTGCCGACGTCGAGGTCTTCGACCGTGATGCGCCCGACGATGCGGCCGTAGCTGTCGCGCGCCACGGGCGTGAGGATGGCCAGCTTGTTGAGCGTGAGCTCGGTCAGCGCGTTCTTCGCCTCGGTGCCCCAGGGCTGGCAGATCTCGGGCGCGTCGATGTCGCGCAGCCGCACCGTGACGGCCTGTCCGTCGGCGCCGCGCAGCGTGAGGGTGTCGCCGTCGGTCACCGACACGACGAGCCCCTGCTGGCCCTTGGCCGGCTTCGGGTTCTTCTGGGCCGCGGCGGGCAGGATGAAGACGAGGCCCGAGACGAGGGCCGCGACAAAGGGCTTGGCAAGGATCTTCATGTCGCCCGCGATGATGCCCCACGCCGGCGCCGCCGCGGCACGCCGCGGCTGGTATCGAGCGCGGCCTCGCCCTCGGCCACCAGGCGTTCGAGGCGGTCCTTCAGCTTCTCGGTGCTCAGCTGCTCGCGCAGCCGCTCGATCATCAGCGGCAGCGCAAACGGGCTCGGCGCGGCCAGCGTCACGGTGTGGCGCGGCAGCGCCTGCAGCCGATCGAGCGTGGCGCGCAGGCGCGACAGCTCCAGCTCCTGCGCCAGCACCTCGTTCTCGGCCTGCGTGAGCAGCCGGTTGCCGGCGTCGTACTGCCGGAAGACCTCGAAGAACAGGCTGCTCGAGGCCTGCAGCTGGCGCAGGCTCTTCGGCGCCCCCGGGTAGCCGCCGAACACCAGCCCGGCCACGCGCGCGATCTCGCGGAAGCGCCGCTGCGCCAGCTGCCCGCTGTTCAGGCTGGCCAGCACGTCGGGCATCAGGGCGTCGGTGGCGAACAGCGCCGCGTCGTCCAGCGCTCCCTCGGGCAGCGGCGCCGCGGCCACGATCTCCAGGCCGTAGTCATTGACGCTCAGCGAGAAGGTGTTGGGCTGCGCACCGGCCACACGGTGCGCCAGCCGCCAGGCCAGCAGCTGCGCCAGGCCGATGTGCACGTTGCGCCCCGCAAAGGGGTAGAGGAAGACATGGTGGCCCTCGCGGCTGTCGAAGCGCTCCACCAGCAGCGCGTCGCGCACCGGCAGGCGCGACAGGCGCGCCTGCGCCTGCAGCATGGGCCCGGCGGCCTGCAGCTCGGGCTCGCCGAAGTCGCCGCGGGCGGCGCCTTCGAGCAGCGCCTGCACGGCCTCGGCCAGCTCGCTGGACAGCGGCATCTTGCCGCCGGCCCAGGCCGGGATCACGCCGCGCGACTTCTTGGCCACGCGCACCAGCGCCGCCATCTCGTGCGTGCGCACGAACTCCAGCACGCGGCCGGCGAACACGAAGCAGTCGCCCTTGTTCAGCCGCGCGATGAAGCCTTCCTCGACATGCCCGAGCGTGGCGCCCGCGCCGCCTGCGCTGGCCCACTTCACGGCCATCGAGGCATCGGAGACGATGGTGCCCACCATCAGCTTGTGGCGGCGCGCGGTGGCGAGGTCGGCCACACGCCAGCGGCCGTCGGCGCCGCGCACGATGCGGTGGTACTCGGGGTAGGCCGAGAGGCTGTCGCCGCCGCGCTCGCAGAAGGCCAGCGCCCAGTCGAAGGCCTCGCGCGGCAGGCCGCGGTAGGCCGGGGCGGAGCGAACCTCGTCGTACAGCGCGTCGGCCGCGAAGCCGGTGTCCTCGTCGCCGCCGATCGCCACCGTGACGATGTGCTGCACCAGCACGTCCAGCGGCGCCTCGGGGCTGGAGCGGCTTTCCACGCGGCCGGCCTGTGCGGCGCGGCGCGCGGCGGCGGCCTCCACCAGCTCCAGCGTGTTGGTGGGCACCAGGGTCACGCGGCTGGCGCGGCCCGGCGCGTGGGCGCAGCTGCCAGCGCTTTGCGGCAGGCGCGCCACGCCCTTGGCGCTGCCGATCTGCAGCACCCGCTCCACGGGCAGGAAGTCGACGCCCAGGTCCAGGCTCGATGTGGCGACCACGGCCTTCAGCTGCCCTTGCTTCAGGCCCGCCTCGACCCACTCGCGCACGGCCTTGTCCAGGCTGCCGTGGTGCAGCGCCACCAGGCCCGCCCAGTCGGGCCGCTGGTCCAGCAGCAGCTGGTACCAGGTCTCGGCCTGGCTGCGCGTGTTGGTGAACACGAGCGTGGTGCCGCTGGCCGCGATCTCGCGCACCACCGGCTCCTGCATCTGCGCCCCCAGGTGGCCGCCCCAGCTGAAGCGGCCGGGCTCCACCGGCAGCAGCGTGTCGATGACGAGCGTCTTGTCGTGCACGCCCCGCACCAGCGTGGCGTCGCCCCGGCCCGTGAGCGTGGCCATGGCCTCGGCGAGGTTGCCCAGCGTCGCGCTCAACCCCCACACGACGAGGCCCGGGTTGAAGCGCCTCAGCCGCGCCAGCGCCAGCTGCACCTGCACGCCGCGCTTGTTGCCGATGAGCTCGTGCCACTCGTCGACGATGACGGTGTGCACGCCGGCCAGCGTGGCCACGGCGCGTTCGCGCGCCAGCATCAGCGTCAGCGACTCCGGCGTCGTCACCAGCGCCTCGGGCAGGCGGCGGTCCTGGCGGGCGCGCTCGGCGGCGGGCGTGTCGCCGGTGCGCTGGCCCACGCGCCACATCGGCGCCAGGCCGCCGAGCGGCTCGTTCAGCGCGCGCGTGGTGTCGGCCGCCAGCGCGCGCATCGGTGTCAGCCACAGCACCTGCAGGCCGGGCGTGGCCGGCGGCCGGGCGCGGGCCCGCAGCAGCGCGCCGATCCACACCGCCAGCGTCTTGCCGCTGCCGGTTGTGGCGTGCAGCAGGCCGGACTCGCCCCGCTGCATCGCGGCCCAGACCTCGCGCTGGAAGGCGAAGGGCTGCCAGCCGCGCGCGGCGAACCAGTCGTCGGGTGACATCGCCTCAGCCTGCCGACGTGATCCAGCCCTCGACCGGGTCCACCTGGGCCGGCAGCCCGCAGCGCGGCTGCTCCGCGGCCCAGGCGGCCTGTATCAGGCACAGCACGGCATCGAGGCGGTCGCCGCTCGCATCGGCCACCAGCTCGCCGGCCTGCGCGGGCGTGAGCTTCAGCCGCAGGGCCAGGCGCGTGCGGCCCTGCTCCAGCGCTTCGACGATGCTCTTGCGCGCCAGCAGCCGCTCGGGGGCCTCGCTGTTCTTGTAGCTCTGGCGGCCGATCAGCTCGTGGGCCAGCAGGCCGGGGTAGCCTTCGAGCGCCACGCGCGCGGCGTCGCCGTCGAGGCCGCCCAGCCCCGGCAGCGAGACGCCCGCCTGCACCAGCCGCGCAAAGCCCTCGAACCACATGAAGCCCACCGGCACGTAGCGCGTCTGCAGCGGGCTCGACGAGCTCAGGCCCGGCATGGCGGTGTCGGTGGCGCGGTGGATCAGCCGCTGGCCGGCAGGCCGGCCGTTGCCCCAGGCGTCGACCATCGCCTGGAACGCCTTGCGATCGCCGCAGCGCGCGCGCACGGCCTGCAGCACCGCGGCGGCATCGTCGCCCAGCGCGTGCGCGTCGACAAAGGCCCGCGGCAGGCCGAACGGAAAGTCGAACGCGCCCAGCCAGGGCCCGGGCTCGGCCAGCGCGGCCTCGAAGTCGGCCAGCGTGGGCATCAGGTCCAGGCCCATCAGCCGCACGACGGCGCCACGGCGCTCGCCACGCGCGCGCACGATGGGCTTGCGGCGACCCGGCGCGCTGCTGAAGTCCACGCCCCACAACATCAGCGTCATGCCGTCATCCCCAGGCCAGCAGCATCACGCCGCCAGCGATGCAGGCCGCGCCGGCCAGGCGCAGGCTGCGGTCGGCCTCGCCGAGCAGCTTGCCGCCGATGAGCGCGGCCACCAGCAGGCTCAGCTCGCGGGCCGGCGCCACGTGGCTGAGCGGCGCCATCTGCAGCGCGTACAGCACGCAGATGTAGGCGGTGGGGCCGAGCGTGCTGACGACGAGCGCATGCCGCCACTGCGTGCGCCATGCGGCCACGATGCCGGCACGGTCGCGCAGCAGGAGCGGCAGCTGCAGCGGCACGCGCAGCAGGTTGCACAGGTAGTCGAGGACCACCGGCCCGATCAGCAGCACCTTGATGGCGTAGCCGTCGATCACCGAGTAGCCGGCGATCAGCGCCCCGGTGATCAGCCCCCAGCGCACACCGGCCGCCGTGCGGCGCCGGTGTTCGGCGTCGGCCGCGTGCAGCCGCCGGAAGAGCGCCGGCCCGCCGGCGATGAGGAACACGCCGCCGCACACCGCCAGCACGCCCAGCGTGCCGCCGAGGCCGAGCGTCTCACCCAGGAACAGCACCGCCACCGCGGCCGTGAGCAGCGGCCCGCTGCCACGCGCCAGCGGGTACACCACGGTGAGGTCGCCCAGCCGGTAGCCCGTGATCAGCGCACGGAAGTACAGCAGGTGCACGGCGGCACTGGCGAACACCGCTGCCCATTCCACCCAGCCCCAGCGCGGCACCTCGTGCCAGCCGAACCACAGGCCCATCGGCAGCCACAGCACGCTCGTGAGCGAGGTGGTGATGAAGACGAAGCGGTCGTCGCCCCCGGCCTTCTTGGCGGCGATGTTCCAGGTGGCGTGCAGGACGGCGGCCAGGATCACCAGCGCCAGGGCGGACAGGGGCATGGGCCCGATTCTGGCCGCGGCGTGGGCGCCTTACAGTCGCTGGCATGACAACGAACCCGGTTCTCGTGCAGGCCCTGCGGGGCGGCATCGTCGAGTCGCAGCACCGCGGTGCCATCGCCATCGTCGACGCCAGCGGCACCGTGCACACCGCCGTCGGCGACATCGAGCGCCCGGTGTTCCCGCGCAGTGCCGTGAAGGTGCTGCAGGCGCTGCCGCTGGTGGAAAGCGGTGCCGCCGAGCGCTACGGCCTCGTCGACGAGGAACTGGCCCTGGCCTGCGCCAGCCACGGCGGCGAGCCGCGCCACGCCGAGACGGCGGCGCGCATGCTGGCCAAGGCCGGCGTGGACGTGCAGGCGCTGGAGTGCGGCACGCACTGGCCGTACCACGACGGCTCGATCAAGGCCCTGGCCGCCGCCGGCGGGGCCCCGAGCGCGTTGCACAACAACTGCTCGGGCAAGCACAGCGGCTTCGTCTGCCTGGGCTGCCTGATGGCGGCCGAGCGCGGCAGCGACGCACGCGCCTTCCTGCGCGGCTACGTCACGCCCGAGCACCCGGTGATGCGCGAGGTGACGGCTTCGCTCGAGAGCACCACCGGCTTTGCGCTGGCCGGCACCGCGCGCGGCATCGACGGCTGCTCGATCCCCACCTACGCCATCCCGCTGCGCCACCTGGCGCACGCCTTTGCCAAGGTGGCCACCGGCCAGGGCCTGCGCGAGGGCCAGGCGCGCGCCGCACGGCGGCTGCGCCAGGCCGTGGCCGCTGCGCCGTACATGGTGGCCGGCAGCGGCCGCTTCGACACCCGCGTGATGCAGGCCCTGGGTGAGCGCGTGTTCTGCAAGGTGGGCGCCGAAGGCATGCACTGCGCCGCCTTCCCGACCTTGGGCCTGGGCGCGGCCATCAAGATGGACGACGGCAACACCGCGCGCGCCGTGGAGGTGGTGATGGCCGCCGTGACGGCCGCGCTGCTGCCGCTGGAAGGCGCCGACGCCGCGCTGCTGCACGAACTGGCCGACCTGCCCATGCGCAACTGGAACGGCCTCGAGGTGGGGCAGCTGCGCTGGGCGGGCGCCTCGGTGACGTCGTCTCTGGGCAGCCGGCCTTAGTGCCGTTCAGGCCCGCCGCCGCTGGCCGCGGCATCGCCTCGATAGCAGCAGCAAGCCGGCGCTGGCCACGGCAACCAAAGCCAACGAGCCCGGCGCGGACACCGGGGCCGTCTCGAACACCAGGTTCGCAATCGGGACACGGCTCTCGCCGAAGGATGCGCGGAAGCGAATGCCCTTGAGCGACGACACACCCACCACGGCCCCGTCGGCGCTGGTGTCGTCGAGACTGAGCCCGAACGCGATGCGTTCGCCCAGGTGGTCGTTGATGTCCGCCAGGGCTGCTGCGTTCAGGGCGACAGTCAGCAGTTCACCCGGATCGTTGATGCTGCCTGAGCAGGTGACGCCACCCAGACAGCGCCAGGCGGCCTGCGAGGGCAAGGCGGTGCCGGTGCCGTAGACCGTGCCGGAACCCAGGTCGTCGAAGTACGC
Source organism: Burkholderiales bacterium (assembly GCA_027484405.1). Classification (GTDB taxonomy): domain Bacteria; phylum Pseudomonadota; class Gammaproteobacteria; order Burkholderiales; family Burkholderiaceae_C; genus Piscinibacterium. Next base: position 6,443 of record JAIXTA010000145.1, read on the forward strand.
CAGGCCGGCCGACGAGCCGGGTGCGTAGCCCGCACCCAGCCCAGCGGCGCCATCGACGTCGCGGACCGTGAAGCTCTGTGACGGAACCGACCCGAAATAGGCGTTGAGCTCCAGTTGCAGGAAGGCCGACGTGACGGGTGAGGTGACGCCTGTGAGATCGAAGACGAAGTAGCTGCGCACCTCCTGGTAGGCCCACGGCCCCGTAACGATCTCGCGGCCGACGAAGGTGTTGGGGTAGTCCGCGATCGACTGGCCGCTGTTGCGGAAGTGGCCCTCGCCGACGCGGTTCAGCACGCCGGCCTGCGCGAAGGCGCCCAGGCCGAGCAACAGCCCGGCCGCGGCCCATCGGCACAGCCGGCCGGCCCAGGTACAGAGGTTGGTGGTCATGGCAAGGCTCCGTCGGGTGCGTTGAACATCACCCCGACAGTGCCCGCCCCGCCGTGACGCAGCCGTCACGCGGACGGCTGCCGCACCCCTCGACTTCGGGGGGCCAGCCCGCCCGCTCAGCCCTTCTCGGGCCCGGTGATCAGCGCCACCGCGTCATCACCCCCGCGCCCCAGCAGCCCGGTGGCGGTGTAGATGCCGAGCTTGCCGCGCGTGTCGGCGATGTCGAGGTTGCGCATCGTCAGCTGGCCGATGCGGTCGGCGGGCGTGAAGGCCGCGTTCTCGACCTTCTCCATGCTCAGGCGCTCGGGCGCGTAGGTCAGGTTGGGGCTCTGCGTGTCGAGCAGGCTGTAGTCGTTGCCGCGGCGCAGCTCCAGCCACACCTCGCCGGTGACGGCGCGCGCCACCCAGCGCTGCGCCGTCTCGCGCAGCATCAGGCACTGCGGGTCGAACCAGCGGCCCTGGTAGAGCAGCCGGCCAAGCTTGCGGCCGTTGGCGCGGTACTGCTCGATGTTGTCCTCGTTGTGGATGCCGGTGACGAGGCGCTCGTAGGCGATGTGCAGCAGCGCCATGCCGGGCGCCTCGTAGATGCCGCGACTCTTGGCCTCGATGATGCGGTTCTCGATCTGGTCGCACATGCCCAGGCCGTGGCGGCCGCCGATGGCGTTGGCCTCGGCCATCAGCTCCACCGCGCTGGCGAAGCTGCGGCCGTTGAGGGCCACCGGCACGCCCTCCTCGAAGCGCACGCTCACCTCCTCGGCCTTCACCGGCACGTCGTCGCGCCAGAAGGCCACGCCCATGATCGGCTTGACGATGCGGATGCCGGAGTTCAGGAACTCCAGGTCCTTGGCCTCGTGCGTGGCGCCGAGCATGTTGCTGTCGGTGCTGTAGGCCTTCTCGACGCTCATCTTGTAGTCGAAGCCGTTCGCGATGAGGTACTCGCTCATCTCCTTGCGGCCGCCGAGCTCGTCGATGAAGGTCTGGTCGAGCCAGGGCTTGTAGATCTTCAGCTGCGGGTTGGCGAGCAGGCCGTAGCGGTAGAAGCGCTCGATGTCGTTGCCCTTGTAGGTGCTGCCATCGCCCCAGATGTTCACACCGTCTTCGCGCATGGCCACCACCAGCGCGGTACCGGTCACGGCGCGGCCCAGCGGCGTGGTGTTGAAGTAGGTGGCGCCGGCTGTCGTGATGTGAAAGGCACCGGTCTGGATGGCGGCAATGCCCTCGGCCACGAGCTGTGAGCGGCAGTCGATCAGGCGCGCAATCTCCGCACCGTACTGCTTGGCGCGGCGCGGGATGTCGTCGTAATCGGACTCGTCAGGCTGGCCCAGGTGCGCGGTGTAGGCGCAGGGCACGGCGCCCTTCTTGCGCATCCAGAGCACGGCGGCGCTGGTGTCCAGGCCGCCCGAGAATGCGATACCCACGCGTTCGCCGCGCGGAAGCGATTGGAGAATGTTGGCAGCCATGGCCCCTGAAGCCTCGATCGAGAGAGTGCGGGTGAGAACGCCGTCGCACCCAGCCCGTGCGCTTTTCAGGTCGTTCGTCGGATCATCCGGGAGGTCACCACCTGCACACGTGAAGCCGCTGGTTGCAGGGTGGGATCCAGCACGCTCGACGCCGGTTCATCGAGCGCCTTGATTATAGGCAGCGGGTGTGTGCCGCTGCCCGCGCCCGATGCGGGCGCTTCAGGGCTGCGCCAGCGCCAGCAGGGGGGCCAGGGCAATGCTTCGCGTCTGCGCGGACAGCGCAGTGCGGTTCGGCATTTCTGCCAGGGCAATGGCCTCCAACGCAGCACGGCTGCCCGGCTGCTTCATTGCGACCTGGGCCTCGCCCACCGCCTTGATGAAGGTGCCGATGGCGTTGTCGACCCGCGCCTCCAGGCCTGGGCGGGTCTGCAGCGTGCTTGGGCTGCTGGCCCACTGCTCGTAGAAGCCCTTCTTGGCGAAATTGCTGGCATCGATCTGGGCCTGCATCACGGTGCGCGCGGTGGTCGGCGAGAGCTGGTTGAAGCTTGCCAGTTGGCCGGCCATGGCCAGCCAGCGTCGGTCCTGGGCCGGGTCCGTGGCAGGGATGCGGCGCGCGAACTGGCTGCGTGCGATGTCCGGAGAGAGGTTCAGCAAGGCTTTCACGCTGCGCACCAGCTCGCGCAGTTCTTCGGCCGACGTGGGCTGAATGGCGCGTTCGGCGGGGGTTTCCGCGCGCGAGCTGCCATCGGGCAGGCTGACCGTGGGCTTGGGTGCGGTGGCACCGCAGCCGGCAAGCACCAGCGCAGCGCCCAGTGCGCACCAGCCAAGCCAGGGGGTTCTCGATGTGGGCAGACGCATTCGTGTTGGGCGGGCTGGGGGCGTGCAGGCCCGATAGAGGCGGTTGATGCAGAAACGATAACGGCCCCGATCCCGGGGCCGTCTTGCATCTGTCGCCAGCTTGTAACCCTGCGTTTCGCAGGCCACCTGGGATCGTTTTCAGCCGATCCGGCCGAGTAGCAGGTACTCCATGAGTGCCTTCTGCACGTGCATCCGGTTCTCGGCTTCATCCCAGACGACGGATTGCGGCCCGTCGATCACTTCGGCGGTGACTTCCTCGCCGCGGTGTGCGGGCAGGCAGTGCATGAACAGGGCGTCCGGCTGGGCGGCGGCCATCATCTCGCTGTCCACGCACCAGTCGGCAAAGGCCAGCCTGCGAGTCTCGTTCTCGGACTCGAAGCCCATGCTGGTCCAGACGTCGGTGGTGACAAGGTGTGCGCCCCGGCAGGCGTCCAGCGGGTTCCTGAAAACCTTGTAGCAGCCGGTATTCGTGATGCCCGCCGTGGCGGCGCTGATCTCGTAGCCGGAGGGGGTGGAGATGTGCACGGTGAAACCGAGGATCTCGGCCGCCTGCAGCCAGCTGGCCGCCATGTTGTTGCCATCACCCACCCAGGCCACCACCTTGCCGGCGATCGAGCCGCGGTGCTCGATGTAGGTGAAGATGTCGGCGAGGATCTGGCAGGGGTGGAATTCGTTGGTCAGTCCGTTGATCACCGGCACGCGCGAGTGCTGGGCAAAGCGTTCGAGCTTGGCCTGCTCGAAGGTGCGGATCATCACCAGGTCCACCATGCGGCTGATGACGCGCGCGCTGTCCTCGATCGGCTCGGCCCGGCCCAGCTGGCTGTCGCCGGTGGTGATGTTCAGCACGCTGCCGCCCATCTGGTACATGCCGGCCTCGAAGCTCACGCGGGTTCGGGTGCTGGCCTTCTCGAAGATCATGGCCAGGGTGCGGTCCACCAGCGGCTGGTACTTCACATACTGCTTGAACATGGCCTTGATGTTGGCCGCACGGGCAAACAGGTAGGCGTACTCCTGCTCGGTGAAGTCCTTGAATTGCAGGTAATGGCGGATCGGGGTCGTCATGGGGACGGGCTCAGGCAGCCGCGGCCTGCGGCTGGGTCAGGAAGCCGCGGATGATCGGCGCAAGAATGTCCACCAGCTGCTGCGCGTGTTCCGGCGTGAAGATCAGTGGCGGCAGCAGCCGGATGACCTTGTCGGCAGTCACGTTGATCAGCAGGCCGGCCTCGCGTGCGCGGCCTACGAGCTCCGGGCAGGGCCGATCGAGCTCGATGCCGATCATGAGACCCTGGCCGCGGATCTCGGCAATGCCGGACACGTCGGCCAAGTGGCTGCGGATGCCGTCCACGATGATCTGGCCGCAGTGCGCCGCGTTCGCCATGAGGTCATCTTCTTCCATGACCTGCAGGGTGGTCAGACCGGCGCGCATGGCCAGCGGATTGCCACCGAAGGTGGTGCCGTGATTGCCCGGCGAAAACACCTTGGCGGCGACGCCGCGTGCCACCACGGCGCCGATCGGCAGCCCGGACCCCAGCCCTTTGGCCAAGGGCATCACATCAGGAAGGATGCCGGCCCACTGGTGCGCAAACCATTTGCCGGTGCGGCCGATGCCGCACTGAACTTCGTCGATCATCAACAGCCAGCCGCGCTCGTCGCACAGTTTGCGCAGCGCCTGCAGGTATTCCACGCGGGCCGGGTTGATGCCGCCTTCACCCTGGATGGCCTCCAGAAACACGGCCGTGATGCTTGGGTTGGCCTCGGCCGCCGCCTCGATCGCGGCGATGTCGTTCAGCGGTACGCGCACGAAGCCGGGCACGAGGGGCTCGAAGCCCTTCTGCACCTTGACGTTTCCGGTGGCGGACAGGGTCGCCAGCGACCGGCCGTGGAAGGCCTTCTCATAGACGATGATCTGCGGCTGGTCGATGCCCTTGTCGTGGCCGTACTTGCGGGCGATCTTGATCGCGGCCTCATTGGCTTCCAGGCCGCTGTTGCAGAAGAACACGTTTTCCATGCCGGAGAGTTCGCACAGGCGGGTGGCCAACTGCTCACCGAGCGGGATGCCGTAGATGTTGCTGGTGTGGATGAGCTTGGTCACCTGATCCTGCAGGGCGGCCACCAGCTTGGGGTGGTTGTGGCCAAGCGTGTTGACCGCGATCCCAGACAGGCCATCCAGGTAGCGTCGGCCCTCGGTATCCCAGACCCAAGCGCCATCGCCATGCGTCAGCGAGATCGGTTGCCGAGCGTATGTATTCATGATGTGGGACATCGAGGGTCTCCTTGGGCCGGGAAGGGCATGAGCAAAACGACGCGAGGGTACACGCCAGTCATGGCGCCGGGCAGCATGCGCCGGGTGGCTATCGGACACATTCGCTTGGGCCGTGCCTGCGTTCAATCGACATTAACGATGCGACGTATCGAAATTATTGCATATTTGCAGTGCTGGACTGCGGCGCCGTCGCCGGACGGCTCAGCGCTTCTGCGGACGCGGCGCGAAATGGCTTGTAGCTCGCGAGCCCCAGCACGGCCAGCATGCCCAGACCGCCGAGCAGGACAAATGTGGACCGCAGGCCGATGGCATCGGCCGTCACGCCTGTGGCGATCGCACCCAGCGGCGCGAGTGCCACCGAGGCAAAACGCATCGTGGCCGTCACCCGCCCGAGCAGCGCGTCCGGCGTCACGATCTGGCGCATGCTGATGTAGTTGATGAAGAAGGCCACGGTACCGATGTCGAACAGGAACAGGGCCAGCGCCATCGTTGCCATGTTCCAGGGCCTGGCGGCGGGCAGGAAGGCGAATGCCGCCCAGACAACCGTGGTCAAGGCAAGGCCCCAGATCATGACGTTGCCCGGGCCGACGCGGTGATTGAGGTGCTTGACCAGCACGGCGCTGACCAGCGCGCCCACGCCCCCGGCGATGTGCACCAGCCCGATCTGCCCCGCGTTCATCTGCAATTCGCGCGTAGCGAAGAGGATCTGCATCGCGAGAAAGCCGTGGAACAGGAACTGCCAGGCCGCCGCGGCAAAGGCCATGGCGCGCAAGGCGCGGTCATTCCAGCAATAGCGCAGGCCCTCGAGCATGTCGGGCAGCAGGCCCTTTGAGGGTGCGCTGGGCAGCCTCGCGCTCGCCGGCTCTTCGAGTCTCACGAAGAGCGCAAGCGTGAAAGCCAATGCAATCACCTCGATGGCAATCGCCCGCGGTGCACCGAACGTCTGGATCAGCAGGCCTGCAAGCCCGGGGGCTGCAAGCCGGATCAGCGACTCGGACGTCTGGATGATGCGATAGGCATCCACCAGCCGTGGCCGGCCCACGACATGGGTGACCAACACCTGATGCGCCGTTCCGAACACGGTCATCACCGCCCCCACCAGAAACCCGACGAGATAGAGCAAGGGCATGTTCAGCCAGCCAATGAACCAGGCAGCGGGCAGCAGCGCGAGCGAGGCGGCCAGCACGATGAAGCAGCCCACCAGAATGCGCTGCTTGCTGGTTTGGTCGATCCAGACGCCGGAAGGCAGGCTCAGCAGGGCAAATGGCAGTGCTTGAAAGGCCACCAGCAAGCCCATCTGGGTGGGGGAGGCCTGAAGTACCACCGTCCCGATGATCGGCAGCGCGAGATGCGAGATATGCCCTGCGCCCATGGCGATGACCTCGGCCAGCCAGAGCATCGAGAACGTACGCTCTCGCAGCAGCGGCGGAATCATCCTGCCGAGGTATCCGCCAAATGCGGTGGTGATCGCGGGTTTCATTCTTGCTTCTCTGTCATGCGCCTTGGCTACGCTGCCGCAAGCCGCTGGACCATCCGCGGTGAGTCGCACCTCTCCGCCGGGGTGGACAAGGCATGCAGCGCGGTTTCAACTCTTATATAAGATAGAATTCTTAGCGTCCCGCACCGGACGGGATTCCCATGGCCAAACAGTTCTTCATCATCGGCATCACCCATGCCGGCAAGACCTTTCGACCGTCCGACTGGGCTGAGCGCCTGGCCGGGGTCATGGCCTGCTTTCAGCCGGCCGGCGCCGGCCCCCAGGCCCATCTCGGGTTCTCGCCCTTGGTTCGGCCCGTGATGATCAGCGACGTCAAGTGCGTGGTCGTAGATGAAAGTCTCCGGGAGATCGAACCGATGGCCTGGAACTTTGTGCTGTCCTTCGCCAAGGACAACGACCTGCAAACCTCTGAAGCCTGCGTCATTCCCGAACGGACTGCACGTTGAGTGCCGGCTTTGGCAGCACGGATCGGGACTCCGATCCGTTGATTTGCAAAAAACAACAAGGGGCGCCGCGGCGCCCCTTGTGCTTGGTGCTGACTGATCTCGCGATCAGGCGCCCATGGCCTTGATGGCTGCAGCCAGACGGCTCTTGTCGCGAGCGGCCTTGTTCTTGTGCACGATCTTCTTGTCGGCGACGCTGTCGATCACCGACTGCGACTTCTGGAACACTTCCGCGGCGGCCTTCTTGTCACCGGCGGCCACAGCCTTGCGAACGGCCTTGATGGCGGTACGCATCATCGAGCGCAGGGCGGAGTTGTGGGCGTTCGCGACGGTGGCTTGACGGGCACGCTTGCGAGCTTGGGCGGTATTGGCCATGTGTTCAGGTTTCCAAGTAACTTTCCTCGCCACGCATCCGCCGCAGGTTGCCGGTTCACCATGAACCGGGCCGGGCGGCTCGTCAGAGTCATGCGCCGGGCGGGAAAGGAAATTCTGTAAAGCCCTAGACTATAAGCCTTTTCCGCCCCTAGTGCAAGGTTCTGCGCTCGGACGGAGCATGGCCAGACGGCGATTACAGATGCTTTTCCGCGTGGGTCTGGCGGTGTCTTGAGCCGGTACAACCAAATCTCCGGCGGTTGATTGCAACTAATGAAACTTCCCGCGTGAATCTGCTCCGAGCCGCCCTGTCCGTCAGCTCTTGGACCTTTGCATCCCGTATCACCGGCTTGTTGCGGGAAATGCTCCTTGCGAGCGCGTTTGGCGCGAGCGCGATCACGGACGCGTTCAACGTCGCATTCCGTCTGCCCAACCTGCTGCGTCGCCTGTTCGCAGAGGGTGCGTTTTCCCAGGCGTTCGTGCCGGTGCTGGGCGATATCCGAACCCGTGAAGGGGATGCAGCAGCCAAGGTGCTGATCGATCACGTCGCTGCGGCCATGCTCTGGGCGGTCGGCCTGACGAGCCTGGTCGGCGTCATTGGCGCGCCTGTGCTGGTCTATGCCATCGGGTCGGGGCTTGCTGATTCAGCGTTTGATGACGCCACCGTGATGACGCGGATCATGTTCCCCTACATCGCCTGCATGGCCATGGTGGCTTTGGGCGCAGCGGTGCTCAACACCTGGCGCAAATTTATGCTTGCGGCAGCTACCCCCGTGCTGCTCAATGTGGCGGTGATCGCAGGGATTTGGCTGGCGCCGCAGTTCATGGCGAGGCCGATCTACGGCGTGGCCATTGCAGTCATGGTTGGCGGCCTGCTGCAGTTGGGCGCGGTGTGGTGGGGGCTGCGGCAGCTCAAGCTGCCGCCAGACCTTCTGAAATCTCCGCGCGCGGCGTTCGGCTACGCCGGCGTGAAGCGCGTGCTCTCGCAGATGGCACCGGCGCTGCTGGGTGTGTCGGTGGCGCAGCTGAGTCTGATCATCAATACGCAAATTGCAACCCATCTCGGGGAAGGGCGGGTGACATGGATCACGCTCGCAGATCGCCTGCTCGAATTTCCCAACGCACTGCTAGGCGTGGCGCTCGGCGTGGTGCTGACGCCCAGCTTGACGCGCGCGGCGTCCTCCAATGACCAGGCGAGCTACAACGGCTTGATCGACTGGGGCCTCCGCCTCACGCTGCTGCTGGGTCTGCCCGCAGCCCTGGCCCTGGCGCTGATGGCCCAGCCGCTGACCGCGCTGCTGTTCCACAACGGCAAGTTCAGCGACACAGCCATGATTCAGACCGCACTTGCCGTGCAGGCCTATTCCATCGGCGTGCTCGGGTTCACCCTGGTCAAGATCCTCGCGCCCGGCTTCTACGCGCGTCAGGACATGCGCTCGCCGGTCAAGGTCGCCGTGATCGTGCTGATTGCCACACAGCTCATGAATCTCCTGTTGGTGCCTTATCTCTCGCATGTGGCACTGGCCCTGTCGATCAGCCTGGGCGCCATGCTCAATGCCGGTCTGCTCTATGTCGGGCTGCGCCGCAGCGGTGCGTACCGGCCGGAGGCAGGCTGGGTTGTGTTCCTCGCCAAGTTGCTGCTCGCGCTCGCCGTGATGGGCGCCGTGCTTTGGTTCATGGGCCAGGGGGTGGATTGGGCGGCGCTAAAGACGGCCAAGTGGGAGCGGGCGGGCCGCGTGCTGGCCATGGTTGCTGCGGGCGCTGCGAGCTACTTCATCATGCTCGCGCTTCTGGGCTTCCGCGTCAGGGACTTTCGACGCCGCGAACCGGCGCCGCCAACGCTCGCCGCCTGAGCTGACGCAAATGCCGCGCAAAACGTGATATAGTCGAGGGCTCTAAGGGGGTGATTGTTTTGCCGATCGTTCGCGTTAAGGAAAATGAGCCGTTTGAAACCGCGTTACGCCGTTTCAAGCGGGGCATTGAAAAGCTGGGTCTTCTGACTGAACTGCGTGCTCGCGAGTTCTATGAGAAGCCGACTGCGGAGCGCAAGCGCAAGAAGGCTGCTGCCGTCAAGCGCCACTACAAGCGTATTCGCAGCCAGATGCTGCCGAAGAAGATGTACTGATTCTTCACAGCCATCATCGCCAAACCCGCGCAAGCTCGTTCTGCGCGGGTTTGTCGTTTCTGGACCCTACCGATTCAACTCAAGGACATGCCATGAGCCTCAGAGATCGCATCAATGACGACGTCAAGACCGCCATGCGCAACAAGGAGAGCGACAAGCTCACCGCACTGCGCATGCTGACGGCTGCACTCAAGCAGAAGGAAGTCGATGAGCGCATCGAGCTCACCGACGCCCACGTACTCGCTCTGGTCGAGAAGCTCATCAAGCAGCGCAAGGACTCGATCACGGCCTACGAGCAGGGAGGCCGGCCCGATCTCGCCGCCAAGGAGAAGTTCGAGCTCGATCTGCTCGCCGTCTACCTGCCCGAGCAGATGGGCGAGGCCGAGGTGGAGGCGGCCGTGGCTGCAGCCGTGGCCCAGGCTGGCGCATCCGGCCCGCAGGACATGGGCAAGGTCATGGCCATCGTCAAGCCGGCCTTGGCCGGCAAGGCTGACATGGGCATGGTGTCGGCCAAGGTCAAGGCTGCACTGAGCAAGTAGGGCGCAACGCCGGAACAGCGCCGTGCAAGCCGCGCTGTTCCAAACATCCGGGAGCCCCGCAAACCTTGGCGTTTGCGGGGCTTTTGCGTCTAATCGGCCATCTCTTCACGCAGGCGGCCGCATGTTTCAGCTTCGCTATCTGACCTTCTGGCTTTGCGCGCTTGTCGCCGTGGCGAGCGCGGGCTGGATGATTGCTTCCGGTTTTCACGTCTGGATCGCGCTGCTCGCGCTGACAGCCGGCTTCCTGGCTGCCGTTGGCGTGCGCGACATGAGTCAGGTACGCCAGAGCGTGCGGCGCAACTATCCCATCCTGGCCAATCTGCGCTACTTCCTGGAGTTCATCCGCCCGGAGATCCGCCAGTACTTCCTCGAAGACGACACCGAGGCCAAGCCGTTCTCGCGCAACCAGCGCAGCGTGGTCTACCAGCGCGCCAAGCAGGAAGTCGACAAGCGCCCGTTTGGTACCCAGAAGGATGTCTACGAGGCCGGCTACGAATGGATCAACCACGCCGTGGTGCCCGCCAAGGTGGAAAGCAGCGACTTTCGAATCACGATTGGCGAGGGCAAGCCGGGCGTGACCCAGCCCTACAGCGCCTCCGTGTTCAACATCTCGGCCATGAGCTTCGGCGCGCTGTCGGCCAATGCGATCCGCTCGCTGAACCAGGGCGCCAGGAAGGGCGGCTTTGCGCATGACACGGGCGAGGGTTCGATCAGCCAGTACCACCGAGAGCATGGCGGAGACCTGATCTGGGAAATCGGCAGCGGCTATTTCGGCTGCCGCAACAAGGATGGCAGCTTCTCCGAGGAGAATTTCATCAAGAATGCGCGTGACCCGCAGGTCAAGCTCATCGAAGTCAAGCTCTCCCAGGGCGCCAAGCCCGGTCATGGCGGCGTGCTGCCCGGCCCCAAGGTCACGCCCGAGATTGCCGCGGCGCGCGGGGTGGAGCCCTGGACGGACTGCGTCTCGCCGGCCTCGCACAGTGCGTTCTCCACGCCGGTGGAGTTCATGCATTTCATCTCGCGCCTGCGCGAGCTCTCCGGCGGCAAGCCGACGGGCTTCAAGCTCGCCATCGGCCACCCGTGGGAGTTCTTTGCCATGGTCAAGGCCATGCTCGCCACGGGCATCACGCCGGACTTCATCGTCGTGGACGGCGGCGAGGGCGGCACCGGAGCCGCGCCCGTCGAGTTCACCGACCACGTCGGCACACCGCTGCAGGAGGCGCTGCTGCTGGTGCACAACACGCTTGTGGGCGCCAATCTGCGCAGCCAGATCAAGCTCGGTGCCTCGGGCAAGATCGTCACCGCCTTCGACATCACCCGCACCATCGCCCTGGGCGCCGACTGGTGCAACAGCGCACGCGGCTTCATGTTTGCACTGGGCTGCATCCAGGCGCAGAGCTGCCACACCGGCAAGTGCCCCACCGGCGTTACCACCCAAGACCCCAAGCGCCAGCAGGCCCTGGTGGTGCCGGACAAGGCCGAGCGCGTCTACAACTTCCACCACAACACCCTCAAGGCCCTGGGTGAGCTGCTCGCCGCGGCGGGGCTCGATCATCCGGATGACCTGCGGCCGCACCACATCGTGCGCCGCGTCTCGCACAATCAGGTGCAGCTGCTCTCCAACCTCTACACCTTCCTCAAGCCGGGCGATCTGCTCAACGGCACCGCACAGGGCGCGGTGTTCGAGTACTACTGGCCCATGGCGCAGAGCGAAAGCTTCAAGCCGGCCTCGCACAAGTAGCCGTGCCGCCTCATACCCCGAAGCCCTGCGGCATACTCCAACCCATGCTTCTTCCTCATCGCCCCCTGCCCGCAACCGCCACCGTCTTCGCACGGCGCGGTTCGCTGCGTGCCGGCTGGCGATCTCGGCGCGCCTAAAATCCGCGCCCGTGGCCTTGCTGCGGCCTGCCTGATCTTCCGGCGGGCATCCGCGAGCAAGCGCACCCCGATTTGCCTGATGACCGGCCCCGTTCTGCGCGCATGCGGCGCGCCCGGGCCGATCGTCTGATCGACAGAACAAGGACAACCCATGCTCGACATCCATCAACTGCGCAAGGACGTGACTGCCGTCGCCGAGCGGCTCGCCACCCGTGGCGGCCAGCCGCTGGACGTGGCCCGCTTCAACGAACTGGAAGGCGAACGCAAAGGTCTGCAGATCCGTACCGAGGAGCTGCAAGCCAAGCGCAATGCCCTGAGCAAGCAAGTGGGCGAACTCAAGCGCAAGGGCGAAGACGCCACCGCCGTGCTGGCCGAGGTGGCCGGCATTGGCGACGAACTGAAGGCCAATGAGACCGCCCTGGCCGAGCTGCAGGAGCGCTTCAACGCCTTCCTGATGGCCGTGCCCAATGTCCCGCACGAGAGCGTTCCGGTCGGCAAGGACGAGACCGGCAATGTGGAGGTACGCCGCTGGGGCACGCCGCGCAGCTTTGACTTTGCGGTCAAGGACCACGTGGACGTGGGTCTGCCCCTGGGGCTGGATGCCGAGACCGGTGCCAAGCTGGCCGGCGCCCGCTTCACGTTTCTGAAGGGCCCCGTGGCGCGCCTGCACCGTGCGCTCGCCCCGTTCATGCTCGACTCACCGACGCGCGAGCATGGCTACACCGAGTGCTACACGCCCTACATCGTCAACAGCGCCACGCTGCTGGGCACGGGCCAGCTGCCCAAGTTCAAGGACGACATGTTCAGCGTCAAGAAGGGCGGCGCTACAGATGAAGAGGGCGACCTGTACCTCATCAGCACCAGCGAGATCAGCCTCACGAACCTGGTGCGTGGCGACATGCTCAACGCCGCCGACCTGCCCATCAAGCTCACCGCGCACAGCCCGTGCTTTCGCAGCGAGGCCGGCAGCTACGGCCGCGACACGCGCGGCATGATCCGCCAGCACCAGTTCGACAAGGTCGAGATGGTGCGCATCGAGC
>JAIXTA010000047.1 GCA_027484405.1 Burkholderiales bacterium
GATGCGGATGGCCACGGTCTTCGCCCGGGCATGTCGCGCCACGTTCGACAGCACCTCCTGGAAGATGCGGAACACCGCAATGGCCAGCCCACCCTCGGGCGCCGGCACGCCCGCGGCCACAAAGATCTTGAACTCCACCGCGCAGTCGTCACTGCAGGCCAGCTGGAACTCCTGCGCCTGCCACTCCAGCGCCGCCCACAGGCCCTGGTGGTCCAGGATGCTGGGGCGCAGGTCAGTGATGATGCGGCCCACCGCATCCACGGCCGTGTCCACCAGCCCGCCCATGCGGCCGCACTTGGCCTGCAGCGCCTCCTTGTGCGCGGCGTCGCCCAGGCGGCGCTCCATCCAGTTCAGGTCCATCTTCAGCGCCACCAGGATGGAACCGAGTTCGTCATGGATCTCGCGCGCAATGCGCTTGCGCTCGGTCTCGCGCACGGCCTCCAGGTGATGCGCCAGCTCGCGCAGCTGTGCCGTGCGCTCGGCCACGCGGCGCTCCAGCTCGTCATGGCTGGCGCGCAGCAGCTCCTGCGCCCGCTTGCGCGCGGAGATGTCCACAAAAGTCACCACCGCGCCGCGCACCTGCCCGTCCTCGATGATCGGGTAGCTCGAATACTCCGCCGCGAAGGGCGTGCGGTCGGCGCGCCAGAGCACCTCGTCGTCGATGCGGCAGGGCATGCCGCGCCGGAAGGCATTGAAGATCGGGCAGTCGCACTCCGGGTAGTGGCGCCCGTCGCCGTGGGAGTGGTGGATCAGGTCGTGCATGTTCCGGCCGAGCACGTCTTCGGTGCGCCAGCCCAGCATGTCCACCGCGGCCCGGTTCACAAAGGTGCAGGCGCCGTCCATGTCGATGCCGAAGATCCCCTCGCCCGTACTTTCCAGCAGCAGGGCCAGGCGGCGCGTCGCGTCGTCGGGCACGGCGGGCGGGCGCAGGGAGAAGGTTGTCATGCATGCAATTCAGCAAGGCCTGTGCCATGCCCATAGACCGTCTGGGGCCATTGCGCCTGCCCCCGAAAAGATGCTGTCCAAGACAAATACAAACACATACACTGCTTACACACGCAATCGGAGCGCATCCGCTCCGCAAATTGCGCTGAAAGGTGCACGTGCTCAAGCTCTTGCAGCGGTTTGTCCTGGTCACCGTCGGTCTTGGCGGTGGTCCGGCTTGGGCCAGTCATGACCCGCTGCACCTGAGCTTTCCGGAAAATCCGCCGCTGTCGTACAGCAACGGCAGCGGGCCACGCGGCGTGTTCATTGATGCGCTGCGCCAGCGCGGTGCCAGCACCGGTCTGGTGCTGAGCTTCGAACCCCGCCCACCCAAGCGCATCCTGGCCGAGATCGAGGCCAACCGCAGCGCCCTCTGTTCGCTCGGCTGGTACAAGACGCCCGAGCGCGAGGCCTTTGCCAAGTTCAGCCGCCCCATCTACCGGGACCGCGCCATCGTCATCGTCAGTGCTCTGCCCGCCAGCACCTTTGCCGGCGCGGGCAGCCTGGCTGTCCTGCTCTCGCGCGGTACATACCGGATTGGCGCCATTTCCGGCCTGTCGTACGGCCCAGAGGTGGACCGCATCCTCGCGGCCCAACCCGGCATGGTCATGCGCCCCACCGTCACGGTGGAGCAATTGCTGCGCATGGTGGTGGCCGGCCGCGTGCCGCTGGCGGTGGTGACCGAGGAACACCTCAACTGGTTTCTCGAGCAGGAGCCGGGCGACACGCGCCTGACCCGCCTGGCGCTGAGCGACCTGCCCAAGACCGGCCCGCAGCGCTACATCATGTGTTCGCGCAGCACGCCCGACGATCTGATGAAGCGCATGGACGCGCTGATTGGCGACGGCCTCGTGCCCGGCCAGACCTAGCGCCGACCGCGTACCCCCAAGCGCACTCTTCAGCGCTCCCTTCCGCGCCCCGTTCCGCGCCCCCTTCAGCGCACGCGTTCCAGCACACTCAAGCGCCCCGCTCCGGCACGGCCCGCGCGGGCACCACGCAGCAGGCCGGGGCTTGAGTTTGGCAAGCGTTCTCGCTTGTCTGGTGCGGGTTTCCAGCCACTTTGGCCTGAAGAGCCGCATCCAGAGCCAATCTTGCTTTGCGAACCCGGGCCTGCAGGGGGCTCAATCATGGGGCGCGGCCCATACAATCGATTGGCTCTGCATTGACCCTGCCTTGCCCCCGCACCGTGCTCGGTCAGCCCCATCACAACCCCTCGCGCAGCCGCCAGCGCGCCGCACACTGAAGCCACGCACCTCCATGTCCAACAAAGAAGCTCCCGCCCCAGCCAGCAACTTTCTGCGCAACATCATCGAGCGCGATCTGGAGCAGGGCACCTACGCACAGCGCCGCTGGGCCGGGGAGCCGGGTGCTGCTGCTGTACACGTCACCAGCGATGCCGACCCCGCCAAAATCCGCACCCGCTTTCCGCCGGAGCCCAACGGCTACCTGCACGTGGGCCACGCCAAGAGCATCTGCCTGAACTTCGGCCTGGCGCGCGACTACGGCGGCGTGTGCCACATGCGCTTCGACGACACCAACCCCGAGAAGGAAGAGCAGGAGTACGTCGACAGCATCCTGGACGCCGTGCAGTGGCTGGGCTTCGGCTGGCATGCCCACGGCCGCGGCCACCTCTACTACGCCAGCAACTACTTCGACTTCATGTACGCCGCGGCCGAGGCGCTGATCCAAGCCGGCCACGCCTACGTGGACGAACAGAGCGCCGACGACATGCGCGCCAACCGGGGCGACTTCACCACCCCCGGCACCAACTCGCCCTGGCGCGATCGTCCCGTCGCCGAGAACCTGCAGCGCTTTCGCGAGATGCGCGAGGGCAAGCACGCCGACGGCGCCATGGTGCTGCGCGCCAAGATCGACATGGCCAGCCCCAACATCAACCTGCGCGACCCGGCGCTCTACCGCATCAAGCGCGCCACCCACCACAACACGGGCGATGCCTGGTGCATCTACCCCATGTACACCTACGCGCACCCCAGCGAAGACGCGCTGGAGAACATCACCCACTCCATCTGCACGCTCGAATTCGAAGACCAGCGCCCCTTCTACGACTGGCTGCTCGAACGCCTGGCGGAGGTGAATCTGCTCGCCAAGCCCCTGCCGCACCAGTACGAATTTGCCCGCCTGAACCTCACCTACATCATCACCAGCAAGCGCAAGCTCAAGCAGCTGGTCGATGAACAGCACGTGGACGGCTGGGACGACCCGCGCATGCCCACCATCGTCGGCCTGCGCCGCCGCGGCTACACGCCCGAGGCCATCCGCCTGTTCTGCGACCGCACCGGCGCCAGCAAGGCCAACAGCTGGATCGACCTCTCCGTGCTCGAAGCGACGCTCCGCGAAGACCTGGAAGGCCGCGCCGCCCGCGCCATGGCCGTGATCAAGCCGCTCAAGCTCGTCATCACCAACTTCGAGGGCGAACCCGTCGCCTGCAGCGCCCCCGCCCATCCGCAGAAGCCGGAGCTCGGCACGCGCCACTTCCAGTTCAGCCGTGAGCTCTGGATCGAGGCCGAGGACTTCATGGAACTGCCCGAGAAGGGCTACCACCGCCTCTACCCGCCCCACACCAACGCCGCCGGCGAGGCCGTGCCCGGCAACAAGGTGCGCCTGAAGTACGGCTTCGTCGTCGAATGCACCGGCTTCAAGAAGGATGAGGCGGGCAACATCACCGAAGTCCACGCCACCTACTTCCCGGACAGCAAGAGCGGCACCCCGGGCGCAGACACCTACAAGGTCAAGGGCGTCATCACCTGGGTGAGCCGCACAGACGCCGTCGCCGCCGAAGTGCGCCTGTACGACCGCCTCTTCCTAGAGGCCCACCCCGACGCCGGCGGCCGCGACTTCCTGTCCGTCATCAACCCCAAGAGCAAGCAGGTCGTCACCGCCTACCTGGAGCCCTCACTGGCCACCGCAAAGCCGGACGACAAGTTCCAGTTCGAACGCATCGGCTACTTCGTCGCCGACCGCAAGGACCACACAGCCGAGAAGCCCGTGTTCAACATGGCGGTAGGGTTGAAGGATTCGTGGGGGAGGTGAACCTGAGCTACTACGTGACAGGCCCGTCGTTGGCGTGTGAAATCGAGTCGCATTTGTTCGGTCAGAAAGCGGCACGTGAAAGACATAAAGGCCTATCACAAGCGCCCCCCACTGTTTGAATTATCTGGAACGGCGGACCAGCTCCGCGGGGACCACCTCAACCAAGTTTGGGACGGTCTGGCGCACAGACTTGATCAGCCCACAGGCGCGGGGATGCCCGTTGTGGTCAAGTACTACGGGCAGGCACCGGGCAAGATTGCAATTGAGTTGGCGTGTAGCTTGGCGGCCGTTGCGCTTGGTGTGCCAGTTCCTGAACCGGCGCTCGTAATAGCAGACAAGGATCTTTTGCCGGGATTGGACGACGCCGGTACATCAACGAAGGTTTTGCTGTTTGGCAGCTGGTTCGAGCCATCGCAGCAACTCTTGCGCAGACCGCAAAGCGAAGAGTTTGTATGGAAGAGCGTTTGCAGCAGCAAAACTGGTGCTCCTGGCGCTGTTTGGGATGAATTGGTAGCTAATGATGACCGCCACTTCAAGAACTTGATCTTCGACGGTGTGAATTGGTGGTTGATCGACCACGACAAGGCTCTTCCGCCGTTGGCCGCAATCGAGCGGCAAGTGATGCAAACTCTTGCGGCCGAAGGAGCGAATTTGGCGGAATATCGGTCTAGCAAAAACTTGCTAGCCCTCAAGATGCTCTTTTTGCGTCCACAAGATCACGGTATTCATGACTGTGTTTCGCTATTCGCATCGCGAAAGCCACGCCTTCAAGAAATGTCGCACTACGCGAAGGGCTGGACACACAAAAACGCTCAGCTTTCGTCTCTACTGACCCATGCTTCGGTCGTCCTCGATTCAATTATCTTGCGCTTGCCGGGCCTCGCTTTGCTGCTCGACAAGCGTTTGTCCAAACCTGAGTACGGAACACTTTCATGGACCTCTTCCTGAATGATGAAGCGCCGGAAAGACTGCGAATCCGATACTCCCCGATTCTCTGGGAGCCCCAATCGGGTGCGGGCGAGCGGTTTGTCGCGCTTGTCGCCGTTGTGCCCATTGGTGAGTGGCCGAAAGCAGGGCGTTGCGTTCCACGTGCGTACATCTCGATGCGTCGAACGGCTCTTTCTGTGCTAGCAGGCACTGCCAAGGCCAGTCACGCAGCTTGCATGCTCGAAGAAACCCGCGACTTTCTCAGCGAACAGCTTGAGCACGGAGTTGATCTCAGCGGTCTGCAAATGCCCTTTGACGGCTTCGCGCTCGGCGAGGAACGCATTGCTCAAGGTGTCGACTTCAGCCAAGCGCTGAACGTAGCGGCGGCTCGGGCTTCGATCCTCTGTGACGACCTTACGGCGTGGGATTCAGAGGATCAAGACGCGATAGGTTCGGTTTCCACTCGTCGTTTCTTAGTGCAACTCCGGTCCCAGTTTTCCCGCACAGACCCGTCCCGAAAAGAACGTTTCAGACGCAAGCTTGACGTCAAGAACGGGCCCTCCATCTTGGTCGACTACGCTTTCGAGCGATGGGTGGCACAAGTTGCCAGTCTGCCGACATCTGCCCATCAAGCGGCCATCTCGAAGCAGGAAGCCGAAAGTAAGCTGCTCCGGCTGCAAGCCATTCGAGACGAATTTGCGGAGAACCGGGTCCAAACTCGCCTAGTCGTGAACGCAAATTCAAACCGGCTAAAGGGTGATCAGATCGAGCTGAAAGGCGTGAGAGCAGAATCGCTTGAGGCACTTCGCTACTTTGCATCTCGATCTGACACTGAAGTCCTGTTGGCGCAGAGCATCGATGACGGCATAGAGATTTTCGAATCAATGAGCTGACGCGGTGCCTCGAGGTCCTGCATACACACACTCGCAACAACCTAGGCTGCTGCAGCATTGCTTGCTGAGGCTCACGTCATCAGTGATATCGACGGTGATGTGTTCAGGAGTGTCGGCCTATGCGCAGTCTCATGCACCACCTTCGCTACGACAGATTCAGGTAGTAGCGCTGGGCAATTCGTTGGATACGCGAATTCGCTCAGTCAGCGTCCTGATGCCCAGCGACCTCAGCTTGAAGAGGACCCGCCTCCCCGTCCTCTACCTCCACGACGCCCAAAACCTCTTCGACCCCAAGCAGAGCTACACCGGCGCCACCTGGCAGATCACGGAGGCCATGCAGCGCCTGCGGGAGCAGGTGGGGTTTGAGGCGATTGTGGTAGGCATTGAGCATGGCGGGCCGCGGCGCATCAGTGAGCTGATGCCCTGGCCGATCGAGAACTTCGTCGGCGAAGCACCGCCCGCTGAAGGCGCCGCCTATCTGCGCTGGATCGTGGAGGTGGTGAAGCCCTACATCGACGCCCACTACCCCACCCGGCCGGAGTGCGAGCACACGGCCATGATCGGCTCGTCTTTGGGCGGGCTGCTCACGCACTACGCGGCGCATGCGCGGCCCGGCGTGTTCTGCAAGGTGGGGATTCTGTCGCCCAGCTATTGGGTGAGTGAAGGCCCCTACACCTTTGCGCGCCAGCAGCCGGCGCCCGCCACGGTGCGGGTGTTCATGTACGCCGGCGGCAAGGAAAGCCCGCGCATGGTGCCGGACGCGCAGCGCATGCTGAAGCTCATGCGCGAAACCCGCCCCGCCGGGAGTGCCACCACCCTGCTGATCACGCCCGAAGCCGGCCACAACGAACCCGCCTGGGCCGCCGCCTTTCCGCAGGCCGTGCGCTGGTTGTTTGAGCTGCCGGCAGAAGGGGCGGCGGCCCCAGCAGCGGCCCCACCCGCTGCAACACAGACTGCCGCACCGGTTGCTGCGCCCGCCAACGCGCCGGGTACTGCGCCCGCTGCCCCCGCCACCGCACCGGCTGCGCCCTCATCACCCGCGCAGTCAGCGCCTGCTCACACGCCGAGCCCCGCCACACCTGCGCGCTGAGCGGCTGGGCGGTGTGCCTTTCTGGGCGCCAGAGGCAGAGCCGCAATGGCTTCTCGCTTGTCTGGCGCGGCTCTCCAGCCACTTTGGCCTGAAAAGCCGCATGAATGCTGGGTCTGGCTGGTCGCATCCGGGCATGGAGGCGTCGGGCCGCGAATGAGGCCGGGCCCGCCGCGCTGAGCACGCCGCCGCCACAAACGCTACCCTGCGCGCCATGAAGGATTGGGCGATTCGATTGCTGAGCCTTGGGCTCGCGGTGTGGGTGGTGGCCGGTGGGCTGTGGTGGGCCTCGCGCGCGTGGGTGTCTGCGCCCAGCGCGCCGGCCGGGGCGGTGGTGCCGCCGTCAGGCACGGTCACGCCGGGCACGGCCCAGCCCCTGCCGAACGCGAGCCTGGCCCCGCCCTCCACCGGCCTGTACCGCTGCGAGACACCGCAGGGCACCGAGTACCGCAACACGCCCTGCCCCACGGGCAAGCAGGCGGCGGTGGATGTGGTGATTCCGCAGGGCTATGACAGCCGGCCGGTGCAGAACCCGGCCTTTGCGCGCTCCAGCCTTGACCGCCCGACGCAGCGCGCGCCCGAGCCCTCCATGGCGCCGCAGGCGCGCTTCAGCGTCTCCGCGCCCACCCTGACGCGCAGCTGCGCCGAGATCGACGCCGAGATTGCCTACGTGAACGGCCGCGCCCGCGCGGGCGGCACCGCCGAAGCCATGGACGCCTGGCGCGAGCGCTGGCACAAGCTCAACGCCGAGAAGAGCGCTGCCGGCTGCCGCTGACCCGGCGCCCAGGCCCGCAGCTGCGCCAAGCGGGGTCCGCGGGCGAGGCTTCTCGCTTGTCCCAAGCCGCTCTCCAGCCACTTTGGCCTGAAGAAGCGCATGAATGCTGGATCTCGCCTTCGGCATCCGGGCATGGATACTCGACGCACAAAAGAACACGGCGGCCAACAGGCCGCCGTGTGTGGCGCTTGAATCGGCGCGGCGGTATCAGCCGCGCTGCAGCTTGAAGAGGCTGACGGATTGCAGGAGCGCCGCGGCCTGGCTGCGCAAGTCTGCCGTGGCGCCCGAGGCTTCCTCGACCAGCTCGGTGTTCTTGTGCGTGGTCTGTTCGAGCGCGCCAACGCTGTCATTGATGAGATTGACCTCGCGCGCCTGTTCGCGCAGCGTGCCGGCCACCTCCTGCACGAGTGTGTCCACGCTGCGCACGCTGGTCAGGATCTTGCCCATGGTGTCGCCCGCGTGACGCACCAGGTCTGTACCCGTGCCGACGCGCTCAACACTCTCGGTGATCAGGGTCTTGATCTCGCTGGCTGCATGGGCGGAACGCTGCGCCAGGTTTCTGACTTCTCCGGCCACCACAGCAAAGCCCTTGCCCTGCTCGCCGGCGCGCGCGGCCTCCACGCTGGCGTTGAGCGCCAGGATGTTGGTCTGGAAGGCGATGGAATCGATCGTGCCGATGATCTCGCGGATCTTCTGGGCCGAGGTGTTGATCTCGTCCATCGTGCGAACCACGTCATTCACCGTGGAACCGCCCTGCTCGGCCACCTGCGTGGCGTCCTTGGAGAGCAGGCTCGCCCGCTCCACGCTGCTGGCGCTGGTGTTGGCGGTGGCATGGATCTGTGCCACGGCGCCGGCGGTCTTCTGAACGCTGTCGGATTGCTGATCCGTGCGCGCAGCCAGTGCTTCATTCCCGGAGGCAATGCCGTCGATCCGCGTGCTCATGGTCTCCACGCCAGACCGGATCTGCCCCACCAGATGGGCCAGCTCGGCACGCATGTGCGCCATGGCGGCCATGAGGCTGGTGGAGTCGCCGGGCCGAACTGTGACCTCGCGCGTCAGGTCGCCCTCGGCAATCGCGTGCGCAATGGCTGCAACATCTGCCGGCTCGCCGCCGATCTGCCGGGTCAGCTGCCGCACCACCGTCGCGGCCGCCACGACGCCAATCAACATGCTCAAGGCGGTCAAGATCAGCACGAGGGTCTGCATCCATTGGGCGATGCCCAGCGCCTGGCGGTTTGTTGCGTTCAGTGCGCTGGACTGCCATTCGATCTGATCGGCCACCCGGTCCAGAAACTGGTTGCGGCGCTGGATGACTTCATCGGTCAGCATGTCGACCGCTTCGCTCAGCCGCGTCTGCTGGATGAGCGCGCCGATCTTGTCCACGCTTTGCAGGAACGGGACCACGCTGGCCTGCACAGCCTGGAAACGCTTGCGGCCTTCCTCGTGATGCAAGGAGCTCTCGAACTCGCGCAGCTGCTCCGTGAGGTCCTTGCGGAGTGTGCCAATGAGCGCGAGGGTCTTTTCGCGCTCGGGCTCGGACTTGACGATCATGGCATGACGCGTCTCGAGCGACATCATGATCACCGTGCGGC
>JAIXTA010000038.1 GCA_027484405.1 Burkholderiales bacterium
CTGAAGGAGCCCTTGAAGATCATGATTCCGCTCGAAGACGGCGCGAGCGGCAAGGCGGCGCTGCAACAGGCGCAGGCTCGAGCCAAGAATCTGCGTACGGCCCTCGCGCAACAGGGGCTCAAGGCCGGCGCCGTTGAAGTCGTTGCCGGCAAGTAGGCGGGCGGCGGGCGCCATTACCGTGGCGCCGCAATCAGCCCGAGCTTGCGCGCCAGTTCGCGCGTGCTGAGGGATGGCGGCTGATCGAGCGCCGCCAAAGATCGCTCGAAGCCCTGCAGGACGCGCAAGGCGTCGCCGCGAGCACCTCGTTCAACGTGTGCGTGCATGAGTCGATGGACCAGTGACTGGGCCAGCGGCTCATAGCGCATTGCGGCCTCCAGCAACCCGATCTCCACCACACCCGCGCCACGCTCTCCCATGAGCTGCGCGGCGGCCTGGGCGGCACGCACCGTTTCCTGGTGGCATCGCGCCCGGGCAGCCGCCAGCCACGCGGAGTCAGGCAGGTCCGGTAGCAGCTCGTCGCTGCCGAGTGCGGCAATCCGTGAAATCAACGTCTCGGCGTGCTTGCCGCGGGCCTCGGCTTGCGCATCGCCTTGGGCTGCGGCTGGCGCGAGGCTCAGTGCCTCGAGCGCATCGATCAGCTGGCGCCGCAAGGCCACGTCGGATTGCACCTGGGCGCGGTTCAGGCCGACTCGGCCGTCACCGATCTGCACCCGGTCCGCCGCACCCAGCAGCTTGCGCAGCCGCGCCACCGTCATGTCCAGGGACTTGCGCGCGCTGTCGCCGCTGGCGTCCGGCCAGAGCGCATCCATCGCCGCCACCAGACTCACGCTGAGCCGCCGCTCCACGGCCATCATGCGCAGCAGCGCCAGCGGGCGCGCCTGGGCCTTGCCTTCACTGGCCATGCTGCGGCCGGCCAGACGCAGTTCAAAGCCGCCGATCAGGCGCACCCACACGGCCCAGGGCCAGTGCGGGCCGGCATCGTCGGGCGCGGGCAGGCGCCGCGCACGCACCACTTCCTCGACGAAGGCCGGCGCCAGCTGCCAGCGCAGCGCCAGCGCGCAGAGCTCGCCGGCGCGCTGGGGCAGCAGGCGCAGGAACATCGTGTAGCGCAGCTGCTGCGCGGTGCTGAGCGCACCGGCCAGCAGGGCCTGTGCGGCCTCCGGGTCGCGCTCGCGCAGGGCCCAGGCCTGCAGCAGGTCGTGCAACACGCCAAACACCTGCGCATCGCGGCCCGTGTGGCGGGCGCGACAGTCGTGCAGCAGGGCGAGGGCCTCCGGGTCGCGCGCCAGTGCGTGGAGGATCTGCGCCAGATCGGTGCGGCAGGCGGCCCGTTCGGCATCCGGCAGGGCGGCGGCCTGCGCCAGCTCGAGCGCCTCGTTGATCAGCGTCAGCGCACGGGCTGGCTGGCCGGCCAGCAGCTGGGCGCGGGCGCGCATCTGCTGCAGGGCCATGAGCTGTGCGGCGCGGCCGGCGCCCCAGTTGGGGTCGATGGCCTCCAGCACCTGCTGCGCCTGCGCGATCTCGCCGCCATCGAGCAGCAGGCGCACCAGCGCCAGCGACACCATCAGCGCGCTGCCGCCCAGGCCTTCGGCACGACACAGATCCAGTGCACGCTCCCAGCTGCGTTGCGCCCGCGCGGCTTCGCCCACCTGGTACAGCGCATAGCCCACGGTGTAGAGCCAGCGCACCTGCATCAGCGGGCTGGCGGCGGCAAATGGCTCTGGCGCTTCCAGGACGCTGGCCAGCAGGCCGAAGTGGGCGTAGGCCTGCTCGACAAGGCGATGGTTCACCAGCAGCTGGCCGGCGATCAGGCGCTCGTTCGGGCTGAGAACCGGCTCCAGCGCACGCAAGGCCGCCCAGAGCCGCTCGGCGGCGTGCTGGTGCTCCAGCTCGATCCGGCCACTCAGCACGCCGGCGGCGACACCGGCGGCGTCCACCCAGAAATGCCCGGGCCAGGGGTCGCGATGCGCTTCGCGCGGCGCGGCGGCATCGGCCACCGACGGGGCGACGGCGCGCTCGAGCCAGACGGCCACCTGATCCATGGCGCCGTAGTCGAGCAGGCAGGCCACCAGCGCAATCTGCGCGGTCTCCTGTGCGGCGCGGGTCTGCTGCGCGGCCGTGTCGGCCAGCCAGGCGCGGTCCAGATAGGCCAGCACATCGGCGCGCTCCTGCAGCAGGCCGAGCAAGGCGCGCCAGCGGTCCTGGGTGGCGGGGGCCAGCGCCGTGCCGATGTCCTGCAGCCGGGCTGCGAGCGCAAGGGCATCACCCGCGCGCCACAGCGCACGCAGGGGCTGCTCAGGGGCGTGTGCTGGCGGGGAAGGGCCATTCATGAAGCCGGCTCCGGCGTGGGACTGCCCGGAGTGTGCCTGCGAGTTCGCCTGGACGCGAAGCGTGTTGGGCTGCCGCGGGGTCGCTGCCGGGCCGCCGCTCGGTGGCCGCCCTGGGCGATTGCACCGTGCCCGCGGTCGCCCGGCGTACTTGACGCTGAGTCCGACCCACCCCGCCGTATCGCTTGTCTGGTGCGGTTTTCCAAGGCATACCCCTGAAGACGCGCTCTGGATGCGGCTTTCCAGGCATATGGGCTGAAGAGCCGCACCAGACAAGCGGAAACCGCACATCAGACCGCACGGGGCCGCCGCCTGCATGCGGCGACTCTTCGCCCGGTGCAAGGCGTGCCTTGCGAAACCCCAGGCTCAGCGGAAACCGGCCCGGGTCCTGCGCGAGTTCAGGCGGTTCGTGATTTCAAGCCCGCTGGGCACCCCACTCTAAACGCTGGACGCAACCGTTTGCGCCGCTCAGAATGCCGCCCTGTTCAGCAATCCCTGAACACCCCTGCTGATCTGCGCCCTGCCCCGTCACCCCGAGGCCCCGGCGCCTGCTCGACCCGCTCTCACAAGGACCCCTGCAATGCCCTCGCCCTTGCGCCTGCCCCCGGCGCTCGTCACCCACGTCGCTCGCCCACTGGCCCTGGCCGCCGCGCTGCTTGCCCTGCCTGCGGCCCACGCCCTGGAAATCGCGCCCGACACCCCGCAGATCGACACACTGGATCGCATCAACCGCAGCGGCGTGATTCGTCTTGGCCATCGCGAATCGTCGATGCCATTCAGCTACATGGACCGCAGCACCGGCCGCCCCATCGGCTATGCCGTGGACCTGTGCGCGCGCGTGGTGACCCATCTGCGCCGCGATCTCAAGCGGCCGGACCTGAAGATCGAATGGGTCCAGGTGGCCGCGGCCGACCGCATTCCGGCCCTGCTTGATGGCCGCATCGACCTCGAATGCGGCAACACGACCAACACCGCCGAGCGCCGCCAGAAGGTGGCCTTCACCGTGCCGCACTTCCTCACCGGCGCCAAGATCCTGTCCAAGAAGACGGTCGGCATCGACAGCCTGGACGAGCTCGAAGGCAGGCGCGTGGCCGTCACCCGCGGCTCCACCGGCGAGGCGCTGGTCAAGGAGCAGGCCCGCCTGCGCCGCAACGCACCGCAGCCCGTGCCCGTGCGCGACAACGCCGAGGCCTTCACCACCGTCGACCGGAACGCGGCCGACGCCTTCATCACCGACGACATCCTGCTGCTGAGCTTCAAGGCCAACGCCAGCAACCCGGCCGACTGGCAGCTCAACTCGCGCATGCTCAGCGTCGAGCCGCTGGCCATTGCCCTGCGCCGCGACGCCGCCTGGCAGAAGCTCGTGGACGCTGCGATGACGCGCATCATCGTGGATGGCGAGATCAACGCCATCTACAACAGGTGGTTCATGCAGCCCACGCCGCCGCGCAACGTGGTGCTCAATGTGCCCATGAGTCCGCTGTTGCGCGCGAGCTTCGTGGCGCCTTCGTCCAACGCCGCGTTCTGAGCTGCGCGGGTCCCCGCCCCTGCGGGGTCTCCCGGCGGCGTTGCAGGCAGACACGCACTGCTCACGGCCTGCATCGCGACAAGCTTGCACACAGGCTGTTACGAGTTTGGCCACGGCTTGCGTAAACAATCTGCCTCGCCCCCCGTTGAGGGGACACACCCAGCGCAATTCCGCGCCGCGGGTTGAGCTGATCACACCTCTGGAGGGATCACCATGAAACGCATCGCCGCTCTCATCGCCTCGCTGTTCGCCGCCGCCGCCTTCGCCCAGGCCCCCGCCGCCCCGGCGGCTGCCCCGGCCGCCCCCGCTGCCAAGACCGAGGCAAAGGCTGAAGCCAAGCCGGCCGCCGCCGAGAAGAAGGCTGAAGCCAAGACCGAAAAGAAGGCCAAGAAGACCACGAAGGCCAAGAAGGACGCCGCCCCCAAGGCTGAAGAGAAGAAGTAAGTCGCCGCGTTTCGCGACTTCAGCAGCCGCGAAGGCTGCAAAAGCACAAGGCCGGCCCGTGGAGACACGGCCGGCCTTGTGCTTTTGGGTGCGATTCAGCGTGTAGCGGGTTGGGCGGCGTGCGCTTCGCGCGCAAGCTGCTCGCGGGCGACACCGGCTTCGCCGATTTGCGCTACACGCTGCAGACGCGCACGCGTGGCGGCGAAGCCGGCGCAGGACAACAGGCCAGCACCCAGTTCCAGCTCGGCCTGCTTGATTCGAGCGCGCTGCAGGGCGTCGTTTTGCGCCTTGATCTGCGCCCGCTCCGCCTCGCTCGAGGCGAAGCGCCCATGGATACCGTAACCGACCCACGCAAGGGTGATGTCGTCAGACTGCTGCAGGCGTTGGCCAAGCGCTGCACATTCGTTCTGCCGCACCGGGCTGAGCGCCTGGCGCTGCGGCTCCGGGCACCAACGAGAGGCCGCAAAGGCGGCGTTCTGTGGCACGCTGAGCATCGCCTCGACACCAATCGACCTGATGAGGACAGCGTGCTGTAGCGCTGGATCAGCCAAGCCCTCCAAGGCAGTGGCAAGCGTGCCGCTGGCGTAGAGCACGCCGGTGCGATGGCGTGGCGCGGCGATCGCGCGGCGCATCGCATCGTCCCAGGCGGCCGTATCGCCCCTGAGCTGCGCCTGGCCTGCCACCTGCAGCCAGTTGCTGGCGTTATCCGGTTCCAGCTCTGCCAAAGCCGTCCAACTGATCGAACTGCACACGTCCGGCTTCAGGCCCCAGTCGAGGCAGCCCGAGAGGGCGAGCCGATACACCGTCGGGCTGCGACTGTCGGCAGCCAGTCGAATCAGCTCACTCAAGGGTCGAGTCACCGGCGGGGGCATGGGCAGCCGCGATTGGCCTGCGCTCTGCTCCTTGTACGGATCGCTGCTCATCCAGTTGCTGAGCTCGGCCGCGAACTGCGCCCAGATGCCCACCGCGCGCTCGTTCACATCGGAGCGGCTCGCCAGGCGCAAACCCGCGCGCCGAAGGAGGTCCGTACTTTGACCATCCAGTCGCTCGCCCAGCGCCTCGATGGCTCGCTCGTCAGTCCGGGTATCGAACACACCGTGCCCGCAGATCTCCACCTTCGTGGCCTCCGGCGCCGTCGCGCGCTGCCCTGCGGCCAGCAGCTCGTCGATCGTCCGGCCCTTGTCTTGCGGCGTGGCCGCTACACGCTCGGCAGCGGTGGCATCCATGCCCGTCGGCGCGCCGCTCTTGCCGCGCAGCCACAGCCCCGTCACGAGCGCTCCCAGCGCCAGCAGGCCGGCCGCGATCAGCGCGGACCTGCGCCGCCTCATTGCGGCACCTGTGCTGCGAGCGGCGCCTGAGCGGCCTTGGCCCGCTGCTCCGCCAGGATTCTGCGGGCCAGAGCCGTCTCGCCGTACTTGGCAATGCCGCGTGCCCACTGGCGCGCCTGCTCGATGCCTGCGCAGCTGAAGCTGTCGTTCAGCCAGTCGGGCGCCTGCGTGCTCAGCGCCTTGGACAGCGCCTGGCGCTCGGCGTCCAAGGCCTGCGCCTGCTCGGGCGTACGCGCCAGACGCTCTTCAATACGCATGCCGAGCATGGCGTAGATGAATGCATCCATCTCGCCCATGCGGCGCGCAAGCTGGCCGCACTGCGCAGCGCGCACGGGGTCCTTGGCGTTGCCCGCGCTGCAAAACTCGGTCACGCGCTGCAGCTCGGGCACAGGTTCGCTGGCCGAGATGTCGAGCAGCGCAACGCTCAGGGCGACGCGATCAAAACCGTCGTGCACGACATCATGCGTCTGGTCGGTGATGCGCTGGAAGTCGAACAGGCCGCTGCGCGTGTCCGTCGCGCCCGCCGCTCGCAGCAACGCCTGCTGGGCGCCCGCGGCGTCATTGGCGCGCGCCAGTTCACCGGCGCGAAACAGCCAGCCCTCGACCGAATCGGGCGCCAGCTCCGTGAAGCGCGCCCAGCTCAGCTGACCGCAGGGCTCGCGACGCACGCGGCGTTCGCAGGCCAGCAGCGCCTGCCGGTAGGCGATCGGGTCCAGGGTGTCGCGCGCGCGGTCCACCATGGCGCTGAAGCTGGGCGGCATCCAGCGTGCACGCTCGGCCAGGCAGGCCTCGGTGTCGCAGGTGGCGGACTGCAGCGGCCCGTAGCGCGCCTGCTCCTCGGCCACCGCGCGCAGACGCAGCGCCGCCACCTGGCTGGCAGCATCGGCGCGCGTAGCCAGCTGGTCAGCCAGTTCGCGCAGCAGCACCGGGCCGCGGGCGTTGAAGTCGCTCATCAGGCCAGCAGGCAGGATCTCGTCGGGCTGCACCGTCACCGTGCCGCGCCCGCACACCTGCACCTGGCGGGGCTTGCTGCGGTCGATCGCCGCCTGCACATCGGGCACCTGGCTGGCGCGGGCAATCAGCTCGTCGATGGACAGGCTGCCGGCTTGGGTTGCGCCGGTGCTGCGAGTGCCGGTCTTGGCCAGATCGGCAGCAGCGGCTCGGCTTCGGTCTTCATCGCGCCCGCTGTGGATGCCGATGCCGATCAGCGCCAGCACCGCCAGCGCACCGATCACTCGCCATGCCGTCTTGCTCAGCCCCAAAGCCCCATCCCCTTTCCGCGTGTCCCGCGCTGAGCGCGGCGTTTCGCGAAGCACCGCTTCGCGCCGGGCGAAGAGCGAGCGCTTGCAAGCGCGAGCCCCGTCAGCGCACTGATCTCGCTTGTCCCATGCGCCTCTCCAGCCACTTTGGCCTGAAGAAGCGCATGGAATCCGCCTGTTGCTTTCGAAGTGGGGGCTTGGAAGACCTTGACGCGCTGCACCCTCATTGCCCTCGCTCCTTCGCGGCCGGCTGATCGACCGAGTTGATGCGGCTAGCCGACGCGACGACGGCCTTGAGATGCGCGTCTGCCGCGGCGCAACTGGGGTCTTCGCCAATGTGCTTGCCCGCAAGCGCTTCACGGCGCGCAGATCGTGCCGCCAGCGCCTGTTGTAAGGCCCGTGCTCGCTGCGGGTCTGGAGCAAGCGCAATGGCGAGGCTCGCGCCCAGATGTTGGCTCCAATATGCCTCTGTGCGCGCCAGTCGATCCGCCACTTGCTGGCAGCGGGCGCGCTCGGCAGGGGCAACGCGGCCCGTGCAGCGTTTGCCGAGGTAGTCCAGCACGACAGGATCAAGCCCCTCGCCTTCGCGGGGTAAGTCGAAGGCCATCGCAAGGCGCTCGAACGGTGTGCTCGACGCCAGCGCCGCGCTGGCCATCAAGGCGGAACGCTGTCGTTCGAAGGTCTCGAATTCGGTGGAGCGGATGGCACGGTCGAGGTTTTCGCGCTCGGCCTGCGGGTTGCCCCCGCTGCGCTGCTCGTGCGCGGCACGCAGCCAGAGGTAGCCGTTGTCGGCTGCAAGCTCCGCGGCGCGCTGCCAACTCAGATCAGCACAGCGTGACGCCGGGTCGCGCATGAACTCGCAATGGGGCAGCGCGAGCACGTGCAGGCGAGCGTCCGTAGAGCGGGCCGCTTTATCCACGAGCCGCCGCTCGGACGCCGTCAGTTCAACACCTGAGTCTTCACCGGTCGGCGGCGCCGCGCGCACGGTCAGCGGGTTTGCCGCTTGCGCTGCGGCACGGTCTTGAATCTCGGCATCGCCCATCAACGTCAGACCGACGCCTCGCGTGAAAGGGTCTGCATCCTGGACAAAGCGCTCACTCAAGCGCCGAAGCTGGCGCTTCTGTGCGGTGATGATCTTCTGAAAGACGGGCTCGGGGATGTACTCAAGGTCGGTCGTCCATGCGGGAGCCTGCTCACACACTTCAACACGGCGTGGCTCGAGTGCCGCACCCTCGGCAGGCCTGGGTGCCGGCATGCTCAGTGCCTGGTCCAAGGACACCGCGGCCGACGGGGGCGCTGCCGCCGAATCAAGCGGGTCCGGCTCGGGCCGGCCGGCGGAGCGCCATAGAGCGAGCAGCGCAAGCGCTGCCAGCACGCCCAGCACGCGCCAAGTTGTCTTGCTCAGCCCCAAAGCCCAAACCCCTTTCCGCTTGTCCCAAGCGCCTCTCCAGCCACTTTTGCCTGAAGAAGCGCATGAACTCTACCTGTGGCTTGCGGAACGCGGGCGTAGGCTCAGGCCCGCATGCGACCGATCAGGGCAGTTTGGCGACGACCTGGGCGACGGCGGCGGTGAGTTTCTTGCCGTAGGGCACGTGCAGGAACTCGTTGGGGCCGTGGGCGTTGCTCTTGGGGCCGAGCACGCCGCAGACCATGAACTGGGCCTTGGGGAAGCCCTTTTCCAGCATGTTCATCAGCGGGATGGTGCCGCCCTGGCCGATGTAGCCGCAGGGCGCGCCCCAGGCGCCCTGGCTGGCGTCGTCCAGCGCACTGGCGAGCCAGGGGGCGGTGGTGGGGGCGTTCCAGCCGGTGGCGGCGGCGTGGTCCGCCTTGAAGACGACCTTGGCGTTGTAGGGCGCGTCGGCTTCGAGCAGTTCCTTGAGCTGCTGGGTGGCGGTGGGGCCATCGACCAGCGGGGGCAGGCGCAGGCTCAACTTGAAGGCGGTGCGCGGGCGCAGCACGTTGCCGGCGTTACTGAGCGGCGGCAGGCCCTCGGCACCGGTGACAGACAGCGTCGGGCGCCAGGTGCGGTTGAGCAGGGCTTCGAACGGGTCCTTGGTGGTGGGCAGCACAAAGCCGCCATCGGCGCCGCAAGCCCAGGGGAAGCGCTGCCACACGGCGTCGCCCAGAATCTTCGCGGTGGCGCGGGCCTGGTCCAGGCGCTCGGCCGGGATCTCGCAGTGGAAGCTTTCGGGCAGCAGGCGGCCGGTGCCGCTGTCTTCCAGGCGGTCGAGCACGTGGCGCAGGATGCGGAAGGAGCTGGGCACCACGCCGGAGGAATCTCCGCTGTGGATGCCTTCGTCGAGCACGGTCACTTCCAGCGTGCCGGTGAGGTTGCCGCGCAGGCTGGTGGTGAGCCAGAGCTGGTCGTAGTTGCCGGCGCCGGAATCGAGGCAGACCACCAGGGACACTTCGCCAAGGCGCTCGCGCAGCGCGTCCACGTAGGGCAGCAGGTCGTAGCTGCCGGATTCCTCGCAGGTCTCGATCAGACCCACCACGCGCGGGCGCGGGATCTTCTGCGCGTCCAGCGCCATGACGGCGGTGAGGCTGGCATAGACGGCGTAGCCGTCATCGGCGCCGCCGCGGCCGTAGAGCTTGCCGTCCTCGAACTTGGGGGTCCAGGGGCCGAGGTCATTGCGCCAGCCGCTGAACTCCGGCTGCTTGTCGAGGTGGCCGTACATGAGCACGGTCTCGGTGCTGCCGGCCTTGGTGGCGGGGATCTCGAAGAAGATCACGGGCGTGCGGCCGGGCAGGCGCACCACCTCCAGCTTCAGGCCGGCCACCTTCTTGCTCTCCACCCAGCTTGCGGCGTCGCGCACCACGCGCTCCAGAAAGGCGTTGGCCGCCCACTCGGGGTCGTAGGCCGGGCTCTTGGCGGGGATGGCGATGTAGTCCGTGAGCGCGGGCACGATCTCGCGGTTCCACATGTCGTCCATGAAGGTCTGCAGGGCGGCGGTGTCGAGGACAGGCGTGAGGTGTTCGGTGGTGGCGGACATGGCGGGCTCCGGGCGCGGCGGCGCACTAAGGAAAACAAGTGCGAAAGGTTAGCGCTGCGCCGGGGCGGCGCCACGCGCTGCGGCTGCGCGCCCGGGCCAGGCGGCGGCATGCGGGCGCGTTGGGGGAGGGACGCGGGTGCTGCGATGGGTTTGCGGATCGTCGTTCATATTCGGCCATGTTTTGAAGCAGCTTAATTGCGGTCGAAACGATTTATCAGTAAGCGATAAGTGCATGTAGTCGCTTTAGTAAAGCGTTATTTTCGGCCAATTTGTTCGCAAGCTGTGGTCGAGCACGGACACTTGCCGCCCTCCCCCGCAGCCACGTTGGCACGCGCTGGGATGCCCCTTAAGCTCGGCGCCTGAGTTGCACCCCCTGCACACCCTGGAGCCCCTGCCCATGCCACGCACGTCTGCGCGCACGCCCTCGTCTGCCTCTGCCGGCTTCGCACGCCGCTTGCTCGCCCACACGCCGGTGCGCGCTGGCTGGCTGCTGGCTGGCACCCTGGCCCTGGCCGCCTGCGGCAGTGCCGGGCCGCTGCGCAGCGCGCAGAGCGACAGCAAGGAGACCACCAAGCCCGCAGCCGCACCTGCGCCCATCGTCACCGTGGCGCAGGGGCCGCAGCTCATTCCGCGCTATGTGCTCTTTGGCAACCCGGAGCGTGCCGGCGGCAGCATCAGCCCGGACGGCAAGTGGCTGGGCTTCATTGCGCCGCGCGACGGCGTGCTCAACGTCTGGGTGGCGCCCGCGGACAAGCCGGGCGAGGCCCGGCCCATGACCAACGACCGCCGGCGCGGCATCCGCAGCTTCAGCTTCGCCCATGACGGCAAGCACATTCTCTACAGCCAGGACGAAGGCGGCGACGAGAATCTCCAGCTCTTTGCCGCAGACCTGGCCACCGGCAATGCACGCGCGCTCACACCCAAGGGTTCGCGCGCCGTGCTGCTGGCGCTGAGCGACCGCGTGCCGGCCGACGTGCTCGTGACGGTGAACGACCGCGACCCGAAGTTCTTTGACGTGGCGCGCATCGAGATCGCCAGCGGCAAGCGCACGCCGGTGCTGCGCAACACCGAATACGGCGGCTTCATTGCGGACGAGCAGCTGCGCGTGCGCTTTGCCAGCAAGCCCACGCGCGATGGCGGCACGCAGTGGTTCGAGCGCCCGGCCACGCCGGCGAACGCGCCCTTCCGCCCCTTTGCGCCCCTGGCCAACATTCCGGGCGCCGAGGCCATGACCACCGGGCCGATGGCGCTCTCCAGTGACGGCAACACCCTGTACCTGCGCGACAGCCGCAACCGCAACACCGCCGCGCTGTTTGCCATGAACCTGCGCACCCGCGCCCTGACCCTGCTGCACGAGGACGCCCGGGCGGACTTCTCCGGCTTCATCGCCCACCCGGCCACCGGCCTGGTGCAGGCTGCCGCAGCCACCTACCTGCGCGACACCTGGCGCGTGATCGACCCGGCCATCAAGGCCGACATCGAGCGGCTGGATGCACTGGCGGGCGACGGCGAGTTCGGGATCAGCAGCCGCACGCGCGACGACAAAACCTGGGTGGTCAGCGTGCGCAAGAGCAACGAGTCCACCAAGGTCTATCTCTACGACCGGGCCAGCGGCAAGGCCGCGCTCTGGTTCGACACGCGCCCCGCCCTCACCGGACTGCCCCTGCAACCCATGTGGCCGGTGGAGATCAAGGCGCGCGACGGCCTGACGCTGCCCAGCTATGTGACCCTGCCGCGAGTGGCCGACCCGGATCGCGACGGCAAGCCCAACCGCACCGTGCCCCTGGTGCTGATGGTGCATGGCGGCCCCTGGGCGCGCGACAGCTACGGCTACAACCCCTATCACCAGTGGCTGGCCAACCGCGGCTATGCGGTGCTGTCGGTGAACTTCCGCGGCAGCACGGGCTTTGGCAAGGCCTTCGTGAACGCCGGCGACCAGCAGTGGGGCCGCAGGATGCATGACGACCTGATCGATGCCGTGAACTGGGCCACGCAGCAGGGCATCACGCAGCGCGAGCGCGTGGCCATCCTGGGCGGAAGCTACGGCGGCTATGCGGCACTGGCTGGCGTGACGATGACGCCCAAGGACTTCGCCTGCGGCGTGTCCATCGTCGGGCCGAGCAACCTGAACACCCTGCTCAATTCCATTCCGCCCTACTGGACGACCCTGCGCAGCATGTTTGCGCAGCGCGTGGGCAATCCGGACACGCCCGAAGGCAAGGCGCTGCTGGCCGAACGCTCGCCGCTGACCTACGTGGACAGGATCGAGCGGCCGCTCTTGATCGGCCAGGGCGCGAATGACCCGCGCGTCAAGCAGGCCGAGAGCGACCAGATCGTCAAGGCGATGCAGGCGCGCAAGATTCCGGTGACCTACGTGCTCTATCCGGATGAAGGCCACGGCTTTGCGCGCCCGCAGAACAACACCAGCTTCAATGCCGTGACCGAGGTCTTCCTGGGCCGCTGCCTGGGCGGGCGCGTCGAGCCCATCGGCGGCGACTTCGAGGGCTCGAGCATCACCATCCCGGTGGGCGCGGACGCGCTGCCCGGCGTGAAGGAGGCGCTGAGCGCGCTGCCGGCCAAGCGCTGACGCGAAGCCGCAGGGGCCGAGGCGGACTCGCGCGGACTGCGCCGAGCGGCCTGGCGGTTTGCGGTCTAGGGTTTTGCGGACGACGCCCGGCGCGGCGCGAGGTGCGCACGCAGCCACTGGGCAAAGGCGTCTTCGCTGATCTCGCCTGCGGCCACGGCGAGCATGGTCATCACACAGTCGGCGTCCTCGGCTTCAAGCGTGTAGCCGTTCAGGCGCAGGAACAGCTCGGCCGCGACGAAGCCCGTGCGCTTGTTGCCGTCGATGAAGGGATGGTTGCGGCTGATGCCATAACCGTACGCGGCCGCCAGCGCGGCGACATCCGGCTCGCCATAGGCGGCAAGGTTCTGCGGCCGGCCCAACGCAGAGTCCAGCAGCCCGAGGTCGCGCGTACCGGCGCCGCCACCGTGCTCGGCCAGCTGTGCGTCATGGACAGCGATCAGCACATCGCGCTGGATCCAGACCCAAGGATTTGCCATGCGGCGGCCCTACTTGGCCAGCTCGCGCAGCACCGCCCGACGGTCCTTCATGATCTCGCGCGCGGCTTTCATCTGGGCCTCGAACTCGGGGTTGTGCACCGTGATGCGCAGGCCGTCCGGGCTTTCGGTCAGGTAGATCTCGTCGCCCTTGGAGACGTCGAGCTTGGCCAGCACCTCCTTGGGCAGGATGACGCCGACCGAATTGCCGATCTGGGTGAGCTTGAGGGTGTGCATGGCGGGCCTCGCGGTGTGTGGTCAATGATCTGGATGGGATGATGCGTTCGAACAGATGTTTGAACACTGCGTTCTAACGGATGTTAGATGCCGACCACTGATTCTGAGAAGCCCGGTTGATCCAGCGCGGTGAATCATGCGCGCGGAGGCGTTCATCAGTTTGACTGATTTTGATTGTTGTTTTGATTTTGCGAGTGCTTGCTATCGCGGTTTCCGCTTGGCGGACTAGTTATTGAGGAAGCAGGCGGATTTCTATGCTTGGCCGAAATTGCATGTCACTCACGCCTTACGCGCGAACGCGCTGCGGTGCCATGGCCTTCACGCTGGCTTCGATGAGGGTCTTGAGCACCTTGGGGTCCACGTCGGCAAGCTTCTTCAGATAGACGCAGACCTTGCCCGTCTTGTGCTTGCCGAGCTTTTCGAGCAGCGGCGCAAAGGTCTCGCTGCCGGGCATGAGGTAGAGCGTCAAGTCCGTCTTGCGCGGCGAGAACGCGATGATCGGCCAGTCGCCCGTCTTGCCGCCGGCGTAGGCGTAGCGGTAGGCGCCAAAGCCGACGATCGCATCGCCCCACATGACCGCGCGCTCGCCGGTGGCCTGCTCCATGAGCTTGCGCACCACCAGGCAGTCGGCCCGGCGCGTTTCGTCCGCCACGGCGGCGATGAAGTCGTCCACCGAGGCGGTGGTGGGCTGGGTCTTCGGGCTGCTGTCAGCCATGGGGCCTCCTTCGGGGTACATGCGCGTGCCTCTGAAGGCTGCGCTGTGCGCGAGTTTTTGGCAAGCGGCCGCGGCTGCGTGCGTGCGTGACCGCCTTTCCTGCACCGGTGAATGCATAAGGCTCACGCAATCGTTCAATTCATGCGCCGCAGCATCGAAATACTTGCGGCGCGCTGTATCCAGGCTGGATGCGCAGCGAGCTGTTCCATATAGTCCAGAGACCCGCCGCACACGACAGCGCGCGGGTGCCTTGACGATGCAAGGCTGCGCGCCCTGGGAGGGGCAGCGTGGCCGCCGAGGAGATGCCCATGGACGCCCTGCAACGCCCCCTGGACCTCGACGTGGATGGCGCACGTGCGCTGCTGGCGCGCATCACGCACTGCCATCGCTACCTTGCCCTGTTTCTCGATCGCACCGAACGCCTGCTCGATGAGGCCGACGCAGCCGGCGGCACGCCGCGCGGTGCAGACGCCGACCTCGCCTCGCTCTGGCGCTACTTCGATGTGCAGGCGCACCGCCATCACCATGAGGAAGACGCATTGCTCGCACCGCTGCTGCGTGCCGCCGTCACCGAAGCCGGCGGGCGCAGCGAACTTGACGCCGCGCTGACGCAGATTGCGCACGAACACCAGCTGCTTGACTTCAGCTGGCCGGCGGCGCGGCATGCGATGCAGGCCTTGTCGCGCGGCGCCGGCTCGGCCGAGGACCGCGCACGGGTGCATGCGTTCTGCGGCGACTATCGCGCCCACCTGGCGCTCGAAGACCGGACGCTTGTGCGCTGGGCGCAGCAACTGGTGAATGCCGATCCGGCCGTCTTCAGTACCGCCGACAGGCGCGGCGGTCACCGCACGCCGGTGCTGCACGCCTGAGCGCTTGCGCCTCAGGGGCGGGTTGGCGGTGGGCCGACGCCGGGCGTAAAGACGCGGCGTAGCTTCAGCGCGCCACAGGTGCCGCCCAAGAGCAGCACGCGGCGGGCAAGTTGCGGGTGGCGCGGTCAGCGACGGGCGTGGGGGGCAAGGTGGGCGGGGCGTCGGGCCGGGGGCTCTTCATTCTTTCGTGGCCGAATAAGTCATTTTTTCGGTGGACAGAAGGGTCGGTATCGCTCATCAGTTCTTCATCTTGGCTCGATTCAAGCTCTGCCATAGAGTGGCCGAAATTGATTCATCAGAGCCGGCGCAACCATCCCAGTCCGTCTTCGGTGCGATGGCGCGGCCGATACTCGGCGCCCACCCAGCCGGCATAACCCAGCGCATCCAGCTCGCGCATGAGGTGGTCCAGGTTCAGCTCGCCCCCATCGGGTTCGTGGCGCGCCGGCACGCCAGCCACCTGCACATGGCCGACCCGGCCGCCGGGAATCCACTCGCGCAGGCGCTGCGTGAGGTCGCCTTCCATGATCTGGCAGTGGTAGAGGTCCATCTGCACCTTGAGATGGGCGCTGCCGATCTCCTGCACGACCGCATGCGCCTGCGCCTGGTGGGTGAGGAAATAGCCGGGCATGTCGCGGGTGTTGATCGGCTCGATGGTCAGCGTGACGCCGCGTGCCTGGGCCTGCCGGGCGGCATGGTCGAGGTTATCCAGATACGCCGCCTGGGCGCTGGCGTAGCTCACCTCGGCGCCGGGGCAGCCGGCCATGACATGGACCAGCGGGTGGCTCTGCGCGTTACCCAGCGCCGCGGCCCAGTCCAGGGCCTCATCAACTGCGGCGCGGAAATCGGCCTCGCGCCCGGGCAGGGCCGCCAGACCGCGCTCACCCGCCACCCAGTCGCCCGCGGGTGCATTGAGCAGCACGAGGCGCAGTCCGCTGGCATCCAGCGCATTGCGCACCCGCTGCAGCCCATGGTCGTAGGCAAACTGGAACTCGACTGCCGCGAAGCCCGCGTCACGGGCCGCAGCAAAGCGCTCGAGGAAGGGGCGCTCGGTGAACATCAGCGAGAGGTTGGCTGCGAAGCGCGGCATGGTCGGGCAGGTGAAATGCGGCGGGGATGGGCGGGACCTTAGCCGAGCCGAGCGTGCGCTGCGATCAGGGGCTGCGACACGGTGCTGCAGTTGAGAGGCAGGCCTTCGGCCGCTGCGCTCGTGAGCGCGATGGGCGGCGTTCTCGCAGAGCAGCTTCGCGCCCGAGTGCGGCAAAAGAAAAGGGCAGCGAAGTCGCTGCCCTTCTTGCTTGCCGAGGCGGCGCTCGCCGCCGTGGTGGACCTATGCGCGATTGCGCAGCTTGCGGATGGCCGCGAGCTGGGCGGCGAGCATGGCGAGTTCGCCTTCAACGACTGCGAGCTCGGCCTTGTCCTTGGCAGCCGCCTTGGCTTCCTCGGCGCGCTTGATGGCGTCGCTGGCCTTGGCTTCGTCGAGGTCCTTGCCGCGGATCGCGGTGTCGGCCAGGACCGTCACCACATCGGGCTGGACTTCGAGGATGCCGCCGGCCACGAAGACGAACTCCTCGGCCTTGGTGTCGGCGCGCATGATGCGCACGGCACCCGGCTTGATGCGGGTGATCAGCGGAGTGTGCTTGGGATAGATGCCCAGCTCGCCCGCTTCGCCGGGCAGCGCGACAAAGGTCGCCTCGCCGCTGAAGATCTGCTCTTCGGCGCTGACGACGTCGACGTGGATGGTGCTCATGCTGTTCTTTCCTGGGCCTTGGGCGGACGCGGTTCAACAAGCGGGTCTTGCGGCGCCAGGCACAGCACGGCGGTGCTGTACCCGGCGTGCCGGGACCTGCTTACTGCATCGTCTTGGCCTTTTCGAAGGCCTCGTCGATGGTGCCGACCATGTAGAAGGCCTGCTCGGGCAGGTGGTCACACTCGCCGTTGACGATCATC